>NZ_JBNPMC010000001.1:0-381143 GCF_050313795.1 Bariatricus sp. SGI.154
AGTGCTAACAATTTTCTTAAAAACATTAATTTTTTATAAACTTTTTTAAAGTTTTATTCCTCCACACAGATATTTATTCAATACTCTTTAATGATTCCACCATATCAATCTTTCGAAGTTTAAAGAACATCACTCCATTTACAATCATCGAGAATGCCAGGGTAAATAGCAGGCTGTATATGTAACTTGGCAGATTGATCGTTCTTCCGAACATCGCTGCATCCACCTCAACCGTCTGGATCACAAACAGATGGAGGAACTTTCCGAATACAACGCCCACCGCTGCGCCGATGAAAGTCAGCAGTATATTCTCTCTGTATACATATGCCGCTACTTCCGGGTCGTAGAATCCAAGCACCTTTAATGTAGCAAGTTCTCTCTGACGCTCTGTGATATTAATATTGTTCAGGTTATAGAGCACAACGAATGCCAGCATGCCGGCAGAGATAATCAATACCACAATAACCAGATTCAGGCTCTTGAGCATATCATTCAACTGTTTCTCGATATCATGCATATAACTGACACTTAACACTTCATCTTCTGCCAGAATCTCCTTGCCCACATCTTCCAATTCTTTCTTAGAATAAGAATCATCTACCGCGAAGAAAATACTGTTGTATTCAGGCTCTTCCCCGAATACCTCTTCATAATACACTGGTGTAAAATATATATAATGCCCCATATAGTTCTCACAGATATTCTCAATCTTCACTTCTTTATTGCCGGTCTCTTCATCTTTGATGTAGATCGTATCACCAATCTTGACATCTAGAAGTTTTGCTGTCTTCTCACTGATAATCACGCCATGATCTGATAATTCATAAGTTTCTTTCGTTTTTCGATCTCGGAAATGCACATACTGTTCCGCTTCTTCCGGTGTCCCCAATACACATTCATAGGTCGCCCGTTCTTTCTTTCCGTTGGTCAGCGTCACATTCTTCATATATGCATCCATGAAACGGTCCACATCCTTGTCCTTCTCAAGGAATGCCTGAAGATCGTTCTTGTCCTCCTCAGTCAGATCCTCCTGAAGATAAATGCTTCCATCATATATCTGCAACTCTTTATACTGGATATCTGCAATCTCAAAGATAGAATCCCTGAGTCCAAATCCTACTATCATCAGCGCCATACAGCCTCCGATGCCGAAGATCGTCATAAAGAAACGCTTCTTATACCGCATCAGATTCCGAATCGTAGACTTCCACGAAAAATTCAGGTGTTTCCAGATAATTCCGATTCGCTCCAGGAATACTCTCTTTCCTTTCTTTGGTGCCGGAGGTCTCATAAGAACTGCCGGCTGCGCTCCCAATTCCCTGTAGCATGCTCCAAAGGTTGCCACAGTTGTACATGCAATCGCCGCTCCGGATGCAATCGCCGCGTAAGTCCAGTTATATGGAACCAGAATATGCGTAACATGTGGATAGATAATTCCATAAGCATAGATAATAATATATGGCAGGAGTTTCTCTCCGATCAGCACGCCAATCACACTGCCTCCCACCGTCGCAAGAAGCGCATATCCAAGATATTTTCCGGCAATCGCTCTTTTACTGTAGCCAAGGGCTTTCATCGTTCCGATCTCGATTCTCTGTTCTTCTACCATACGAGTCATGCTGGTCAGACTGATCAGTGCCGCAACCAAGAAGAAGATTACCGGGAATACCTGTCCGATTGCACGCATTCTGTCCGCATTCTCCCCGTATCCATTCAGTTCAGGAAGCGTACTGCGATCATAGACATACCACTTAGGGAGGTCCAGATCTTCTAGTTCTGCTTCTGCATCCGCAATCTTCTGCTCGCCATCCGCAATCTCTTCTTCTGCTTCCTTTTTCCCTTCTTCGTAGTCTGCCTTCGCATCTTCTAATTCTTGTGTCTTTGCCTCCAATTCCTGTTCGCCCGAAAGAAGCGTGGTCTCCTGAGATTTCAACTCTTTCCATCCCGAATCAATCTGGGACTGCCCTGACTGAATCTGTTCATACGCCTGTTGTAATACGGACTCATTCGCATCCAGCATGACCTTCGTTCCTGTCAACTGCTGCTTCGCACTCTGAAACTGTTGCCTGGCTGCCTCCAGCGCCGCATTCTGTTCTGAATACTCCTGCTCTGCAGCATCCAACTCCTGCTTCGCCGCTGCAGCCTGTGATTTTAATACTTCCAACTGTGCCTGAAGGTCTGCACTCTGTCCTGGCTGCCCTGTCTGTTCTCCTGTGCGATTCTGTCCTGCCCGAACTGTTTCCAGTTGTTCCTGATTCGACTGGTCTGGTGCTACCGGATCCGGTTCGCCCGGCTGTTCTGGTTCTACCGGCTCTGGATTCGGCTGGTTTCCTGCGCCTTCCAGAATTGCTTCCAATGATTTTATCGCATCCAGCAATTCATAATAGGATGCCCACCCCTGATCCAATTGTTCTCTCCCCTGTGCAAGTGCCGCTTCTCCCTCCTGTATCTTCGCTTCTGCTTCCGGTCTGCCGGCTTCAAACTCTGCAAGCCCTTGTTCATATGCCGCTTTTCCATTTCTTAACTGTTGCATACCGGAATAGTATTCAGATTTCGCACTATCCAGTTCTTTTTGCTTCGAATTAAGCGTTGATTTTGCATCTGCGATCTTTTTCTTTCCATCTTCTATCTCAGCTCTGGCTTCCTGGATCTGGCTCTCTCCATCCGCGATCTTCTGTGCGGCATCTGCAAGTTCCGCTTCCGCCTCTGCCTTACCTTCTGCCAGTTCCGTTCTTGCATCCTCCAGTTCCTCATTCGCCTCATCAATGATATCCTGTCTTCGCGCCTCGCTTCGCTCATCCGTAATACCTTCGATTCGATCTATAACTGCCTCAATCTTCTCATCATATGCATCAGTAAATGCCGTAAGGTCAGCAGCCCCTTCGACCTGCACATAGACTTCCGTATACACATCCAGATCGAATGTATTCTCAGGCACCACCAGAAATCCATTAATACTTCCGGTTCCTATGGTTGTACTCCCTCGGTTTAAAGATATGTAACACGCACTGCTTCCTGTTCCAACCACCGTCAGTTCCTCTGTCTTCAGCGTATCCGATACGGGATCATCCGTTCCTGACAACAAGACAATCTTATCTCCCACTTCATATCCCATTCTATCATCTGCCAGACATTCTCCCACTTTCTCAGGCAGACGCCCTTCTGTGACCTCCGCCATATTCATCTCATCGCCGAGAGACATGACATGCAATGCATACTGTTCTTCGTCCGTGTTGGTTAAGAAATCCGCACTATAGGCACCTTCCGCCCTCCATACACCTTCTACCTCTTCAATCGCTGCAATGTCATCCTCTGTAATTCCCATCGTGCTCACAGCCTTAATATCCATAAGGCTTGAATCATCCAGATAAGCATCACCCGTAATCCGCATTGACGGCTCAGACGAACGGATCCCTGAGAAAAACGCCACACCCAGCGCAACGATAAAAAGAATCGAGAGGAAACGTCCCGGACTCTTTCGAATCTCCATATAAAAATCTTTACGCGTCGCTTTTGTTCCCATTTATTCCCAATACTCCTATGTCTTCTACCATTCTATCGTCTCAACCGGCACCGGATGTTTATTCTCAATGATATCCGCCACTTTGCCGTTCTTAATCTTGATCACCCGGTCTGCCATCGGGGCTATCGCCGAGTTATGCGTAATCAGGATAACGGTCATTCCCTTATTACGGCAGGTATCCTGCAACAGTTTCAGGATTGATTTCCCCGTATTATAATCCAGGGCACCTGTCGGTTCATCACACAGAAGCAGTTTCGGATTCTTCGCCAATGCTCTCGCGATCGACACTCTCTGCTGCTCCCCTCCGGATAACTGCGCAGGGAAATTATCCAGCCGTTCTCCAAGCCCTACCTCTTCCAGCACCGCTCTGGCATCCATCGGATCCTTGCAGATCTGAAGCGCCAACTCCACATTCTCCAACGCTGTTAGGTTCGGAATCAGGTTATAGAACTGGAACACGAACCCGATATCATCCCTCCGGTAAGCCGTAAGCTGCTTCTGGGAATAACTCGCAATATCCTGCCCATCCACCAGCACCTTGCCTTCTGAAGCCGTATCCATCCCGCCAAGAATATTCAGAACCGTCGTCTTTCCCGCACCGCTTGGACCTACGACAACAGCGAATTCTCCTTTATGAATCTGAAAATCAATCCCTGCCGCTGCCATAATCTCGACTTCGCCCATTCTGTATATCTTCTTTACATCTTCTAATGAGACAAATCCACTCATATGTTTCCTCCGAACGTTAATTCCATTATTGTACGAATCAATTATATCATGTATGATAGCCGAAGAGAAATGACTTATTTATAAAACTATTATAAAAAAGGACATGCATAGTACATCCTCCCGAAAGTTGATGTAAGATAGGAACGCAGTTTCCTATATTGCAAAACAACGGAACAAATGGATCATTTCCATCCGCTCCGTCATCAGACTCAATTATCTATTCTCCCGTTTTCTTCTGTACCGATGCCCGGATACCACCAGCGCTGCAACAACACCGATACTGGAAATTCCCAACGTTTTACTCTTTCCCGTCAAAACAATAAGTACAAACCTTACAAGGCTCAATCCCAATAGATGCCAACAGATCATCCAGTCTATGATACCGCAGCGTCGTAAAATTCTGCTGTTTCCTGATATCCTCGATCATCTGCGCGTATCTGCAAGTACATGGATTCGAATATTCCTCCAGCACCTCTTTTGACACTTCATCACCTTCACGTTTCTTAATCATCTGCCTTGCGATCAGTTCCATCTCTGATTTGGAACGTGAGAAGTTCAGATACTTACAACCGTACATAATCGGCGGACATGCCGGACGGACATGTACTTCTTTGGCTCCGCTCTGATACAAGAATTCTGTCGTCTCACGAAGCTGGGTTCCACGCACGATAGAATCATCAATCAGAAGCAGTTTCTTATTCTCAATCAAGGCATGTACCGGGATCAGTTTCATACGTGCAATCAGGTTACGCTGACTCTGATTAGTCGGCATGAAAGAACGTGGCCATGTCGGAGTATACTTAATAAACGGTCTGGCATATGGAATGCCTGATTCATTCGCATATCCAATCGCATGGGCAACGCCGGAATCCGGTACACCCGCAACAATATCCGGACGAACAGAATCCCCATCTCTCTTTGCCAGCATGCTTCCACATTTATAACGCATCTCTTCTACGTTAACACCCTCATAAGCAGAAGTCGGATATCCATAATATACCCACAAGAAAGAACAGATCTTCATCTCTTCCTGCGGTCCGCTTAACACTTCAACACCTTCCGGAGTAACGTACACAATCTCTGCAGGACCTAACATTTTATAATCTGTGTATCCAAGATTAATATAAGCGTGACTTTCAAAAGACACACAATAAGCATCTGATTTGCGGCCAACTACAAGCGGAGTTCTTCCGTAACGGTCTCTGGCCGCATAGATTCCATCTTTCGTCATTACCAGCATAGTCATGGAACCATCAATCAATTCCTGCACATATTTGATTCCTTCCAGGATAGAATCTTTTTCACAGATCAGCGCTGCAACCAGTTCTGTTACATTAATCTGTCCATTTGTCATCTCCTGAAAATGAGAATGTGCATTATTATATAACAGATTTAATAACTTTTCATAATTATTCACCTTACCAACCGTTGTAATCGCAAAACTTCCCAGATGGGACTGAATCAACAGCGGCTGTGGCTCAAAATCAGAGATACATCCAATTCCAAGATGTCCTTTCATCTCGCTGACATCTCGGTCGAATTTCGTACGAAATGGCGAATTCTCAATATTATGAATCGCACGGTTGAAACCATCTTCTCCATATGTTGCCATTCCGCCTCGTCTCGTTCCAAGATGTGAATGATAATCTACTCCATAAAAAAGTTCCAATACACAATCATTTTTTGATGCTACACCAAAAAATCCTCCCATTATGACATCTCCTTTTCATTTTTATAATAAATTATCTTTTTGTTTTATTCCTCCAAAATTGTATCACAAGAATACCTGCTTGTCTAACATTCCTTAAGCATCTCTTTCAATTTCTGATTAACCATGCCCGGATTTGCCTTCCCCTTCATGGCTTTCATGGTCTGCCCTACCAAAGCGCCGAGAGCCTTTTCTTTACCACCCTTATAATCAGCAACTGCCTGTGGATGATCCGCAATGACTTTTTCAAGCACTTCAATCAGAGCACCTTCATCATTGACAGTCTTAAGTCCATGCTCTTCTACATATTTCTCCGGGTCGATATCCTCTGCAAATATTTTTTCAAATACTTCTTTTGCAACGGAACTATTGACAGTTCCTGCTTCAGTCAGTCCTATTAATTTCGCCAGATTCTCCGGTGAAAATTTAATATCTTCCGGCTCCATATCATGATCCTTCAGAAGGCGCAGTGTCTCAACCATCAGCCAGTTGGATACTTTCTTCGGCTTCTTGCAGATTGCTGTTGTGGCTTCAAAGATATCTGCCATATGCTTAGAATTCGTGATAATCTCTGCATCATACTGCGGAATATCGAATTCTTTTTTGTACCTTTCCAGTTTCTCCGTACGAAGTTCCGGCTGCTGTGCCTTAATCTTCGCAATCCATTCATCACTGATCACGATCGGCACCAGATCCGGTTCTGGAAAATAACGATAATCCTGGGCATCTTCTTTGGAACGCATCGCATAAGAAGACTCCTTATTATCATCCCATCTTCTGGTCTCCTGGATGACTTCTTTTCCCTCTTCTAACAATTCAATCTGACGCTCTCTTTCTCCTTCAATGGCTCTCGCAATTGCTTTGAAAGAATTCAGATTCTTCATCTCTGTTCTGATTCCAAACTTCTCTGTTCCAACCTCTCTTACCGATAAGTTAACATCGGCTCTCATAGAACCTTCCTGAAGTTTACAATCAGATGCGCCGAGATATTGAATGATCGTACGCAGTTTTTCAAGATAAGCGATTACTTCATCGGCGGAACGCATATCCGGTTCAGATACGATCTCTACCAATGGAACACCACTTCGGTTGTAATCAACCAGGGAAGTGTCATCCCACTCGTCATGAACCAGTTTTCCCGCATCCTCCTCCATATGCATCTCGTGAATGCGGACTTTTTTCTTAAGGTCTCCTACTTCGATCTCTACATAGCCGTTTCTCGCAATCGGCAGATATAACTGAGAGATCTGATAGTTCTGCGGATTATCCGGATAGAAGTAATTCTTACGGTCGAACTTGCACACCTGTGTAATATCACAGTTAGTTGCCAAACCGATTGCCATCGCATATTCAACCACCTGCTTGTTCAATACAGGAAGAGAGCCCGGCATACCTGTACACACCGGACAGGTATGGGTATTCGGCGCGCCTCCGAATTCGGTACTGCAAGAGCAGAATATCTTTGTCTTTGTTGCTAATTCTACATGGACTTCAAGTCCGATGACTGTCTCATACTGTTTTGCCATGACTATCTGCCCTCCTTTACTAACTCTGGTCTTTCATAAGTCCTGGTCTGTTCAAATGTATATGCCACGCGGATTATCTTATTTTCCTCAAAACAATTGCCGATGATCTGCATTCCTACCGGAAGTCCCTTAGAATCCGTTCCCACCGGAATGCTGATTCCCGGAAGGCCTGCAAGGTTCACAGATATCGTATAGATATCTCCCAGATACATCTTAAGCGGATCACTTAGGCTCTTGCCAAGTTCCGGCGCCGTCGTCGGGGATGCCGGTGCAATAATCACATCATATTTGGCAAATGCATTGTCAAACGCCTGCTTGATCAGCGCCTTTGTTCTCAATGCTTTCAGATAATATGCATCATAATAGCCAGAACTTAATACAAAAGATCCAAGCATAATCCTACGCTTCACCTCTGCTCCGAAACCTTCGGAACGAGTCTTCTTATACATATTGTGAAGACCTTCATACTCTTGTGTACGATAGCCATATTTTACTCCATCAAAACGGGACAGGTTGGAACTTGCTTCTGCAGATGCGATGACATAGTAGGCTGGAATCGCATACTGTACAAGGCTTAAGTCGAATTCCTCCACAATCGCACCTTTTTCTTCCAGAACCTTTACTGCCTCCAGAATCTTCTCTTTTACTTCTTTATCAAGACCATCTCCGAAATAATCTTTCGGGATTCCAATCTTCATGCCTTCCACATCTTCTACCAGAGCACTGGTAAAATCATATTTTTCACGGGCAATCGATGTGCTGTCTTTCGGATCATGGGATGCAATCGCCTCAAGAATTGTCGCACAGTCTGCCACATCCTTTGCAATTGGTCCAATCTGATCCAGAGAAGAACCATAAGCAATCAATCCATAACGGGATACTGTTCCATATGTGGGCTTGATTCCAACAACACCGCAGAAGGAACTCGGCTGACGGATAGACCCGCCTGTATCAGATCCCAGTGCGTACGGGCATTCCTCTGCTGCTACTGCCGCACAGGAACCACCAGAAGAACCGCCCGGAACATGATTCAGATTCCATGGATTCTTCGTTTCTCCATAATAAGAAGTCTCAGTCGTACTTCCCATGGCAAATTCATCCATATTCGTCTTTCCGATGATGACTGCTCCCGCCCTCTCAAGGTTCAAGACTGCTTCTGCGGTAAATGTAGGCTTAAAATTGCCCAATATCTTAGAACTGCAGGTTGTCAGCATATCCTTTGTACACATATTATCTTTAATCGCAACCGGGACCCCCGCCAGTGGACCGGTCAACGTTCCGTGATCAATCAGTTTCTGCACTTCTTCGGCACGTTTCAGCGCACCTTCTTTGTCAATCGTCACGAAACTGTGAACGTCTTTTTCCATTTTTTCAATCTGCACAATAGAAGCCTTCACAGCATCCACTACAGATATTTCTTTTGCCTTAATCTTCTTTCCTAATTCTACTGCTGTCAAACTTGTAATGTCCATCTTCGCTGTTCTCCTCCTATCCGATTGTTTTTGGCACTTTGAAACTGTTATCCTTCATAAGAGGTGCATTGGCAAGCGTGTCTTTGCTGCCATCTCCATTCACCACTACATCTTCGCGAAACACATTGTGAACAGGGAACACATGGGACATAGGCTCTATCCCTTCCGTATCCAGCTCATTCAGCGTATCAATGTAGTCCAGCATCTTCTCCATGTCGGCTTTGGCATTCTCCTTCTCTTCACCGGATAATTCCAATTTCGCCAAAATTCCGACATATTCTATTGTCTCATCTGATATCTTATTTGCCATCTTATTTCCTCCTAATATCTTCTATAAAAACTCATATAATCCATGGATTCTATCTTCTCACTCGGTGTCAGTTCCACATCAATCTCTTCATCACAGGATATCTGGGCGCCTTCCGGGAATACCATATTCTTATAGGTGGTGCCGTCAGACCCTTCTGTTCCCATGAACAGGTATATCTCTTCTAACTCATATCCCTCTTCATCCATGACGCATATTTCCACCTGACCATAATCTCCCGTAACTGCCAAATCATATACTCCGGCTTCGAAATCTTCTCCTGCCGTCCAAACCTCGCCACCTTTCATCTGATAAAAGGCTGTTAATGGGTTTGGCATCCCTTCTATATCATCCGTCTGGGCATTCTCTGAAGCAAACATAATCGTCGTCTCAGAACTTACTGTCACAACTGCGCCCGGATATATCCTTAAGTCATCCAGATAATTATCCACATCTTTTCCTTCATATTCATACAAGTAGATTCCATTGGTATAATCCCATACCTGTACCACATCAAAATCATCCTGTACTTTCGCCACATAATTGCCTGCCGGGATATGAACACCGGCAACATATTTGCCAGATGACAATGGGTATTCTACAGAAGTACCGCTTGCTGGAAGTTCTTCAGTCAGATACTCATAAGGATCGTTTACAATCTCTTCATAGGCATCACCGGAATCGTTCCACCATGAATCACCGGAATCATCCTGCCAGATGTTAGAAGAATGAATAACTCCATTATTCTCCATCACTTCAAATACAGACACCATCGTAATTCCAATCAATACCACGACAATGACCACAGTGATTATCACCCATTTTGATGTTCCGTTTTTTTCTTTCTTCTGCTGATTTGCTTTATAATATGTGGTTTTTGGCTGCGTATACTTCTTCGACTGTGCCGTAACTTGTTTCGCCACATCCAATCGCTTTGCCGTGCCAGACTTTCCTGCCAAAGCAGATTGTCTTACTGCAGACTGGTTGATTCGATAATTCTTCTCTGACTTATTGTTATCCAATCCGCATTCGGTGCAGATTCCCCTTCCATCCAACTTGCTCCCGCATAACGTACACTTTTTCCCAAACATAGTCTTACCTCTCTTAAATGCCGAAACCAGGAGCCTTCTCTCCTATGGTTCCAGTCTGCTCAAATCCCTTGGGAACAATGTTGTCTCTCTTACGTTGTCTTCCCCAATCAGTTTCATTGTCAGACGCTCCAGTCCGATTCCAAGCCCTCCATGAGGCGGCATTCCATGCTTGAATGTATTAAGATACTGCTCCATTCCTTCCTCTGACATTCCTCTTGCTGCAATCTTTTCTGTCAGCATCTTGTAATCATGGATACGCTGTCCTCCTGTCGTAATCTCCATCCCCCGGAACAGAAGATCAAAACTCAGCGTGTATCTGGTATCTTCCGGATCGTCCATCGCATAGAACGGACGCTTCTTGGAAGGATAATGCGTAACAAATACAAAATCACTGTCCCATTCTTCCTTCGCATACTGGCTGATCAACTGTTCCTCCTCTGGTTCCAGATCAAATGGGTTACGCATCTTATGGCCATACTTTTCTGATACTTTTTCCTTAATATCACGGAAATGTACTGCCGGAATCTGGTCGACTTTTGGCAATTCAACGCCAAGTATCTGCAGTTCCTTAGCATATTCTTTCCCAAGCAGTTCCATCGCATACTGAAGATAACCTGTTTCCATTCCCATGATATCTTCGAACCCATCAATATATCCCATCTCGAAGTCAAGGCTCGTATATTCATTCAGATGGCGCTTGGTGTTATGCTTCTCAGCACGGAATACCGGAGCAGTCTCGAATACTCTGTCGAATACGCCTACCATCATCTGCTTATAGAACTGTGGGCTCTGTGCCAGTACTGCCGGTCTGTGGAAATAATCCAGTTTGAAGATATTCGCTCCGCCTTCTGCACCTTTGGCTCCGATCTTCGGTGTATGGATCTCTGTGAATCCCTGGCTATACAGGAAATCACGGAATGCCCTGGTCAGCCCCTCCTGGATTCTGAACTTCGCACGCTCTCTTACATTCCGAAGAGCAATTGAGCGATAGTTCAACTTTGCCTCTAGTGATGTGTTTAATCTCCATTTGGAAATCGCTAATGGCATCATCTCATCTTCCGGCTCGCTTAAGATGCGGAGTGTCTCCATACGAATCTCGATTCCGTTCGGTGCTTTCTCATTCTCTTCTAACACGCCTTCTACTTCTATTGTCGCTGCTTCTTCGATATCTTTCAAGTCAAATTTTGCAATTCCTTCCTCATAGACACCCTGAAGAAGCCCTTCTCTCTTTCTTAAGATTACGAATGCCACCGTTCCCATGTCACGGATTGTGTGAACTGCCCCATTGACCTTCACTTTCTGTCCTGGTTTCGCCTCTTCCAATAATTGGCTGATTTCCATTGTCTCTTTTTGTTTTACACCTGTTAAATATTCCATATGATCCTCCTTCTTTCCCCCAGTGAGAAATACATTCTTTTACTTGTAAGTATTCATCTTCATGCGAGTGTGTATTCCCCAAAAGTCTTTGCAGCGTAGGGAACGAAGTTTCTCGGAATCTTGTAATAAAAAAGTCCCGGAATACATAACGTATTCCGGGACGGAGATATTACATAATCATATAATTCCGCGGTACCACCCGCATTGAACTCGCCCTTGAGCCCCAACTTACGCACGTAACGAGTGCCGACGTACCGACCTACTTTCATTGTCTTGGTTACAATCCTTTTCAACCGGTCTGCTCCAGAGTGTTCCCTATTGTTCTTATTCCTTAAGCGGCGCTCTCAGTCGGTGACGCCTCATTCCTGTCAAGTTCCAAAGAACAGAGTCTCTTTCATCGCTTTGCTTTCAAAATTTGTAATATATGTTAGCATACTATTTTAGGAATTGCAAGGGTTTTCGGGCAGAAATTTTTGAATCCAAATCCCCCAAAAGTCAAAAACCCCAATGCAAGCATGTCCGCTTGGCTCGTTACTCGCGGGAATAAAATTTTACGTCTAAACGTCTCAGCAATCCTACAACGTAAACATCTTAGTATCAAAGACCATATTTTCGGTACATCTGCTCACAATATGCACGGTCTTCACTCACTCTTTTCAAATCATCCAACAGATTCTCTCCAAGAAGCCGCTGAATCAAAGCAGTCAGTCGCTTTCCTTCTTTCGCTGCTCCTAATTCGATTCCTCTTGCTTCCCCTAATTCGATTCCTCTTGCTTCCCCTAATTCGATTCCTCTTGCTTCTCCTCTTTCCTCTCCCTTAATTCGTTCTGCCTCTAACTCATCTGCATATAATTCTCTCAATGCGTCACACACAAATCTCACCTCTTCCATCGTTTTCCAATTCGCACGTATGATCAGGTCCATCGCCGCCTGATACAGATTCGACTCTTTATTCCGGCTATAATCTCTCAGTAATTGATCTGTATCCTCATCCACCTGCAGATCTGCCCGCAGACTTCCAAGCCATGGATTCTCCTTTCTCGAAAGTCTGTGATTCAGTATAATCTGCATTGGGACCGGGTCATTCTTAAGCCAGTATATTCCATCCTCTTTCTTTTCTACCTCGATTCCGCGTTCTTCTTTTAGTATCTTCAATATTTCTCTTGGGTAATGGCTGCATATAAATGTGATCGTAATATCATCCATTCTGATTTCTCTTACTTTCTGCGTATCTGACTGATAGATACATGCATATCCATATGCACGATAAAAATCATTGATATTGAGAGAATCCCCAGGATTCTTATATTCGATCAGATTATGCCCCCGGAATATCTTCCCGATATTCTTCTGTATTGGCTTATCATCCAGTTTCTTCACGACCAGCGTATCGATTCGCAAAGGCTTTTTACTCAGCTCATGCTCTGAATAGAACTCCAAAGTCTCCGCCTCCTCCTGTAATTCGATCCGAATGGCAGCATGAAATCCCGGATGCCACTGCAATAGTTTCTCTGCCATCTGTTACCCCCATTATATTCAATTGTCAAGCCACTTTCAAGGTCTCAAGCCAAACTCAGCCAAAGGCATCTCCTACCTTTCTCTTACCAAATTACAAATCGGATAATCCTGACGATTGTCAGATAGAAAAATTGAATTTCTTGATTTTCTTAGATTAATAGATTTGTGACAATAATATAGCACATTCCCACAGAAGACACAATTGCCTAATTACAAAAACATCCTCAAAAGTGTATAAGTATATAAACAACAATAATACATCTGTATGGCAAAACCTCTTCATATACAAATAGGAGTGCAATTCATCCGAATCGCACTCCCATATTAACACAGGACAAATATTCTATCTTCCTCTATTATTCAGAAAGTCCAAAACCTTCAGCAACAGCCGGATTCTCTTTCTGTTTTACAGGAACAACAGCATTCTCAGGCTCTACAGGATCACCAACTGTAAGTCCTTCAATCTCTTCATCCGGGCAAACAGGTGTCCATGCCAGTTCCATAATATCATCAGCAGTAAGATCTGTATCTGTGATGATTCCAAGGCGCAGATAATCTTCTGCGATCTCACGAAGCGCTCTCTCTGTGAAAGCATCAGACAGTCCGAAGTGAAGTGAATCCCAGAATACTAACTGGTCTTCTTTTTCACCGGTCATCTTATCGTTGTCATACATTGCCTGAACTGCTTCCTCTGAATTCAGACGGTTGAACTCACCTGCACGCTTGATAGCCTTAACAACATATTTTGCATGAACCGGATTGTTCTTGATAAAGTCATTATTCATTGCAGTTACACAGCAAGCCTCATCCTGGAACTCATCGCTGTATGTGATAGAACAGATCATACGCATATCATCGCGATAGTTAGCCAGTACAAAGTAATCAGAGAAAATAGAAGCATCAACTTCTCCACTCTCCATAGAAGCTACAGTTGCAGCACTGTCGTTGATATCAAGGAACTCTACTTCTGAAGTAGGATCAACGCCATACTTGTCTAACATACGATAGCAGATATTCTGATCTGAGTTACCGATACCATCATGAATTGCAATCGTCTTTCCAACCAAGTCTTCTACTGTCTTGATGTCGCTGTCAGCCGGAACATAGATGGATTTACATCCGATATGAGAACCACATACGAATGTCATATCTACTCCATTCGTTACAGGAACAAGCATCGTTGCAATGTGGTCTGTTCCCCACAGACACTGACCGGTACCAACTGTATTTACAACAGACTCGCCTTCCATGTATGTAGCATTGATACCATACTCTTCATAGTAGCCCTGTACTTCTGCCATATATTTTGCAGATACACAAGCACCACCGTTAAACAAGTAGTTAAGTTCTGTACCGAATACAGGCTCTTTCTGCATAGCCTCCCAGTCTTCCTCTGATACAGCCTCCGGACGCTCAACATCTGCTGATGCTGAATCTTCAGTCTTTGTCTCTTCCTTTGGTTCTTCTTCTTTCTGACCGCATGCTGCCATTGACAATGCCATTACCCCAACCAGCATTGCAGCCATAAGCCTTTTGATTTTCATTGACTTCATAAATACTTTCCTCTCCTTTTTTTATTCTATATCCATAAAATCAGAGAAAACATCTCCGATCTGTCGGATCATCATAAATGTCTGCCTCCTCTCGCAGACCCGGCATAAGCGACTCCTACTTATTGCCTCCAAAATGCAGTCTGTTAAGAATCTCGTTACGATACTCAACAAACGCTGCCGAAGAACGGTCTCTTGGATATTCTTCATCAATCTTAATATCTGCCACCACTCGTCCAGGATTCGCATCCATAACGATGACACGGGTTCCCATATAGATAGCCTCATCCACATCATGGGTAACCATGATCGCTAACTGCCCTCTCTCCTGCCATATCTTAAGGATCTCATCCTGCATATTCATACGGGTAAATGCATCCAGCGCTCCCAAAGGCTCGTCTAAGAGCAGGATATCCGGCTCGTTGATCAGAGAACGCACCAGTGCAACTCTCTGCGCCATACCACCAGATAACTGTCCCGGATAATCCTCACGGAAAGATTCCAATCCGATTACCTTCAGCATACGCTCGACTTTCTCTTCATTCCCCTTAAGTTTCCCCTGCATCTTCAGACTAAAGGCAATATTCTTTTCAACAGTCAGCCAAGGGAATAGGGTCGGCTTCTGGAACACCATGCCACGCTCCGGTGACGGTTCCAGGATTTCTTTGCCGTCTACGGTTATCTTGCCGGTAGTTGGAGTAATCAGACCGGCAACAAGGCGAAGAATCGTAGATTTCCCACATCCGGATGGACCAACCAGACTGATGAATTCACCGCTTTTCAGTTCCATATCGATTGCATTCAGAGCATGGGTAACTTCGTCGTTCTCTACTTTTGCAAAACTTTTCGATACATTCTCTAATTTCAAAGTAACTTTCTTCTCTGCCATTTACTTCACAACTCCATTCTGCCATCTTAATACGCGCCGTTTCACCAGATCCAGGGCTTTTGTTACAATCGTAAAGATGAAACAAATTACGAATAACGCCGCAAACATCTTATCATATGCCGCCCATGATTTTGCCCAGTTCATATACCAGCCTAATCCGGCTTTTACACCCATCATCTCCGCAATCATAATTGCCACACATGCAGAACTCATTGCCTGTGTACAGCCCTGCAGTATTGAAGGCATCGCGTGCGGAATCGCTACTCTGAATACCAACTGTCTGCTGCTTGCTCCCAGCGTTCTTGCGGCCTCGAAAAAGTCCTTGTCTACATTGGAGATACCTGTCATGGAAGCAACCGTAACCGCAAACCATGAACCTAAAGCAATGATGAACACCGCACCTTTAAACAGCGAAGTTGCAACAACCATTACAATCGGAATCCAGGTAGATGTCGGAATTGGTCCCAAGAACTTGATAACCGGATTCACCCAATACCGTACCTTCTCAGAATATCCACAGGTGATTCCCGTCACCAGTCCAAGGGCTACTCCGATAAAATATCCTAAAAACAGCAGACGCAATGTATGTAATGTACATTCAATCAGATACGCACGATCCGTCCATGCAATATTTATAATATAATTCATACACGGAACGAAAGGCTGCGTCAATATACCAGTCTTCAGTGTCAGATAATCATAGCCTGCCAACAGTAAGAACAACGCCGAAAATAACGGCGCCCTATAACGCAGCATATCTAAAACCGTCTTATCCCCTCTTAACTTTTTCACCAAAGCAACGATAAAGTAAATAAGAAATGCCGCAATGAAAATCACAAGCATCCCAAGATAAGTATTCGGGTTCTTATTCGGACTATTATCCGGAACCCACAGATACTCTCCGATCGCCACAATACCGCAGACCACCGGCAATATCATGATAACCCAGTCCAGAATAATCTGCCCGCGCGTCTTCTCCTTCTCTTCCAGTTCCTTCAACTGCTGTCTTGTCAGTTTGTCCAACTGGCTTTTGTCGATACCGTTCTTTGAACCTTTCTTCTTATTTGATCCCATAATCCCATCTCCTGCCCCGTTCATACTCATACAGTTATAGTGTACCAAAGGATTCCCCAGAATCCAAATTGAAAATCCTTATCAACACCCACACTTATTCATTTCATCTATGAATCATCTCCCCATTCTCTATACACTCCCTATCCCCTCATACCTACAACCCGCTATTTCTCTTATGGGTTATTGACGACTGGAGGCATCTTACCGCACTATTTCCTCACAGCAACCGTACATTCTGAAAAAAATTCATCACAGATTCTCCCGACAAAGCACCTCCATCCTATCATGCACCACCGCCACATCTCTTTCATCCGTCATAGTCACAATCACATCCCCAATCTGAAGTTTCGTCCTCCCCTTCGGAATAATCTCATCAGATCCACGCTGAATTGCCACCAGCAGACAATTATTCGGCCATTCTATCTCACTGACCAATGCCTCATCAAGCCTTGATCCCTGCTGAACCACGAAGTTCGTCAATACCTTCTGTCCATGATCCGCCGTCACTTTCTCACCCTGGCGTTCCAAGATCCGTTCCAGAAGACTCTCATAGATTGGCTTCGATCTAAGAAGGGTTGCCACAATATATGCCACAATCGAAACAATCGATAGCGACAACATATGGCTTAATGACCCTGTCATTTCAAAGATCAGGATAATTCCCGTCAATGGCGCTCTTACAATTGCAGCAAAATACCCTGCCATTGCAAGCAATACAAAATTATTGATATACATCGCATCCAGTCCAAAATACTGGACGCCTACCGTTGCAAATGTTCCTCCAATAAACCCGCCTAATACCAATAACGGGAAGAAGATTCCCCCCGGCGCCCCAGAGCCAAAACTAATCGCTGAAAAGATAAATCTGCCGATCAGTATGAATATCACTGTCTTCAGCATCACATCTTCATTCGTCAGATATTCAATCAATGCATGTCCGCTTCCCAGAAGTTCCGGTACCGTGAATCCAAGAATTCCGGCACACACGAATGGTATCATAAGTTTTGTAGTCGTATTCAGGAACTTCGCATGGTTATATAAAGACTGCACTTTTAGGGTGAACCAATTATAGAATGCCCCTAAGATTCCCAGCACTATGCCTAAGATCAGAATCATCCAATAATACTCCTGTGGCAATCCCTGCACGATCTCAAACTGAAACACTGAATCCACTCCCATGACTGTAGATGCCATAAAATCTGCCGTCAGGGATGCCGTCATCACGGATAACAATACCGATACTGAAAAATTCTTATGCACTTCCTCCAGCGAAAACATAACTCCCGCCAGAGGCGCATGGAACGCCGCAGCAAGACCTGCGCTTGCCCCGCAAGTGAGCAGGAACTTTTCTTCCGTCTTTCCTCGATCTAATCCTTTTGATACTCCCTTTCCCACCATGGCTCCCAACTGGATGGACGGACCTTCCCTTCCAAGCGCCAGGCCTCCAAGCAGACATAAGAATCCGCCGAAGAACTTCGCCGGCAGGACTCTCCACCATTTCTGATCTAATTTGCCAATCATCTCTCCCTCTAATTGAGGGATACCACTGCCTGATATCATCGGCTCGTACTTCAGAAGTTTCCCTACCAGACATGCCATAGCCAGAAGTATCACGAACCATACGGCAATCCGCACCGGGCTCTGCTTACAGAATTCCAGAATCATATTCAGCCACTGACCCGCATATTCCAGACTCATTCGGTAAAGCACAATCACAAGTCCTCCGATACCTCCAACCAGTATCCCTTCCCCAATCAATATTACCTGAAAACGTTCCGCACGTTTAATGGTGCTGGATGTATCCTTTTTCAATTTTCTTCCTCCTACATTATTCTCTCATCATTTGTTTACATCCTATTATACAAAACTACGTCTCAAGATTCAGCATTTTTTTACAAATATCTTATTCCAGAATCATTTTTCATCCTAAAACCATCTGTTATTCTTCTGATTCAGTTTCAACCACAGTCATATTCTCTACCACATCTTTACTCACCTGATATACCATCTTAGAGTCTTTCACCAAAAGATATCGATATGTGCCAGACTCATCCATTTTACCTATGTATACAGTAAACGTCTCATTTTCTTCCGTACCGGAATCTTTATAGGTTGCAACAACCGTCATTCTACTCGCTTCATCCAACCCATATCCGGCAAGATTTTCATCAGACACATGATAATTCACACAATCTGTCAGAGACAAGACTCCGAATCCACCCGCCAATTCTGCAAGTTCATCCTCCTCTTTGTAAGTCATCGTCTCGCCATTGTCCGTAATCTCCACTTTTTTCAGATTACCACTGCCAATCGACGGAACAGAATCATTCTTAACCACTCCGGACAGTTCGAATTGCAATTGGGATACAATGCTGCTCGTTATGGTATATACCTTGCCAGTATCACCTACTGTTGCATAATAATCTTCTCCCGTGGCATCACCGATATACAGTACAGATTCCGTACCATCATCCGATGTATATTGAATCGTGTAGGAAGGTTCTGTCAGTCCGTAGTCTTCTAACGCATCCGGGTTCTCAAGTTCTCTTGCTACTGTCAGCCCTTCAATCGCATTTGCAATTCCTTCTACTGTACTCTGGGAGACCGGGATCTCTTTATCTTCATCATAATACCATGTGTCATTCTCCTGAACGAACCCCATATTATCTGTACCATTCGTATAGGAGAATGCAGACAGACCGTCCGTCTCTGTAATATGAATCTTATCTACTTCCGCCTGCTTGGCTTCTTTCTCTTGACTTTTCTGATTCCATACACGCAATCCTCCGTAAAGTGCCGCAAGCACCACCAGGATACCAACCAGTATCAGCATCACTTTTTTCTGCTTCATGACTCATCTTCTCCTTATGCCTTTCTTCTCTTCCACCAGCATGCGAATCCATATACTAATATGATGAATGGAATTCCGAATATTACCAGCAAACTTATAACTCCCGCATGCTGCATGGTATTATAAGTAACCTCCAAGCTCTTCGGCTCAATCGCTACATTTTCCACATCATCAAAATTAGCAGAGATTGCATTCATGAACAGATCCAGATTCTCCAATGTCGGGAATGCATCTGTCACCTGGGAATCAATCAAACTGTCAGCAGAAATTACTGTAAGCCTGCTCTCATCACTTGTATCTGATTCCTCACTTGTATCTGATTCCTCACTTGTATCTGTTTCCTCACTCGCAATCTCTTCGGTAGCAACCGCCCCCAACATATAGGTTCCCTGCTTTTGATCTTCCTGAGTCACCGCATAAGCATCTGAAGAAGTACTCATAAATGATGACACATTAATCGTATCTCTTGCCGGATCTGTCAGGGTGAACCCATGCGCATTGATCAGCAGCACCATATCAGATGTCAATCCTTCGGTCATTTCCTGCGAACCACTAATCTGCGGGAAGATGTAATAATAGTTGCCTTGATAATTCCTTTGCATATCTGCGATATATCCGTTCTCCGGCTCAATACCATACTCTGTAAGGAAAGCATCCAGATTCGGAGTGGCATCCTCACTCTCTCCCAGTATCACAAACACTTTGCCTCCATCAGACATATAATCTGTAAGAAGCGTTTTCTCATCTTCCGTAATATCTTTCGAAGGCGCAAACATGAAAAGAAGATCACAGTCCTTTGGGATCTTCTCCGCCATAAGCAGGTTCAGTTCTTCCTCCGTCATATTATTCTTATCCAAAAGGTCGGATACTGAAGTGGAGAAGGTACTCTCGCCATGCCCGGAAGTGTAATAGATCTTCTTTGTCGCATCACTGGTCACATAATTGACCGCACTGGTAAACTGTCCCTCACCATCGAATTCACTCTCTGTCGCACTTCCCGTTGTATAGTATGAATATTCATCTACAACGATGATGTCACGAAAGGCAACCGTCGTACTCTTTCCCGTATCCTCACAGGAGATCAGTATCGTATCCGACTCTACATTATTTTCCGTCAGTTCCGAAGGATGCAGAACAGGATCGATCCATTCAACCTTTATCTTACCGGACAGAGCCGTATATTTCTCAAGAAATGTCTTAATCCGTTCGTCTGCAGAACTCTTTTTAGCAAATACCTGGAAAGTAATATCTTTATCCAGATCTTTTAATATCTTCTTACTCGTATCAGATATCTCATATATTTTATTGTCACTGATATCTATATTGCGGATATTCTCCGGCAACTGACCTACGATCAGGTTCAGTACCACTACAATGCAGACTACCAGAGCAATCATACCCACACTATAACTTCCGTTCCTGGAAGTTTTACTTTTAAATATATGTTTGATCTTTTCTAACATAAGCCCCTCCTAACTCCAGCGTCTTTTCTGTATCATCTGCATAGTCAAAAAGATACACACTGCAACAATCGAAAGATATAATACGATTCCGCTGATATCCAGAAGATGATTTGAAGAGATGCCTGTCAATATATCCACAAGATCCTGTTTCCCCAGAATGGATGCAAGAAGATTCTCGAAGAGACTGGTTTTCCATACATAGACAATGGCACAGCCTGCCACTACCAGAACCTCCAGCCCTGCGCATACAATCCAGTTCTTAGTCATCTGCCATACCGCCAGCACAACACATGACAGAATCAACACAACACCGACTGCATTTGCCATCGCAGATACGGGCAGGAAATCCAGAATCCCGCTCCACAGATACATCACCACAAGAATGCCAAAAGTTCCAATCGCAGCAATAATAGTACTCTCTGTCAGAGATGAGATGAACATACCAATCGCAATGTACACGCATCCCAATAGAAAGAACACCAGGATCGACAGGTAATCAATCAGGATATAGGCAGTTCCCTGAGACTTAATGATCAACGGAAATATAAGGCAGATGACACAAGGTACCGCCAGGATCGTTACCATAGCCAGGTATTTGCCCATCACGACCTGAAACAGATTCACCGGTGCTGTCAAAAGCAGCTGATCTGTCTTATTCTTCCGATCCTCTGCAAAACTGCGCATCGTAAGGATAGGAATCGCAATGAGATAAAGGAAGATGACTCCGGATAATACATAAGCAAAATACGGATAACCATAATTCAGGTTATATGCCATAAAATAGATTCCCGTAAATGCAATCAAAAACGCAATAAATATGTATCCAATCATAGAATGAAAATATGATCTCAATTCTCTCTTATAGATTGCTTTCATCGCCGTTTCCCTCCTTCTCTGCTTTCCTAAAATTACCCGCATCACCCTGAGTCAATTCCAGGAATACCTCTTCCAAAGTAGACTTATTCAGTTTCAAAGTCAAAAGCGACATCTTCCTCTCTGCAAATGCAAAGAACAGCCTCTCCCGGATATCTTCTTGTCCTTTTACCTCTATCTGAACAGCGACCGTTCCATCTGCATTCTCCTTGTACTCTGTTTTCTGGACTGCTTCTATCTGATTCAGGACCTCTTTCACTGCATCTTTCTGTCCCTTTGCTTCGATCTCAATATGACCCGTACCGCTCATCACATTCTCAAGATTCTCCGGCGTATCACTGGCAACCAGTCTGCCATTGGAAATAATCATGACATAGTCGCATACTTCTCTTACTTCTGCCAGGATATGGGAACTTAGGATTACCGTATGATTCTCCGCAAGACTTCGAATCAACTCCCGAATCTCAATAATCTGCTTCGGGTCCAGCCCTACCGTAGGCTCATCCAGAATAATGATCTCCGGGAATCCTAGCATCGCCTGGGCAAGCCCTACTCTCTGCTTATATCCCTTAGACAGATTATGAATCAGCCGTCCTTTCACATCCTGAAGTCTCGCAAGACGAACGACTGCATTCACCTGATTCTCAATCTCCTTCTTCGGAATCTTCTTCAATTCTGCGGCAAAGTTCAGATACTCCTCCACCGTCATCTCCATATAGAGCGGCGGCAATTCCGGCAGATATCCGATACACTTCTTCGCCTCTTCCGGTTCTTTTAAGATATCGTGCCCATTGATCAGCACCTGTCCTTCCGTTGCGCCAAGATATCCGGTCATAATGTTCATCGTAGTAGATTTGCCCGCACCATTTGGTCCAAGAAATCCATAGATCTGGCCTTTTTCCACTGTAAAACTTAAGTGATCCACAGCCATATGACTGCCATACTTCTTCGTAAGATTCTTAACTTCTATCAATGTCCTTCCTCCTATTACACAAAATCTGTTACCAATATAAGACAGTATTTTGAAAAGTATGTGATGAATCTATGTCCATTCTGTGATAAATTATCCTGCTAATTTTCCAGTAAAGGTTGCGCTTCTTTTTCTGAATGCCTATAATAATTAGTAGCAAATGATATTGGAGAAGCATAGCATGGACAACACAGATAAGACCCGCAATAAGTTCGTCTCCTCTATGATGCAGCTCATGGAGAAGAAGCCATTAGATAAGATAACCGTGAAAGAGATCGTTGAAAACAGCGGCATGACGCGCCAGACATTCTATCGAAATTTTAAAGACAAGTATGATCTTGTGAATTGGCATTTTGAGAAACTTGCCGACCAGTCCTTCCGGCAGATGGGCGTAAGCCTTACTTTAAAAGAGGGGCTGATTAAAAAATTCCAGTTCATCCAGAATGAACGCTGTTTTTTTACTTCTGCTTTCCAGTCGCAGGATTATAATTCTCTTATACAGTATGATTACGAATGCATCCTGGAATTCTATACGAATATTATTAGGAAGAAGACGGGAAAACCGCTGGATAAGGATATCCGTTTTCTCTTAGAAATGTATTGCCGCGGATCTATCTACATGACCGTCGAATGGGCAAGAAAAGATATGGATCTTAAGCCTGAAGAGATGGCGAATCTTTTGATTCTCGCTTTGCCGGGATCTTTGAAAGAACTTCTTACTGATCTCAATTAACACGAGGCATTATCTACAGGATCTGCCATCAGCAGTTCTCCCCGGATGCTTTGGAAGCCCATAAAATGTTACACTTTTTACCGCTTGTCACTTTTGTGACACGCGGCTTTTTTTGTAACTTTTTTTCATTTTCTACAGTCTGTTATAATTATAACAGACTGTAGAAATTCATGAAAAGGAGAAAACCATTATGTCAAACAGATTCGTTTTAAACGAAACATCTTATCACGGCGCAGGTGCAATTAATGACATTGCAACTGAAGCGAAAATCAGAGGCTATCAGAAGGCTTTCGTATGTTCTGATCCGGACCTTGTAAAATTCGGAGTAACCCAGAAGGTATTGGACGTGCTTGACCAGAACGATCTTGAATACGAACTGTACTCTAACATCAAGCCGAACCCAACCATCGAGAATGTACAGACAGGTGTAGAAGCATTCAAGAAATCTAATGCTGATTACATCATTGCCATCGGTGGCGGTTCTTCTATGGATACTGCAAAAGCAGTCGGAATCATCATTGCTAATCCGGAGCATGAAGATGTAAGAAGCCTGGAAGGTGCTGTTGATACGCCGAATAAATCTATCCCGATTATCGCAGTTCCGACCACTGCTGGTACTGCTGCCGAAGTTACGATCAACTACGTAATTACAGACGTTGAAAAGAGCAGAAAATTCGTATGTGTTGACCCACATGACATCCCGGTTATCGCAATCATTGATCCGGATATGATGTCCAGTATGCCAAAGGGGTTAACCGCTGCTACAGGTATGGATGCCCTGACACATGCAATCGAAGGATATATCACAGCAGGCGCATGGGAATTGTCCGATATGTTCCATCTTAAGGCAATCGAGATCATTGCCCGTTCTTTAAGAGGCGCTGTGAATAACACTCCGGAAGGCCGTGCTGACATGGCACTTGGACAGTACGTTGCAGGTATGGGATTCTCTAACGTAGGTCTTGGAATCGTTCACTCCATGGCTCATACCTTAGGCGCAAAATACGATACCCCACACGGAATCGCTAATGCAATCCTGCTGCCAAGCATTATGGAGTACAACGCTGACGCTACTGGCACAAAATATAAAGATATCGCAATCGCTATGGGTGTTGAAGGTGTAGAGAATATGTCTCAGGAAGAATACCGTAAAGCAGCTGTAGATGCAGTTCGAAAATTAGCAGAAGACGTAGGTATTCCGAAAGACTTAAAAGAGATCGTAAAAGAAGAGGATATTCCATTCCTGGCAGAATCTGCTTACGCAGATGCATGCCGCCCGGGAAATCCGAAGGAGACTTCTGTGGAGGATATCACGGCTTTGTTCAAGGCTTTGATTTAAGAGGGGATCTGGTGAATGGCGACCGAGGCCGGGAGGGCAGTCGCTGGCTCCGAGGCTTCGCTCTACCTCAGCTAGTCCACCAATCTGTAGGTTTGCGAAGGCGTCGGCGATAGCGCCTCCTTCTTCGCGAACCAACATCTTGGGGACGGATCTTCGGAACGCTCCGCTTAACCTACGCCATCGACTGCCCTCCCGTCTTCTGAGACATTTACCAGCAAGGATTCTGGTGTGGATGAATGTGGGACGGTATTGGGGAGACAGATTACCAAAATCCCTCACCTACTCTCGCCGAGAATCTCCTCACTAAGATAACCTTGCGCTAATCAAGACTGACAGACAGCGCGGAATGTGTATGGTGTATGGTGGATGGTGGATTGTGGGTCGTAAGCAAACGTCAAATCATACGCCCAACCACTATTTTCCGTAAGATCCGTTCCCCTTCTTCGTACAAAATCTTCTATCGCCAGCCTTCTTGGATATCGAACAATTTCATTTTCTTCTACGCAAAAACTCTCATATAAGCCAATCAATTTTTCAATTGCATAATCCCATAATCCTGATTTGCTTCCAATATTTTTAGTTTTCTCGCTTTTGAAAGCGTAACCAAAGGCACTATAATCCCATGAGCAGTGCCAAAATTAATATGTCCCTTTTTCATATGACTACGTTCCCATTTAAGCCACTGCTGCTTTCTTCTGATATGATATCTCAGAACCTTCTTTCCTCGATAAACATAATCTTCGGACAGATAAATCAAAAAACGGATCAACTCTCGCACTTTCTGCTTTTCTTCTGAATTTTCCAATATTTCTGGACAATCCAAAAGATAATAAATCACTCCTGCAATTCCTCCAAGAATATCATACGTGGCAAATGCAAGCTTAGCCTGCTGAAATCCGACAATTTTCTGGCAAACATTTCTTAGAAAGAGTCGATTAAGAAGTTCTGATGAATCCTTCAGTTTTCCTGTCTTTTGCTCAATTTCGTGGAATGAAAATGCTAATTCCCCCAATTCTCCGTACATTTTCGCATCAAAAAAATCAACATATATGTCTGGCTTTTAATTAATTTGATTTATCAAATTTTCTGCAATTTCTAAAATATCCTCTTTTCGTCGAATTGTATTGTCTGCTCCCATCATCTGTGAAGCAAAAAACAAAAGAGAAATACTTTCTTTCTTCATCACTTCAAAATCATTCTTTCCATAACAAATAATTACATGTTCAATATAGTTGTCTATTTTCTTTCCTATTCTTTCCATTTCAAACACTTTCACTTTTATACTACTTCAGTCTTTTGTCTACCACCATATTGAGTAACGCTAGATTCCTTTCTATATTCTTTTGAGAAAATAAACATCCACAATATTACCGGCTGAATAATTGCCCCTATTGGTATTCCGTGTACCTCCAAAATGCCATCTGCTACTCCTGTCAATGTCGCGTTATTCATACCATGTAGCAACGCACATAACCACACATTTTCAGTTTTCATATATACCCATCCCAAAAAAATAGCTAAACCAATCACATTAATAAATCTTGCTACAATCATTATTCCTAATCCAGCCTCCTGCCGATTTAGCTGAAAAGTCGTGACCCAAAGTGGTATATGCCATAATTCCCATATAATACCCAATATAATCACCCCCATACGCTTTCCCACACAACTCTGTAATCTTTTTTGCAAATATCCTCGCCAGGCGAACTCTTCTCCTAAAAAATTAAAACAGCTAAGCGCCATTATAGAAGGTATGCCATAAACTTGAGCGATAATATACTTTCCGCAATTAAAATTAACCCCAAAAACAGCTAAATAAATCCCTTTAATTACAATTAATGCTCCCACAATTATTGCCATTTTCTTTTGATTCTTAAACGGATATAATGATTCCCCACCATATAAAAGGCAATAAAAAAATAATAAAAGACTAAAAACAGCGAATAAACTTCTATTCCATATATTCATATATTCTTCTTTCACGATTCCTGCAATACAGATAAATATATAAAGAGAACAACAGCAACTTCCTACTATAAAGATCTTTTGAAAAAAGTCCCTTTTCTTTCCTTTATTAATATACCATTGTCCGAGTATCACTCCGCTTGTTGGAAGCGTCATAATATATTCACCAAATGCTAATGACATCATGCCAGGTTTAATCCAGGGTACAAATAACCAAGGGACTAGGTAAGCAACCATAAAAAAAATTATTCTCCTAGCATCCATATTTATTTTTTTCTTCAACACCTTACCTCCTCTTATTAGCACCTTAAATACACTGCGGCTCTGCCGCATTCTTCTTACAGCATGCAGAAGTCATTCCAGTTGTGGGGGGCAACAGATTTACATTTATTTGCTTTTGTCAAACCAATTGTAACAGTCGCCACTTCACATGGAACACTTGTACCGATTGACAACGAACCTGCCGATCCATTATTTTCCACATTCCTTAAGTCAAGATCAAAATTATTCTGTTTATTCATAGTAATCCTTCTTTTTATTACTTTTTTGTTTTACAGCTTTAGGATTCTTTGTTTGTATATTTTTAATATATCATTATTTTTTATTTTTTCAACTTTCTTTTACATATAATTTATTTTTTTATTATTCATTTTATTATATACTGATAAAATATTATTTTCTTTCCTTAGTATTTACATATTTTCTCTTTTGTGTGATAATTTAATAACAAGATTAAATTTAAAAAAGGAGGTTTGATATGAAAAAGCGCTTTACAAAAAAACAGTTAGAAATCATGAAAATATTGTGGAACAGCGATAAGCCCTTAATTGCATCTGACATTGTAAAACAGAACGAAACATTAAATATCAATACTGTTCAAGCCTGTCTTCGTTCACTAGTCGCAAACAAGTCAATTGAAGTGACTGACATAGTCTATAGTGGCACAGTACTGACAAGACGTTACGCTCCACTTATTTCTAAAGAAGAGTATCTTGATAATACCTATAAGGATATCCTTGGAAAAGGACAAACATTCTCACTAATCGCATCTTTAATTGATTCCGAAACAAGTTTAAGCGAATTAGAGGAATTGGAAAAAATAATTGCACAAAAGAAACAAGATATAGAAAGAGGAGGTGAAAAATAATATGTCATTTACACTCGGACCATTTTATACATGCTTTATTGTAACACTCTTTCTCATGGGATACCTGCATATAATCATGCATCGATCTTCAATTTTTTTTGAGCGTACGATAAAGTTTTCATTAATAGGTATTCTTATTATACTCGTTCGTATGGCAATACCTTTTAATCTCCCATTCACTTACACAGTTTTTTCCTATCAATTATTACCAAGAATAATTGATTTTTCAACAATTCGTGTATCCAACAGTAGCATGAGAGTTGCTGATTTCATATTTATGGCTTGGTTTATTATAGCGCTTATTTTATTAATACAACTATTTACCCAATATGTGCGACTGCAATATTATCTTTCTAAGTTTTATGTAGAGGATAATGCAAAATATTACCATTTATTTGAACTTTTACATAGTCATTACAAAAAGCCAATACAAATTGCAATCATTCCCGAACCAATTTCACCAGCTATCACTGGTTTCTTGAAACCTATATTAATTCTTCCTAATATCGATTTTTTTCGGATAAAGAACTAGAATACATCTGTCTGCACGAGGTTGCACATTATAAAAAACACCATCTTTGGTTTGGTCTATTAATGGAAATCGTCTGTCGAATACACTGGTGGAACCCATTCGTACAATATCTAAAAAAAGAATTTGCTTTGTTCCTGGAACTATCGAACGACTTTTCTCTCATCCAATCCGATCAGAAATTCAATACCACAAATTATGCTGATCTAATTGTGAAAACTGCAAAAAAAATACAAACTGCT
The DNA here is from genome assembly GCF_050313795.1 of Bariatricus sp. SGI.154. Lineage (NCBI taxonomy): Bacteria > Bacillati > Bacillota > Clostridia > Lachnospirales > Lachnospiraceae > Bariatricus > Bariatricus sp. SGI.154. The sequence goes on from NZ_JBNPMC010000001.1 coordinate 28,877, forward strand.
AAACATATTGTACCAAGTCGTCTAATGAACTTTGCAATAAACAATCAACCCATATTAACTACACGAATTAACTTTATTCTTAACAGCAGAGAATCTATACAACACAAAAAATACTCACACTCAATTTTATGTTGTTGTTTTGTGTGTATTGCAGTTCTTTTATCTGTCTTCTTTGTTCCAGAGGCTTCTTTCCGTGAACTCGAAAAAACAGAGACAAATGATGCAGTACAAATCACCGAAAACAACTCTTATATTTTGGATAACGGAAACGGATATTCCATTTATGTAGGCGGAGAGCATTTTGCAGATATTGACTCTATTCCCGACGAATTACAAAGTGTACCAATTTACAAGAAAGGAAAACATATTCATGAAAAATAAACGTAATTTTTTTTAGCCATTATTTGTGCATTTTTTCTAAGTTTTAATTTAGAATCAACGGTATTGGCCGCATCTTTTTCCACAGCCACTCCCATAGCAATTCATAAAAATATACCCGAAGCAGACTCTCCGGAGATTACACTGTTTAGTGCTGATATCGGTTGGAAGTTTAAAACTATAAATGGTGTTTTATACAAACGCCAATATAATTACACCACAAAACAATGGATTGGAGATTGGATTAAAGTTTAAACATACTACAAGAAAGATCCCTTATTGCTAAACAAAGGGATCTTTCTTGTAGTATATTACTAATTATTATTCATCTGTGTAACTTTTTCTATAATAGTCACTTTTCTTATGCTGTTCTCAGCATATCGTCGTAAAGGAACTGTCGGGAAATAGATAGTCCGTAAGCGTATAATTTGACGTTTACGATTATTATAACGACTTTTTTGAGTTGGGTAATAAAATTAGTTTCAACTTCTACAAATTGGCTTTCCCAGACGACGATCCAGTCTATACCCTGAAAAAAGTGATGGAGAATTTAGATTTTTCAGGTCTGCTTGCCTGTTATTTTGACCGGAGAAGAACCGGATACTAATCCAATCATGTTGCATGCTGTTGTTACTTACGCAAATATGCGCGAAGTGCGTGCGGTTGACCGGATTGTAGATTTATGCCAAAGAGGGATGCCTTCTATGACTTCAAATGGAAAAGCGGAAAGGCGAGGTATTGGATGAACCGAATTATCAGTTCCTGCATCGGTTAGAGAAAGAGGAACTCATTACGCTTAAACAACTTTATATCGAAGGCACAAAGATAGAGGTCAATGCGAACCGCTATACATTTGTCTGGAGCGGAACGCTCAATTACCATCTTGCCGGACTGCCGGATACGATAGATACTCTTTATAAAAAATACAACGCCCTCTTATCCGAGTATGGATACGGGACAAATATTCGAAGACAGACCTGGAAGTTACATTTATAAGGATGAAAGAAGACCATATGCTGAACGGGCATTTAAACCCACTTAGAATGTCCAGGTTGCTGTGGAAAATTATTTTATTATCCGCGGATATGAATCTTCTGTATCTGAAGGAAAATGCGGTGGCCAGTTATATCAAACTTCAGGATCATGAGCAGTGGAACCCCCGTGCCTATAAAGAAGACATCGAGAAGTATTGTAACATGAAGTACGAAGTCTTTAAAGACGAGCATTATTATGCATGCCATGACGGACGGGAATTAAGGCATATCCAAACAGAAACCAAAGAACAGGATGGATATACACAGACTTTTGAGGTGTATGAATGTGCAGACTGCAGTGAATGTCCGCATAAGGCAAAATGTTTATATAAATATAATGCTGAAAAAGATGCAGAGAAAAATAAGGTTATGAAAACCAATACACGCTGGGAAGAACTAAAGGAAGAATCCCACGCCAATATTCAGAGCGAAAATAATATTCTGAACCGCCAGATCCGCTCCATACAGACAGAAAGCCACTTTGGAAACATCGTCGTAGCATGAGTGTTAGAATCCTTTAGCGCAAAAAGAACCGAAATCTGGCATGAGAATTTGATCACAAATCAAATTCTCAAGAGTATCCGAACTGCGAAATCATCAGATTTCAGAGTGAGTGTACTCGATTGCAAGATTCCAGCTCTTTTTGCGGTTACGGCTTCTTCACGAAATACTCCGATTTGCAATCCACCAGACACATTCCGCGCCGCCGTCCATTCTCAACACGCAACTATCTCCAACTCATTCCCTCTATAATGTATTTACAAAGCGCATGAAGGCTTCGCGTCCTTCCTCCGTGCACTTATAAACACCTGCATCTTCCAATACATGAGTAAATGTAATTCCAACTTCTTCTTTCAACACATCCATTACATTCTCTTTCGTAATGCTGTCGTATTTTGGCAGGAACTTCTCTACCCACTCTGCATGTTTCTCAATCTTCTCGTTGCTTCTGATATCTTTACCTTCTACGAGATACTCAGCAAGGATCTCTAACTCTTCTTTCAATCTTGCCGGCAATACCGCCAGTCCCATAACCTCAATCAGACCGATATTCTCTTTCTTAATGTTATGGTACTCTGCATGCGGATGATATACACCCAGTGGATTCTCTTCTGTCGTAATGTTATTTCTAAGTGTCAGGTCTAACTCATAGATATCTCCCACTTTTCTTGCGATCGGCGTAATCGTATTGTGAGGCTCTCCATCTGTCTCGGCATAGATGAATGCGGCTTCATCCGTATAGCCTCTCCATACCCCCAGTACATGGTCTGCCAGATCAATCAGTCTCTTCTCATCCTTGCTTCTGATACGAAGAACGGATAATGGCCATTTTACGATTCCAGCTTCTACATCCTCATATCCCGGAATCGTCACTTCCTTCTCAATCGGTGCTTTTGCCATAGCGAATGTATAATGTCCGCCCTGGAAATGGTCGTGGCTTAAGATCGAGCCGCCTACGATCGGAAGATCTGCATTGGATCCCAGGAAGTAATGTGGGAACAACTTAATAAAATCAAACAACTTGATGAATGTTGCCTTCTCAATCTTCATCGGCACATGCTGTCCGTTGAATACGATACAGTGTTCATTATAGTATACATATGGAGAATACTGGAATCCCCACTTGCTGTCATTTACCGTGATTGGGATGATTCTATGGTTCTCTCGTGCAGGATGATTCAAGCGTCCTGCATATCCTTCATTCTCTACGCAAAGCAGACATTTTGGATAACTGCTTGCTTTTGCATTCTTGGCTGCTGCAATCGCCTTTGGGTCTTTCTCCGGTTTGGATAAGTTGATCGTAATATCAATCTCTCCATAAGGAGAATCCACTTTCCACTTCATGTCTTTCTTTACACGATAGCGACGAATATAGTCGCTGTCCTGGCTGAGTTTATAGTAATAATCGGTTGCTTCTTTCGGAGATACTTCGTATTTTTTCGCAAATGTCTCCTGCACCTGTGCCGGTCTTGGAACCAGGCAGTTCATTAACTTTGTATCGAACAGATCTCTGTATCCGATGCTGTTTTCAATGATTCCACGGCTTGCCGCCTCATCTAACAATTCTTTCAGTACGGATTCTAATTCAATCTCTCCTGCTTCAATCTCAACATCTTCATAATCATCTTCATGGAACAGTTCCAGCAGAAGATTCGTTGTATATACTCTCTCACATTCCGGAGTAAGCCCTGTCTGGATACCGTATTCTACTAATTTTTTTATACTTTTAGATAACATCTTCCTGATTCTCCTTTGCAATACTAAGAAAATATTTCACATTTCATCATTTTAACCGATATATCCACGCTGACTAGATTGCCTTTGCGCCATCACCGATATCTACTACATAGAATTCTGCTTCGTGTCCCACTTTCTCCTTGTATGTCTTTCCAATCTCACCGATAAATGTATCAACCGCATCATTCTTCACAATACTTACGGTACATCCGCCGAATCCGCCTCCGGTAATACGGGAACCGATCACTCCCGGCATTGCCTGTGCAAGATCTACCAGAATATCAATCTCCTCGCAAGACACTTCGTAATCATATCTCAGAGATTCGTGAGATGCGTTCATCAACTGTCCGAAAAGTTCCACATCCTGGTTCTTAAGAGCTTCTACGGCACGTACTGTTCTCTGGTTCTCATATACTGCATGTTTTGCACGTTTCTGTCTTACCGGATCTTTGATCGCGTCTTTGTGAGCCTCGAATTCTGCCTCTGTCAGGTCTCCCAAAGTATCAATCTCCATTACTTCCTGCAATTCTTTTAATGCAGTCTCACATTCATTTCTTCTGTCGTTGTAAGCGGAATCTACCAGGCTGTGCTTTACCTTACTGTTCGTGATCACGATCTTAGCATCCTCTAATACAACCGGCGCATATTCGTATTTTAATGTATTCGTATCCAGGAAGATCGCATGATCCTTCTTGCCCATAGCACTTGCAAACTGATCCATGATTCCACAGTTACATCCGTTGAAGTTATTCTCAGAATCCTGTCCAATCAGTGCCACATCTATCATAGACACATCATCAAAACCAAAAGTATCCTTAAGAATCAGACCTGTCAGGACTTCCAAAGATGCGGAAGAAGAAAGTCCTGAACCATTCGGGATATTTCCGTAGATCAGAATATCCAAACCATGAGTCAACTTGTAACCTCTCTTCTCGAATGCCCACATTACTCCCTTTGGATAATTCGTCCAGTTGGCATTCTTGTCCGGAACCAGTTCATCAAGACTTGTCTCGATCACTCCCAGTTTTTCAAAGTTCACAGAGTAGAAACGCAACTGTCTGTCTTCTCTGTTTCTAACGATTCCATAGGTACCAAGCGTCAATGCACATGGGAATACATGACCTCCATTATAATCCGTATGCTCTCCGATCAGATTCACACGTCCCGGCGCGAAATATGTATGGACCTCTCCTTCTCCACCGTACACTTCTTTGAACTGCTGAACTAATTTCTCTTTCATTGTCATTTCCTCCATGTTTTATTATTTTTTGTTTTTTTCTTAACCGTCTTGCATAATCGCTTTATCTTATTTATGATTATAATGAGATATGTCCTCATGCACAATAAGAATATTTGATAAAATTATAAAAATATTGAGGAAATGGTGATTCATTATGCAGTTACACATTGAAAAAGACCAAAAAGAAATAAAACAGCATGGAAACTATGAATTCCCGGTCCATGTAAGTCCGGAATCAATCCAATCCTACGAGCAGGGCACCTTCCTATGGCACTGGCACCGCGAGATTGAACTTACCTGGATTATGTCCGGTCAGATTGAGTATTACGTGAACGATAAGAAGTACACTCTTTCTGAGGGCGAGGGTCTGTTTAACAACAGCAATGCCCTGCATTCAGGATATATGATCGATGGGAAGGACTGTAATTATCTGTCCATTACTTTCCATCCCCGTTTCATTTACGGATATGAGAACAGTCTGCTTCAGACCAAATATGTTGACTTCATCACCTCGAATGAAGCATGGCATTCTCTGAAACTTCGAAAGGATGTTGACTGGCATCAGGAAATCATCCGGAAAGTACAGGAAATCTATCGATTGTCCCTGACTCCTCCGAATGATTATGAATTACAGGTACATCTGCTCCTGACCGATATCTGGCGAAGATTCTACCTCTACTACGCTTCTCTTCCTGCCAGTGAACATCAGCCACAGAAGCATCTGAAACGACTAAAAGATATTCTGACTTTCGTACAAAATAATTACACGCAAGAACTGACTCTTGATGATATCGCAGACCATGTAAATATCTGCAAGAGCGAATGCTGCCGTTTTTTCAAGAAATATATGAAGATGACAATCTTCGATTATATTCTCTTCCTGAGAATCCAGAACAGCCTTCCGCTTCTGATGGAAGGAGAAAGTGTTACAAAGATTGCAAGCACAGTAGGTTTCTCCACCTCCGCATACTACGGGCAGATATTCAAGCGGTATATGGGGTGCTCTCCCAGCCAGTATCGAAGAGAACATCTGGAGGAAACTTCATTTTCTAGTTAATTCCATACTTATCCATCACTGCCTCCACGGCCTCAATCACAGCCGCCCGCATTCCACACTTCTCCAACGCAGCCACGCCCACAATCGTAGTTCCCCCCGGAGAGCATACATTATCCTTCATCTCTCCCGGATGCTTTCCAGACTCCGTCATCAATTTTCCGGTTCCCGTTATCATCTGTCCTGCCAACTGGTATGCCATCTTACGCGGCAAGCCATACATCACGCCCGCATCAGCCAGCGCCTCTGTAAACATACTGGCAAATGCCGGTGCACAGCCGCTGATCGTACTTGCAATATTAACCTGATCTCCGTCCACTTCCACTGCCAGGCCAATTCCAGACAACAATTCCATAATAATCCGATATCCTTCTTCCGTAAGAGAATGCTTCTTTTCACAAATCGTAATTCCTTCTCCTACAGACACCGGAGTATTCGGGATTGTACTAAGGTGATGGCATCCTTCCGGCAGTATTTTTTCATAATCCTCGAACAGATAGTTCGCAACTACTGAGAGTATCATCTTTTCTTTCAATAATGCTCCCAAAGGGCTTAGAACAGGTTCTACCATTCCCGGTTTTACCGCTATCACAAGGACATCAGATGCCTCAACTACTTCCTTCGCATCATAGCAGGCATGAATACCTCTTACTTCGGCATTGTTTTTCAATCTTCCATAACTGCCACCACACGCATATATCTGATCCGGCTGCAGAGTCTTCGTATATAACAATCCATCTGCGATAGCCTGCCCCATATTGCCAAACCCTAGAAAGCCTACTTTTATATCAGTTACATTATACATCCTATCTCTCCTTATGAACCAGATGGCATATACGGTCTTAAGACACCTGCCACATTACTGATCGGCATGGTCTGAAGCCATACTCTTCCAGGACCGCTGATCACTGTATTGAAGATTCCCTCACCGCCAAACAGCATATTCTTCACACCCGGCACACTCTTAACCTCCATCTTACATGTCGCCGTCATCGCCGCAAGATGTCCGGTGTCAACTACAATCTGCTGCCCCGGCTGAAGTTCATACTCTACTACATGACCATCGAATTCAGCGAACATCGTGCCGATTCCGCTTACCTTTTGCATAATGAATCCTTCACCGCCGAACAATCCGGAAGCGAACTTTTTATTAAAGAATACGGATAATTCTACACTCGCTTCTCCGGCAAGGAAGGCACTTTTCTGGAAGATCATCTCTTGCCCCGGTGCAATATCGAATGCTTTGATCGAACCCGGAAAACTGGATGCAAATGCAATCATGCCAGTACCGTCCTGAGCCGTATATATATTCTGGAATATGTGCTCTCCTGAGAACATTCTGCCGAATGCTTTGCCAATTCCTCCGTTTGTCGTCGTCTCCATCAGCATATTCGGTGACATCCATGCCATTCCGCCGCCTTCTGTGATCATCTTTTCGCCGCCCTCAAGCTGACAGATCACAACCGGAAGTGTATCTCCCTGTATCTGATATCTCATATAGTTATACCTCCATTCACTTTATTTCCTCCATCATAACGTTTTCTATACAGGGTGTCAATTGACAGAAACTTAAGAATATGTGAACGAACATACGACTCCTTCAATCCAGGTACAGCCTTAATTACATTTTTGATATATTATGCTATAATCAATGTACATTAGTTGACGAGGAGGTGATCACATGACAAATACAGAATTTCTTCAATCCATATCTACTTTAATTAATGAAAAATTCGACGAACAAAATGCTAATATTGAGCAAAAATTCAAGGAACAAAATGCCAATATCGAGCAACGTTTTAAGGAACAAGATGCTAATATCGAGCAGAGATTCAAGGAGCAAACTACCTATATTAATCATAGGTTCGACGAACAGAATGCCTATTTTAATCAAAGGCTCGAGGAGCAGAGTGCTTCCTTTGATCGAAAACTTGAGGAACAGAGTGCTTCCTTTGATCGAAAACTCGAGGAACAGAGTACCTATTTTAATCAAAGGCTTGAAGAACAAGAGAAAAAAACAGATCAGTTATTCGCATCCCACACAGCACAGATAGATAAAAAGATTAAGAAAAACAACAGAGAACTCATGAACTCCATTCTTTCAGAAGTTGATTTGGTTCAGATAAAAGCAAATAATCATTTTGAACGAATTGAGAATCGCCTGGAATACTTAGAACACACGGTCAACACGATAAAGGTGGAGACTGACACAATCCACCTGCTTGTCAACAAAGTAGCGAATCTGGAGGAACGTGTCAGTACCTTAGAGAAAAAAGTATCTTAACATCGAAGATTCTTGTTGATTTACTCTCAGATGAGTCCAATAATTTACTTAGGCATAAGAGTAAAGTTACATATGATATACATAAGAGCAGATTTGCAGCGAATGACTACTCCTCTGCAAATCTGCTCTTATCATAACTCTTCATTACTCTTTAGTTCTTTTTTTATAGAATGCACAATATAAGACGAAGCCCAGGAACAGCACTGCCGCAGCCATCCATCCTAACAGCACTACTTTCCCCTGTCCTGCGAACTTATCATAGTATCCCTTCAGATAGATTACGATAATAATAAGCGGCAGAATATAAGATACATATCCTCTCAGCCCTTTTGGGAAATCAAAGCCTTTACCTGTATTCACTTCTTTCAGGAAGTTATCCCATCCCCATCCATTCTTCCGGGTACAGAATAGTACATATCCAAGACTTCCCAAAGGAAGCAGGTTGTTAGATACGATAAAGTCTTCCAGATCCATAATATTGGTTCCTTCACCAAGAGGCGTAAATCCTGACAATACATTGAATCCTAATACACACGGCATACTAAGCAGAATGATCAATACCGCACTCACCAGAACACTCTTGCTTCTTGACCATCCAAACAAATCAATGTCAAAAGAGATAATGTTCTCGAACACAGCCACTATCGTTGTAAATGCGGCGAAGGTCAGGAACAGGAAGAACAATGCAGCCCAGACCCTTCCGCCCGGCATCTGGGCAAATATATTCGGAATCGTAATGAAGATCAGGCTCGGACCTGCTCCCGGCTCAATCCCGAACGCAAAACAGGATGGAATAATGATGAATCCAGCCATCAATGCAACGAATGTATCCAACGCAGTAATGCTGATTGCTTCTCCCGCAAGACTTCTTTCTTTTCCCATATAACTTCCGAATATCAGCATCGCGCCGATACCGATAGAAAGTGTAAAGAATGCCTGGCTCATCGCGCCAAAGATTACATTGCCGATTCCGATTTCTGCCATCTTATTGAAATCCGGAATCAGATAAAAGCGGATTCCCTCTCCAGCGCCTTCCAGGAACACGGAATGGATCGCCAGTACTACCATAATAAGAAGAAGCGCAGACATCATAACCTTGGACACCCGCTCAATTCCTTTCTGGATTCCAAAATAGCACACGGTAAAACCAATGATGCAGATAAGAATTGTCCAGAATGCCATAGTCGGCACATTTCCAAGCATGGTTGCAAACCCTTCTGACACCTGCTTGGCAGTCGCTCCAGCAAACTCTCCTTTAATGCTGCGATAGCAATAATACATCATCCATCCGCCAACCGTCGTATAGAACATCATCAGCAGATAACTTCCGATCACCCCAATCCATTTTGTCACATGCCAGCGTGTCCCCTCCGGCTCCAGTTTTTCAAAGCACGCGGCTACGCTTAAACGACTTCCACGTCCCACTGCAAATTCGCACACCAGAACCGGGATCCCCATAATCAATAAGAATACCAGATAAATCAATATAAATGCGGCCCCTCCGAATTCTCCGCACATATACGGGAACTTCCATACATTCCCGATTCCGATTGCACATCCGGCTGATACTAAGATGAATCCCAGACGTGATCCGAATTTCTCTCTTTTCATTTTCTCTCTCCTTTTAGTTTTATACAAATTACATTTGAATAATTATACTCATTCGAGCATCCCGTAATACATGCCTTCGGCTGTTGTGTTCATCAATGTCCCCTTATCTGGAGCATCTGAACTGAAGTTCTTCCCACCTTCTGTCTACTTCCTTCTGGAATTCTTCGATCAAATATTCATTGCCCTTCTTAAACAGATGCTTGAAGCGCCCCTGTGGCTTCAGAAAATCTTCGATCGGAAGTTTCTTCTTCGGCTCATAATTCAGAATCCATTTGCCATCTACTACTTCAAACAGCGGCCAATAGCAAGTCTCTACACCCAGTTTGCAGATCTCCATAATATCCGGCGTGTTATATCTCCATCCACGCGGACATGGCGCCATAATGTTCAGGAATGCTGCTCCCGGAGTATAGATCGCCTTCTCTGACTTCACATGCAGATCCTTAAAATTCTGGACAAATGTAGTTTGTGCCACATACGGAATATCATGTGCTGCAATGATCGCAGCCAAGTCCTTGCGATTCTGCGGTTTACCATTACTTTCACTCCCTACCGGAGTTGTCGTGGTATCTGCATACATTGGAGTTGCAGAGGAACGCTGAATCCCAGTATTCATATACGCGCCGTTATCATAGCACACATACACCATATCCGTATTACGCTCCATCGCGCCGGACAAAGACTGAAAACCAATGTCATAAGTACCGCCGTCACCGCCAAATGTAATGAATTTATAAGTCTCATCTAATTTGCCTTTTCTTCTCAATGCTTTGTATGCACCCTCAACACCACTTAACGTTGCCCCCGCATTTTCAAATGCATTGTGAATATAACTGTCTTCCCATGCTGTATATGGGTATGTAAATGTAGAAACCTCCAGGCAGCCGGTCGCATTGCCGATGACTGCCTTATCTCCTTCATGAAGACCACGAAGCACATTCCTTACCGCTATCGTACCGCCGCAGCCTGCACACATTCTATGCCCCGGAGCCAGACGTTCCGGTTTGCTCATTGTCTCTTTGAAATTATAATTCATTTTTGCGTCCCCCCCTATTCTCTAATTCCCAGATAACGATAGGTCTCGCCTGCATCGTTATTCTTTACAATCTGTTCCAGGGTTGCAAATATACTTTCCATGTCTTCCACTCGCACATCGCGTCCGCCAAGACCATAGATATAATTCACCGCCAAAGCCTGTGATCTTGCTCTGAATAAAGCAGACATCACATCCGCTCCTAACGGTCCGCCATGGTTCGTATAGCCTTCTGCTCTGTCCATGATTGCAACTGCTTTTACGTTAGAAAGAGCCTTTGCAATTGCATCTGCAGGGAACGGACGGAAAAGACGAATCTTCAGAAGCCCCACTTTCTTACCCTCGGCTCTTAATTTATCAATTGCATCTTTTGTTGTACCGGCTGCCGAACCAATCATAACAACCGCCACTTCAGCATCATCCATACAATATTCTTCGAACAGACCATACTCTCTTCCGGAAACTTTAGCGAATTCCTCTGCCACATCCAACACAACCTGTTCTACATGCTTCATCCCTTCTGCCTGGTTGCGTTTCGCTTCCATATAATAATCTGTAATAGAATATGGACCCACAGCCATCGGGCACTCCGGATTCAGCAGATAATTCTCCGGCCGATATTCTCCAACAAAGTTCTTGACTTCATCATCTTCCAACAGTTCAATATTCTCTACCGCATGGCTGGTAATAAAACCATCCTGGCAGATCATAATTGGCAGTCTTACATCCTGATGTTCAGAAATGCGGTATGCCTGTACCATATTATCATACGCCTCCTGATTATTTTCCGCATAGATCTGAATCCATCCGGAGTCCCTTGCTCCCATACTGTCAGAATGATCGCAGTTGATATTAATCGGACCCGACAACGCACGGTTCACCAGCGCCAATGCCAACGGAAGTCTGTTAGATGCTGCTATATACAATTCTTCCCACATATAGGCAAGACCACAAGAAGATGTTGCTGTCAAACTTCTCGCACCTGCTGCGGATGCTCCAATTGCAGCACTCATAGAACTGTGCTCACTTTCCACCGGAATAAACTCCGTATCCACCTGCCCATTTGCTACAAAAGAAGCGAAATACTGTGGAATCTCTGTAGACGGAGTAATCGGAAATGCCGGAAATACATCCGGATTAATCTGCCTGAGCGCGATTGCTACCGCCTCATTACCTGATAAACGATCTCTTTTTGCCATCTTACTCCACCCCTTCCATTGTAATCGCACCGAACGGGCATGATTTTACACAGATGCCACATCCTTTACAGTGATCATAGTCGAATGCCATCCTCTTACCGTCCTTTACTGGGATACTACTATCCGGACATACCGGCACACAGAGCAGACATTGTTTGCATTTGCCTTCAATAAAGACTGGTTTCTCTGTAGACCACTCGCCAGTATTAAAATCCTTAGAAGTTCCGACTCCGGCAATCACCATGCCTTCCGTCAGTTCCCTCCAGGTTGCTTTTACGCCTAATTTTGTAATATCTGTTGCCATTACCGTACCTCCTCGAGCGCCATCTTAAGTGCTGCCATATTGCCATCGATTACTTCCGGCTTGCTGGCGAATTTGTGAGAGAATGATGCTCTCATCTCTTTCAGAAACGTCTCCTCATCCATAATGCCTGCCACCTTCACGATCGCAGCCAGAAGCGGCGTATTCGGGAAATATCTTCCCATTGTAGCCATGGATACCTTATGTGCATCAATGATATACACTTTCCCTTCATACCCTTTCAGATGTGGGATAATCTCCTCTTTCGCGCGCTGTGTATTCACCAGAATCGCCCCGTCTTTCTTAAGACCGCTGGTCACATCAACCGCCTCCAGTAAAGATTCATCCACAACAACTACATACTGCGGATCATAGATATTCGAATGCACACGGATCGGAGTATCGCTGATTCGGTTATACGCCGTAATTGGCGCTCCCATACGCTCAGGACCATACTCAGGAAATCCCTGCACGTATTTTCCAGTCTGAAATGCCACATCTGCCAATAGTAATGCAGCCGTCTTGGCACCCTGGCCACCACGGCCATGCCATCTGATCTCTGTAAGGTTACTCATCTCCAACTTCCTTTCTACCCTTATCATCTGCTGTTCATTCTCTGTTTACGTAAATTATTTTCAGCATTTAAAAAATACCGAGTGAACTCGGTTTTTCTAATATTCCCTATTTTACTTCAAGATTCCCACTCTGTCTACAACAAATTTCTAAAATCTGCACCTTTATGGGAATTTAATTCATGAAGAGTAATTTGTAAGGTGTACGGCAGAGAGGGGGAGTATGGTAGTTCTTATCCGACTCCAATCGCCTACAAACCGTAAGTTCAAAAGAGGTCTAAAATCAGGAACCGAATGTATTCGCCGGAAAAAACCTGGAAGATTTTTCCGACTCAGACATTCTTGAATTCTGTGCTTGTAGCACATAATTCATCCTGATTTTAGACCTCTTTTTCACTAACGGTTTGTACGGCTCTTCTACGGATAAGAACTACCATACTCCCCCTCTCTGCCTGACATTCTTATGTGTAACTCTTAATGAATTGGGTGGATTCCGGCGAAACGCGTGGGGAACGGTGTCTGATTGGTAACAGATGCACCCTCAATATGTTTCCTCGCCAATATCGTTCCACACGCATCCTCGCTGGAATCTCCCTAATGTAGAAAACCTTGAAAATAGGAAATGTCAGGTGTAAGGATGAGGCTTAGCGTATCTGGCTTCGTTGGACAAGTGTTAGAATCCGTTGCAATAAAAGAGGCAGAAATTGTGTGCGAAGAGCTGACTTCAAGTCAGATCTTCGAGGACTGCTGAGTTCAATAATCATCAGATTATTGGACGATTCAGTCCGGTCACACAATTTCTGCCTCTTTTATTGTTACAGATTCTTAACGCAGGACTCCGAAGCCAGATACGCTAAGCCTCATCCTTGCGCCGTACACTTTCCGACACTCTATTTTCTGCATTAAATTCCCATTCAATCCCTCGTCAACTTCCGAATCCAGTTCCCATAATGTGACTCCAAAAATGCCGGCACACACTTAAATATCTGATCCGCGTTCAGGCAGCACACTACCACAACCGGCGATGCCTTCACCACGAATGCCATAATGAACGATAACGGAAGCACGATCATCCAGATACTGATCAAGTCCATCTTCACCACGAACATAGCATTGCCACCGCCCCTGATAATTCCATTATTCGTCGGCATCTGATAGGACATCCCTATACAGATCACACTTAAGATAATCAAGAACGCATTCGCCATTTCTTTCGTCGCAGGCTGCAGATCATACAAGCTAAGCACCGGAATCCTTAAGAAGAATAATATAGTTCCCGATATTACGCCAATCATTACGAACATCCGCTGCATTCTTCCGGAATATTCCTTTACTTTGGCAATATCCCCGGTTCCTATAGTTTTTCCGATAATAACAGATGCCGTTGAGGATGCGCCTACCGCGGTAGACTTTACCATTAAAAACAGCGTAGACGCGGCACTGTTCGCCGCTATTGCTGCCGCCGTCATATGTCCTAAGATTGCCGTCTGAAGAGCCGTATTAAGACCCCACAATCCCTGCACCACCAGCATTGGAGTCACAACCTTGAAATAATCCTTCGAAAGAATCTTGTCGAATTGCAGGTAGTCTTTAAATTTCAGTTTCAGACACTTCTCTCGCTTCGCAATATATGTAATCAATACTCCGCATTCTGTAATCCTTGCAATCAAAGTACCAATCGCCGCTCCTTTTACGCCCATCCTCGGCATTCCAAAATTCCCGAATATTAGCAGATAGTTGATTCCGCAATTCACGAAAAAAGTAAGGACTGATAATTGGAATGCTATCCTGACCGTCTCCGTACTACGAAGTGCTGCCAATAATAACTGAGTCACAGCAAAGAATAAATATGTAAAACGTATTATATTAAGATACTTCACACCTTCTGCAATAATTGACTGATCCGTCGTAAAAATTCCAACCGCCCGGCTCGGAAATATACTAACCGCCGCGAACAATATAATCGCAATCACAAGTGCCGCATACATTGCAGTTGCTGCAATCTTCTTCATAGGCTCTGTCTGCCGTTTTCCCCAATACTGGCTGCAAAAGATAACAAGTCCATCTCCCAATGCCATCACAAGCTGCTGGAATACAAACTGAATCTGATTCACCGCTGCGACTCCTGCAAGGGATGTCTCACTATAAGCTCCAAGCATAATATTATCTGCAAGGTTTACACTTAGAGTCACTACATTCTGCAAGACTAATACTACATAGATTGCAAAGAAATTTTTATAGAATGATCCTTTCCCCATATCTAAGTCTATCCTTCCTGAGTCTCTCATAATTTTTCCCCAGATCACCTGGCATCATATTATCCCTAACAATTTCTCAATCCCTTGTAAGAGATTTCTAATAATTGAGTCACTGAAGATGTAATGTACACATCTTTTATATTGTCTTCAAGTATTCTCCACAATCTTAACTTCTGTTCTTCACCTTTTACCACAATATCGATACTCTCTATCTTGCACTGATTCTCTTTTATAAAGTTTCGAATATCTTCTATCGGCTCTCTGGTACTCTGAATATATGGAATTGCTCTTGGTGTTGCGCCAAACCTGACCGGATCATCTACATACACCTTCTGCGCATAGGCTTTACCACCAATGAATGCCTCATATGTGACATCTAATCCTTCTGTATATCGAAGAATTGCATCTATAGACGATTCTGTCATCTTATATTGTTTGAGACATTCCTCAGTATGAAGATCATAGATGGCAGCACCGTTTGATGTAATCGCATAACGAATCTCCCGAATATTACGGATCTCTGCCGGAAGCGAAGAGAGCGGTCTTCCGCTTGCTACTATGATATGTATGCCTTTTTGAATCGCATATTCAATTGCACGTCTGTTTCTCTCGCATAATCTGCCCTGACGATTCAAAGTTGTCTGATCCAAGTCCAGGGCAACAGCAGTGATTCCCATATTATTTCTCCTCGCACAAATGATACCTTTTCAACGAACTACACATACATTATAGCAACCGAATACAAGTCTATCCAGCACTTTCTCTAATTCCTGTCTATTCGTTTTCCTATCTGCTCATTCTGCCTCCTTTCCCACGGAATGTTAAGATAATAATGATAAGTGCTGCCACAAGGAGGCTCATATAGATGCCAATCTGACGACTTCCTTCATCGCCTGTTTTCACAGATTCTGTATGATGCTCTTTAGAAGACTCTTTTGGTGGTTCTTTCAGACTTACCGTCTGATCCTTATCCTCTAGATTTTCATGCCCTGCAATCTCTATCTCGCTTTCCACGCCATCTTCTGTTCCATCTTCCGCCTCATCTTCTGTTCCGTCTTCTGTCTCACTGCCCGTCCCGGCATCTATCAGATACAGTTTTTCAAACACCACCAATTCTCTGTCTCCCATGCCATCCGCACAGAATGTATATTCAACCTCCGTACATCCCGAAGACGACTCTGCGGTAAATCTGCTTTCTGCGGTAACCATATCTCCATTCACTCTTAGCGACTCTTTTGTAGTTTTATCCATAACCGTACCTACAATCTTATATTCTCTGCCCGGAATCAGTTTCATATATTCCACCTTATCTGTGATCGTCACCATTCCCTGCGGCATAATATTTTTCTCTCCATCAGCCTTATTCACAGCAGTTGTCTTAAGTGACGGAAAATGGATACTCTGATCCCCATCTTCGATATCCGCATGATTTGCAACCCGTACTCCATTAAGATACAGTTCTTCATATGCCACAAGCGTCATTCCTTCAGCATTCTTTCCATTAAACTGGAATATAACCTCCACAACTCCCTCAGTATCTTCCGCCGTAAAATTCACACTTGCTTCAATACTATTTTCATCTGCATCTTTTATCTGTTCTCCGGTCTCTTGATTGATCAGAGCCCCTTTTACCTCGTACTGGCAGCCCGTAAGCAGATTCTGGTATTCTACTGTATCTATCACCGTGACTACATCATCTGCTTTAGATAGATGGACTTTGGTCTCGCTGTCTACTGCCATCGTAGATATCTTCGGAAATCTGATTGTCTGTTTACTATCATTCAGGTTCTCATGAACTGCAACACGTTTTCCATTCATGAACAATTCTTCACAGATTACTACGCTATTTCCTGCCAGATGGCTTCCGTCGAACTCAAACGATACCATAACATCGCCATGCTTCTTCCTTGCCGTGAATTCCGTCTCTGACCGAATCTCTTTTCCATCCGCATCCTGAATATTTTCACCAGTCACTGGGTTCTTCAGAACGCCTTTCACAGTGTATCTTTGTCCCCGGATCAGATTCTCATAACTTACCACATCTTCAATCGTAACACTTTTATCTGCATAAGAGATCTGCTCGCCACTGTCCTTATCTACAGCCTTTGTGGCAATCCATGGGAGATAGATTGTCTGCTCTTCATCCCCAAGTTCCTTATGCTCTGCAATTGACCTGCCCTGATACAGAAGGTCTTCATAGGCAACTAAAGTCTCTCCTGCCAGATCAACTCCTTTAAACTTGAATACCACTTTAACAGAGCCCTCTTTCTTATCCGGAACAAATGAAGTCTGTGCAGTAATCTTCTCTCCGCCAGCATCCACCGCCGTTTTCCCC
Organism: Bariatricus sp. SGI.154; assembly: GCF_050313795.1. Classification (NCBI taxonomy): domain Bacteria; kingdom Bacillati; phylum Bacillota; class Clostridia; order Lachnospirales; family Lachnospiraceae; genus Bariatricus; species Bariatricus sp. SGI.154. The sequence continues at coordinate 46,414 of NZ_JBNPMC010000001.1, forward strand.
ATTCTCCTATTAACGAGCGTTCCTTTTATATTATATTCCCTTCCTGGTAGCAGATTCTCATATTTCACCTCATCTATAATCGTAATCTCTTCGTCTGCACAAGACAGATGCGCCTTCGTATCCGCATCCAAAGCACTGGTTCCAATACGCGGAATATAAATGGTCTGTGCCTTATCCTTCAGATCTTTATGTACCGCATACTCATGGCTATCCCGTTCCAATGTCTCAAATGCCACGAGCGTCCTGCCACCCAAATTGCTTCCCTTGAATTGAAACACAACCTCTACCTTCCCATTCGGACTCTTGGCAGCAAATGTCGTCTTCGCCTCAATCTTTTTCCCCTCCTGGTCTAATGCAGCCTTTCCTGTCTCCAGATCCATCAATATGCCTGTGACAGTGTATTTCCGCCCTTCACGCAAGTTCTCATAGGATACGGTATCCACAATTGTAATCTCCTCATCTGCCTTTGCCAATTCACAATCCGTCTCATAATCAGCAGCACTTGTGAATATGGCCGGGAAATGGATTGTCTGCGACGCATCATTCATATCGGTATGCTCTGCTATCTTTTTCTCGCCCAGATACAATTCTTCAAACACGACAACATCTGTTCCCTGAAGACCTGTTGCATCAAAGAAAATCTCAACTTCAATCTCCCCGTCAGAATCCTTTGGCGTGAATCTCTTAGTTACTATGACTGGATCTCCTTTTTCATCTACAACCGGATCTTGCGTACTCCGGTTCATCAATGTTCCCACCAGACGATATTCTTTATCTTTTCGTAATCCCATATATGTGACTGCATCTATAATCGTAACGTCACTATCAGCCATGGCATACCGAGTACCAGTTGCTTCATCCTTCGCAGTCGTCTGAATACCGACATCCGCATTTTCAATATTGCCCATATCTATCAGATAGTTGTCTTTTGTAATGGAGATTGTCCCAGAATACAAGTTCTTTCCTCGATTCGCGCCGCACTCCAATTCTTCAATCGTATAGGTATCATAGGGAAGCGCACCAACTCCGTCATCTACCGGAATATTGTTCCCATCAGCAGTTAATCCGAACCACAGGCCATCTCCGGCATTTCCTCCATTGGTAAGGTAACTGTGGGCAGCATAATCAGATCTTGAAGAATAATGCCCATTGGCATCTGTGGTAAATGTATGAGACTCACCGGTTGTATTGGATGTAATCTTAAACAGGACTCCCTCCATCGGTCTCTGCGTATTCTCATCAATCTTGGTTAATTCAAAATCTCCGCGGATCACGCGATCTGCTGCGGCATATTCATTGCCACTCCTCACGATAACCTGTTCGCCATCCTGTAGCACCTGGGTAACATACACCCCTTCTGCCTGTTCCGCACCATTTGATGCCTGTATGCATACACCTTCAAGAAGATATCCGCAAGGCGCCTGTATCTCCTCGATACTGATTGTACCTAATGGGAGTATCCTGCTTCCTCCCACGCTATAGAATTCATCCCCAGACTCTTTATATCGGTCATCCAGTTCCGCAATATAACGCGAACTTCCATCCTGCAATGTAACTGACCGGGTTCTTAAAATCCAGGTTCTTGTCGCTTCCTCAGGCAGATTATCACTGGTATAATAACCGTCATAAAAATTCACGCGGAACTTCGCATTCTCCAGAGACGCTGCCCCCTGCGAAAGCGCCATCCCCGTCTCCTGATCAATCTTCTGAAGTTCAATCTCAGCCAGAGCCTTCGCCGGCTCATCACTAACACGCAAAGTCTCAGTCTGTGCTGCCGTCACTTGTACCGGATATACCTTCTCATCCAATACATACCCTTGCGGCGCCTGTATCTCTTTCACATAATATGTCCCCTGATCCAGGCTTACCGCATTCGAATCTCCATTCGCATCCGTTGTCAGAGTCTCTATCAGCTGGCTGCATCCATTATCCCTGTATACACCATACTGGGCTCCTTCAAGTCTGTAACAACTATTGCCGCCTGTAATTCCAGTATTCGCCGAAGATTTCTTAAGTTTCGCATATCCAACCGGATTCTTTTCCAGCCATACAATATTCTGAACGGACGAAGAACCGCAATATGCAATATATACTTTATACTGGCTCATGTAGTTTTGAAAAACGGAATAAGACGGATCAAGCGGATTCTGAGATAACTGATTCAATACCACCGCCATATTCTTAACCCCATCTGCCATAGACGCAGAAAGTCCCTGTAAAGAACCGCTGTATAGATATCCAATTAAAGCATGGGCATATGCATATACGTTATGATCCGCTTCGTTATAGATATTCCTGCCATAATTATTGTACATCTCCGGCATGCCGCCAGGTGCAATAAGTAATGCTGCCTTAATCAGTTCATGATTCAACTCCGAGACAGTGTATGTCCCATTCGGAGACGTAAGCATCGGCTGGGCGCAATATCCCAGGAACTGACCGGAGCCGGTCGTAATATTGTACTCATAAGTACTCCAACTGCCATAACTGTGGGAAGTACCCGGGCGGATCGTCACCGCAGAACCAACAGCAGACCTTGTCATCGGTCCACTGGTCAGAATCGCATCTATCCCCAGTTCAACCCTCTCACTGTCTTTTCCCCACACGAATCCATCTGTCAGAAATGCATGAGATTCTGTCTGGCTGCTTTCCAATCCTATATCCCTATTCTCATCCGCTTCATCATCTGCTGTTCTTCCTTCTTCGACTTCTTGTCCCATCCGTCCGAACTCCGTTCTTATAACCAACGCGTATGACGGCATCACAAATGCAAGCAAACCATCCCCAGTTTGCCTGGCATCCGTCACTTTCTCCTCATTCCCCGCATCCATAATCAGCAATTCTCTCAATTGAAATCCCTCTTCCGGTTGTACTTTCAGCAAAACCGTCTCTCCTTCATGATAGACCATCGTTTTTTCTTCTGTCTCGACAAAACATATCTGACCATGCTCTGCATCTTCAATAACAACTGTATGGTCAGACTCCTCCCGACTTCCATTCCCCGTCATATCGTCTGATGCTAATACCGTTCTCATATACGGCAGCACTATCGTCAGGCATATGGACAAGATCAGAAGCAAGGCGATTCCTCTCTTAACTTTTCTCATATCACTTAATCTCCTTTCATTATATGGTTGTATTAAAAGTTCGTAGTATTGCTTCTTCACCTCCTTTAGAACCTGGAATACTTGATTAAAATAATTAAAACATGGAATTTTTGATAAATAAGTAAAAAGTTAGACAATATAGAACTAAAAGAATTTATAAGACTATATACTTTATCATTTGTTGAAATACTGTTATGAATTAACTTTCTAAATGTAAATGGATTTTAAATATTCAGGGTTTTTAGTAACATAAGAATTTATAGAATTTTGATCTTAATCTGATTTTATCTGTAAGGAATAACATTACTTATTGTACGTTCGTCAAATTATCATTGACTCAAGAAATTTTTTATATCGTAATCCAAAAACTTCTATAAGTCAACCATAATCTCAATAATTATAGTCATTTTTTATCGACACAAATCGACACTCTAAAAATATTTTTTCAGAAATAATTACAGATAAATAGAGGGTGAAAACGACCTATGTTTCACCCTCTATTTATTATTGAACTTCAATTTCCACGCATACATCCTTGCATCCGTCTGAAGTGAAAACAACATTTATCTTTCCCGTCTCCATTCCTGACCTGACAACTGCCATTACGTATCCGTCATAGGTATCCCACTCCGTATCATCATAACTGGAAAGAGATTGTGGATCAGCACTTCCAAATGCTTCTAATCTTCCTGCACCTTCTACAGACACTGCTACTTTTTTAGAAGCAAAGAGGTTTTCCGTCCCGTTCTCATCCACCAGTTTCACAGTAATAAAAGAAAGATCTTCTCCGTCCGCACGAAGTACTTTTTTATCAGTTTCTGCACAGAGTTGTATCCTCTCACTCGCTGTAGTCAGAGAATACCTTCCGGTTTCTTTTCCAGCTTCATAACTGACTGCGATTAGTTCACCCGGTTCATAAACCAGTTCATAGGTTGCGGTAAATTCATTTTGTTCTCCTGCAGGTTTCTTCCCAAGGGAATGTCCATTCAGGAACAATTCCACTTCTTCCGCATCCGCATAGACATCTACAACAGCAGGTCTGCCTTCATATCCGGACCAGGTCCAGCTCGAGACACAGTCTTTATGCATCCAAGGTGTCTTCGAGCATTTCATACCATAACGATTTACCCTCTCTACTGCGATATACGGCTCTTTCCGAAGTCCATATACGATTTCCCTAAGATAACTGATCGGACGCCGGTATCCAATCAGATCCAAATCGCCAATATAAGCGGCCCTTTCCGGATATACGCTGGAAAAGTTCACATTGCCGTCGTAATGGAATATTCCACATCCTGCTTCTCCAAGATAATCATACCCGGCCCAGGTAAAGTCTCCCAGCACATGCGGATATCTCTTTACAATCCCCCATAATCTTACAATATCTGCCGGATAGGTTTCTGTGCCAAGAACGGTCTTATTCGGGTGTATCTCATGTTCAAGCACATGTCTTCCCGTGAGATAATTAAGTCCGACAATATCACTGGATACCGAACATCCTTCCAATGCTTCTGTCAGCAACGGATGTGTAGAAAAATATTCTCCGCGTTCCCCTTCCATCATACTCATAAAACTATTAAATGCATTGCTTCCGTCATTGTTTCCTGAACCATCTGCTTCCGGTGTCCCGAATTGTCCCATTACATCAGCCATAATATCTCTCAAACGCCGTCCGGCTGTCATAAGACCATTCAATCCTATTGTCGTAAATCTTGTGCAATCCAGTTCATGAAATTTGTTACAGATTTTTCGATTCATTGCAGCACCTGCATCAGAACCGGCTTCTGTAATCTCGTTTCCGGAGGAATACATTACCACCGACGGATGATTATAATCCATTGCCACCATCTGTTCCACAACCTGTTCCCAGCAATCTTCAAAATGCAATGCAAAATCATATGGGTTTTTATGAAGTGTCCACATATCACTCAATTCATCCATAACCATGATTCCATAACGGTCACAGGCCGACAGCATTGCTTTACTGATTGGATGGTGGGAACTTCGAATACTGTTAAATCCTGCTTCTTTTAACTGTCTGCATCGCCTCTCTTCTGCTGCCTCCAATGTTGCTGCTCCAAGAATTCCATTGTCATGGTGGATGCAGGCTCCACGCATCTTCACCGTCTTCCCATTCATACGAAGACCATGCACAGAATCCAATGTCAAAGTCCGAATTCCAAACGTTTCTATGGTTTCATCCAGAACTTCGCCAAGTGATTCAATCTGTATCTTACACTGATACAGATTGGGTGTATCGCAATCCCACAGTTCCGGCTTCATTACACAGATGCTGCATCTTGCGGTTTCTCTTGTTTCCGGATACATTATCACCTTCTGACGATCTGACGCAATGGTCTTACCATCTTTTTCAAGACCAACATTGACAAAAACATTTTCCCTTATTTTGCTTATACTTTGTATCTTTGTCTCTATCTCAATGACTGCCGATTCTTCATCAGCGGTCAAAGTTGTAATTCTGACACCATCTGCGGGGACATGAATCCTGTCCCCTATGATTAATTTTACATTTCGGTAAACACCGCTGCCGGTATACCAGCGGCTGTTCGGAACTGTACTGTTATTTGCAATCACTTTGATCTGATTCTCAGTTCCATAATTCAGCCATGGATTTAATTCCACATAAAAATCAGAATATCCATATAAATTCCGCTTTGCCAGTGCACCATTGATATAAACCATCGCAGTCTGATAGATTCCCTCAAATTCCAGAATTACTCTTTTTTCTTTCCATTCTTCCGGTATCATCACAGACTTTTGATATATGTATTCTCCGCCCGGATAGAAACCAGTCTGAGCGCCACTTTCCACATCAGGAGTACGTTCCTCATGGATCATCGCGTCATAAGGGAGGTGTACCTTCTTCACCTCTGACACTCCCATAAACGAAGTTGTATCAGCGCCTTTTCCGCCTTTTGTTATCTGCCAGTCATGATTAAAGTTTCTACGAATCATGCATTTTCTCCTTCTAAATGTTCTTTATCCCATGCTCTGTTTGCATCTTCCACTTTTAATAAATAGATCAGGACTGCTATTATCAGACCAAACACAACTGGTGCTACCGCATACATAAAGAAAATCACATTAACAGCACTTGCAGGCTGTACTGCAGCAGTTCCGTCGAATTTTCCCAATGCAAGAAGCCATCCGACAATCGCACTGCCGATACCTCCGCCGAGTTTTACACCAATGGAAGAACAACTAAACATTACGCCATCAATTCTCTTCTTCTGCGTTCTCCAGGTATAATCACTGGTTTCTGCAACCAACGCGTTTAACGTGCCAGTAAGTGGACCACCTGCCATATTTCTTAAAAATGCAGTTCCCAGCATAAGCGGCAGATTTTTATTCATTGCCGCTACAATAAAGACAATCCCCATCAATATAGTAATTACACGGGCATATAAATTCACCTTCCGCATCGTACCGAATTTTTTTACCAACGTCGGTGTCAGCATTAAGATGATCATAACCGGAATCAGGCTGACTAGGGAAAATGTCCCCAATAATGCAGGATCACCCATGTAATAGGTCATAAAATAAATTCCTGCGCCCTGTGTAATTCCACTGTATATATAATTTACCAGATATAATCCAAGTATGATAATATAATATGGATTTTTTAACAATAATTTTAGAGATTCCTTGAAGCTTACGTTTGTTCCACCCTCATTTTTCTTTTCAGGAGATTCAACAACATTTTCATCCGGAACTTCTTTTACCATCAAAACAGAAAATGTATTAACTATAAGTCCGATGATTGCAAAGATCAGCGCAACCATACGCCATCCCTGCGTTCCACCACCAAACTTTTCTACCAGTCCCATTGCACTGTAAGAAATAACTAATGTTGTAAATGTTGCAAAGATGAATCTGATAGATCCAAGTTGTACTCTTTCCTGTCCATTTTTTGTTATTTTGGCCGCCAATGAAGCGTATGCAATACTGTTTGCGGTATAAAATATTGCATTATATGCCGTATAGAATACGAAGAAATAAGCATATTGCATGGTTTGGCTCATACTGGGAATGCTAAAAACTAAAAACAAACTTGCCGAGACCCCGATTTGTCCAAACAGCATCCAAGGACGCGCCTGCCCCATCTTACTTTTTGTCTTGTCCATAAGGCCACCAAAAAATATATCTGATACACCATCCAACAATTTCGACACCATCATTAAAGTACCAATAATTGCACTATTCAAACCAACAGCATTCGTAAGGTAAAGCATCACAAAGCTTGAAATCAGTGCATAACCGCAGTTTCCTGCCATATCACCAGAACCATACGCTACTTTTTGATACCACTTTAAATACTTCTTTTCATTCATAAGTTTTCTCTCTTTCTCCTTTACTTTTCTTGCAATAGCCTTTACTTTTTTCGTGATAATGTATATACTTTATCTTGATATGTTTAAATTTTAGCAATTTTAACCAAACTTCACAATGTCACCGATATCATTGTCCCGCAAAAACTGTATCATATTCGTGAATATTTTTTTACTATTTATCAAAGTGAAAGGAGAACTTATGCAACAGAATCCTACACATTCCCAAAAAGAGGGCAATACTTTAAAAGTATATCATACTCAAAGCACCATCAGTTCCTTTTATGATATGTCTGCACCGATACAATTTACCTTAAGTTATTGCAGTGGGCTTTCCGATAAAGATTTCTTCAATATCATGACCATTTCCCCACTTGATCAGTTTCTATATTCAACACCAATTGTTGAAGATTTTTACAAATTTAATGCTCGAATTCCCCATCAGCATAGTTTTTTTGAATTATTGCTTGTCCTGGAGGGAAGTATCACGCAGAAAATAGAAGATAAGGAGTATTTGTATCCGGCAGGATCCTGCTGCCTGATCAACCAGAATGTCGTTCATGTAGAAAGATTTACCGGAAAGGCAAAAGTACTCTTTCTTGGCATGTCTGCAAATATGATAAAAGAATTACTGGGATCTCATAAAACTGCTTATTTTCCAAAGGAGGAACGCACCATTGAAAATTCAATTTTTCAGTTTATGGCAGAGAATCTTCAATCAGAAAAAGGAAAAAATTATCTGGATTTCTTCCCGGTATTTCAAAATCAGAGCCATCTGAAAGACTTGCATCATCTTTCTGACCAGTTACTTCATGCAATGCTGATTCCCAAATTAGGATCCACCTTCGCCATCAAATCACTGGTATGTGAATTATTCCAATACCTGGATACCAAAGAATATTATCATATCAGTAATGTGACTCTTAACTCCAGTTCCGATTTGCTCCTGTTTTCACGCATTAGTCACCTGATGGAGGACACCAACGGTCGAATGTCCAGACTCACTTTGGAAAAAACTCTATGTTACAGCGGTAATTATATTAATACCATCGTAAAAAAACATACAGGCATGTGCCTGTATGATTATGGCCTTTCCTTTAGACTAAAGAATGCTGCTTCGCTTTTAATCAAAACCAATATCCCGATCTCCTCTATTTCGGTACAGCTTGGTTTTACGAATCGAACGCATTTTTATAAAGTATTCAAAGCGAAATATGGAGTTTCTCCGGGAGAATATAGAAAATCGAACAACACCAACTAATATCTGCCAATTAGACATGAGCCGTATCCCGTTTACGAATTTTCAAATTTTTCAAAAAAGGTCAATGACAACCATCTTTTCCTTTATCGTATGTTATAATATAACTATAACAAAACAAGATTACTATAGCGTTTTTGGAATCATATATTTTTCTCAGTCAAAGACCCCGATGCAAGCATGTCCGCTTGGCTCGTTGCTCGCGGGAATAAAATAAGGGATTGTGATTTCTCACAATCCCTTATTTTCAGCACCTTGGCTTAAGTCGGAGTGACAAGATTTGAACTTGCGACCTCTACGTCCCGAACGTAGCGCTCTACCAAACTGAGCCACACTCCGGTATTTTGGCCGGATGCCTTGTTATCCAAAGCATCCAGCGCCCCTGCCAAGGAACTACGGATAGAGGACTCGAACCTCTACTAACAGAGTCAGAGTCTGCTGTGCTGCCATTACACCAATCCGCAATGTTTTCAGCGAACATATTATATTATAGCAAGATTTTGGCGAAAGTCAACCCTTTTCCCAAAGTTTTTTGCGATTTCTTGTTTCGTTTCTTGTTTTTTTGCTGATGCTTCCTCAGCATATGCCAGACTACGCTATTACCAACGGAACCTCCATCTCCTGCGCCTTTTTAATCACATCCCTTGATACCTCATCATCCGTAATAATCTTATACACTTCCCGTATCGGGCAGATCACCGACAGATAGCCGCCTCCAAACTTACTACTGTCTGCCAATACATAGACTTCTTCTGCTGCTTTCAGAATCGCCCGCTTTACCTGCATCTGCGGTGTTGCTATCGATGTAAGTCCTACGTCAAAATTAATGCTGTGAACTCCGATAAACGCCTTATCCACATGGAATTGCTCCATATTCTGCAAAGCCGCATCTCCCATTGTCGCTGCCAGATGACCGCCTACATGACCGCCCACCATATACAGTTCAACATGTTCCACCCCTGCAAGTTCATTTCCCACTAATAAGGAATTCGTTACAATCGCAAGGTGTTTTTCCGGATGCTCCTTAATAAATAATGCCAGATAAAAACTACTGGACGCGTCATCTATGATAATTGTATCCCTGTCTTCAATGAATTCATATGCACAGGCAGCAATCCGCTTCTTACGTCCCATATTCCGGTAGATGCTTTCCGCGGAATATTTTCTCGTTGTTTCTTTCTCGATCTTTACTGCGCCGCCATGGGTTCTCTTCAACAGTCCTTCCATATCCATACTCTTGATATCATTACGGATCGTTACTTCCGAACACTCAAACTTCTTACTAAGTTCTGCCACTCTAACTTTTCCCATCTCTTCCACTTCACGTAATATCGCCTGTCTGCGCTCTTCCATACTTTTTACCACCCAATCCATCATTCTATAATTCCCATACAAATCTATTGTATCATATATAAATATTTTTTTCACATATTTATGTAAATATCATGATAGATTTCTGTGTATTTATTTGTATTCAACGCATTCTAATCCGACTCTGCCCTAACTGGGCAGCTATTATTGTAAATACAGGCACAAACCGATCCCCAAAATCTTTCTTTGGCAGAATCAACGCCTTATCCTTCTCATAATAGATTCCGATTGTCTTAGGCGTCACCACCGCCCGTTCTACCTGTTTCCAGTTATACGTTCTTACGAAGTCTGCTCTTTTTACAGTAATTCCCTCTTCCGCAAAGACATATTCCACCGGATTCTTATATTCTTCATTGACCAGTACCTGATTCTTCGCTCTTATTTTAAGTTGAAGCGGTGTACCTCCAAGAAATATTGCCGCAGCCACAAAACAGAAAACCGCGCCATAGGTTCCCGTCTTACCCGTCACATACATAATAATCCCCATAAACGCAACAGCAAGCCCCAGAATATTCACTAAAAAGCCACTGAATTTTGAATAAGCATGAAATAACAGGAAGTCATACAATGTATCTTTTGTCATATGTACGGTTATCTGATTCATATCCCTTTTCTCCTTAAAGACTTTTCAACCAGGCATCACCTATACCGCTGCCGCGCCGCTATCCACACGGCAGCGAGTATTATATTATATTTTTCCGTAAGCCCATCCTTCCGGGCTATAGATACCCTTCTGTTTCTTCTGCATATATTTGTCAAACGCTGCTGTTATGAATGGGCACAAGAACAGTGTAATAATAGACGCTGTTGCACACTGCGCCGTTGCCATACTGACATATCCCTCCATAGACGGATCTGCTTCGGCAACTGCCGCCGGCGTCATGGCTGAATTCAGTGCTGTAGTACCGATCGCTGCGCCCATTGCATTCCGTTCCTTCTTCGGAAGCAAAAGGTTAACTACAAAGAAGAAGAGAACTGCTGTTGCTGCCGAGATAAGACCAAGCACAATACCTGATGCTCCTGCCGTAAGGATTGTCTTAACATCCGTCTTTGCGCCGATAGAAATCGTCATAAAGAAGGTTACGATAGGCTGTGCCGCTTTGCATGCATCACGGAAGCCTTTGTCCAGATTTCCCCAGACAAATCCGATCAACAATGGCACCAACACCGCGATCAATGATTTAATCGGAATATTCGCAAGACCCGTTGCCCCAAGCGCAATCAGCGTAAAGAACGGTCCGTCGTTCAATGACAGAATAGAAATCGCACCTGTATCTGTCGCATTACCAAATTGCGAAGACAATGAAATATACAGAGAGCCATTGGAATTTGTAATTGCCGCAATCAGTACGAAAGGTGCAATTCCAAGAAATCCCTCCGGTTCGCATATCTTCCCGACAACGATTCCAAGCAGCACTCCAAATAAGAACTTCACCCCTGTCATAACCACGCCCTTGTATAAAGGCATGCCTACCTGCTTGATATTAATCATAGAGCCACATATGATCAGGAAGAATCCCATCATACATGAATTTCCTTCATAGAATAACGCCGTTACATAGCCTCCAATCTGGAACACTGCGGCACGAATGTTGCCAGCAGGACCGCGATTACCAGCGGAATAATTACCAGGCCGCCCGGCAATTCCTTCATCTTGTTAAGGATATTAAAATCCCTGGTCTCTTTCATTTCTGTGTTTTGTTGATTCATTTTTCCTCTCCTTTTCTTTATATATCTTCATGCATTGTCCGCATGATTATCAGGATGTTCATCACCTGATATCTATCTCTCCGCTTCTCTGAACAAGCGTTTTACAATATCACATGCGATATTGTCATTGCCTGTTAATCCGCCTTTCCCAACCACCGGAAGTCCGTGGCAAGCACTTCCGATCAATCGTCCTATATCTGTTTGTGGGATAACATAGTCAAGTACCTCAAGACATTCCACACCAAGCTGATAGCATACATTCACCATTGTATCTCCACCTGTTGTATATAAACCAGCGATATTCTCTTTACCAGAGAACTCCAGAACCTCGGCAATAATCCTTCCTAACCCTGCATTGATACGGTTTGCGCTCATTCCTTCCGCATAATGGCGCTTCGCATCCTCTTCATCCAGATTCAATAATTCGCCGTGCAGAGCCGTTTCAAAAAGAATCGCCCTTGGTTTCTTCTCCTGCGACAGCAATTCCGTTGCTTTTTGAACCGCTTTTGCCACCTCACCCTTAGCAGCCGCGCCGCCTTCAATCAACGGAATCGGCTCTACGCTAATTCTTATATGGCGCTCATCCCGGCAGAGGATCGCCATCTATTTCTTTGTAACCGGTGTTGCGCTTCCCGCCGCAATAAGGACCGTCTTGTCACTCTCTTCTTCCTCCGGAGGCAGATTGGCTTCCTCAATCCCGATCAGGCTCCTATGATATGCCATCTTAGCTGTAAACGGTTCCGGATCCACACTGACCACGTTCCATCCCAGGGAAATACATGCCTGCGCGATATTTTCTACATCTTGCAAAGCAATTGCATCTACTACGATCACCTCGCATCCGGCATTCCTCCGCTCTGCCAGCGCCTCTTCAATCACTTCGTCTCCCTGAAGCACCTGGTCCAAGGTTACCAGTCCGACCTTACGGCGCGTCTGGACGGACAGAAGTTTGGGTATGTAACTTTCCTTTACCGGAGTTCTTACATCTTGTGCAACCGGAGTATTGATCAGCGCAACGCCATCTATCACCGAATATCCTCCAACCAGAATCCTTCTTGACTGCGGCATCGCTGGTACCACAACAGCCACGGTTCCCTCTTCTAACTGATCCAGCATCGCATCAAGCTCTACCCCAATTCCACCACGAAGGGTAGTATCGATTCTTTTCTGGAAATACTTCACCCCCATATTCTTAAGGGCGATCGTTGCTTCCTTCACCTTATCGTACGCCCCATTCGCCGGAAGCGGACGACTGTTGCTGCTGATGATAATAGCATCCAGTTCCTCTACGCCTTCCGCTTGCGTTGCAGCTTCTACATTGAAAAACACTGCCGTTCTCGCCTTGCTTCTCGCCAGCAACACTCCCGTGGTAGTTGCTCCGGTAAGATCATCGGCTACTGCTCCAATCAGTGGCATCTCTTTAACCTCTCTTTCTTTCACCGCTATTTTTTGGCTTCCCATAATTATTGCATCTCTTTCTCATGCTGCTTTGCTGCATATTCAGCAACCACTTTCGTTGATTCAATCAGGCTTACACATCCTGCGACTCCTTTTCCCGCAATATCGAATGCGGTTCCGTGATCTACCGAACTTCTGATGAACGGAAGCCCGAAAGTAAGTGTGACTGATTTTTCAAAATCCAATGTCTTACATGCAATGTGCCCCTGATCATGATACAGAGAAAGAATCGCATCAAACTTGCCGGATTTTCCGATATTGAATACCGAGTCCGCCGGGCAAGGTCCGATTGCGTTGATTCCACGCTCCTTAGCCGCTTCTACTGCCGGTCCGATATCCGTAAGTTCTTCCGTACCAAACAGACCATTATCTCCATTATGCGGATTCAATCCTGCAACTGCTATCAACGGATTCTCGATTCCGATCTTGCGGAGTTCTTTGTCAATATTGATGACGTTCTCAAGCACAATCTCTTTGGAAGCATAATGGCACGCATCCACCAGAGACATATGGCGGCTTACAAAGAATACTCTTAACTTATGGCAAGAAAACATCGTAAGCGCATACGGGGATTTCGTCTGGTTCTGATAGATCTCTGTATGTCCCGGCTCTTTGATTCCAACCAGTTTTATTGCTCCCTTATGAATGGGGGATGTGGACACGGCATTAATCTTCTTGGTCATTCCAAGTTCAATCGACTTCATGATCCAGTCAATTGCCATCTGACCCGCTAATTTCTGCTCCTTTCCCCATTCAATAGAATCTGTATCATACTCTCCTGTCTCCAGGATATCTACCGTGCCATATTCGTATTTTGCTTCTGATGGATCTGTAATGTTGTTGTACTTTAATTCTTTTCCCAATACTTTGGCTGCTTTTTCCATAATTGCTTTGCTTCCGATCACAAATGGTCTGCAGCATTCGTGGATTTCCTTTGATAACATTGTTCCAACTACAATCTCTGGTCCTATGCCGGCCGGGTCTCCCATTGTAATCGCTGTAATAGGTCTGAACTTTTCTTCCATTCTTTCTCTCCTTTTCATTTTATTTTCGTTTTATTTTTGTTTAATTTTTGTTTGCGAATTAATTTTATCCCGATTTTGAGGATTTTTCAACATGTTTTTGTAAATTCAGTACATTTATATATTTTAAACACCACATTTTTGTGCGATATATATTAGTTTTGCCCTCCTTTCTTTCGTTTATTTTTGTTTTTTCGTTTCTATTTATTATCACCATTTTTGTAGTTGCGTTTTTTTCGTTTCCAGAATATAATGAAATCAATTCATCAAATACAACATAAGGAGGTAAATATGAAAAAATTATATTTTGGAAGCAACCTGAAAATGTACAAAACTATTCAGGAAACAGTTTCTTATCTTCAGTCACTTTATGAGAAGACAAAAGATATCAGCAGAGACGATATCGACCTGTTCATCATCCCATCCTACACTGCACTTGAAAGTGCGGCCAAGCATATCGACCAGTCCTATATCAAATTAGGCGCTCAGAATATGTGTTGGGCCGATGAAGGGCAATTTACCGGAGAGATTTCTCCTATTATGCTCAAAGAACTCGGTCTTAACCTGGTCATGATCGGCCATTCCGAGAGAAGACATGTATTTGGCGAGACGGATTCCGAAGAAAACCAGAAGGTGAAAGCCGCTCTTAACCACGGCTTCACCACTCTTCTCTGCATCGGCGAGACTGCACAGGAAAAGGATTATAACATCAGCGCGGAAGTTCTCAGAATGCAGTTAAAAATAGGATTACATGACATCCCCCTCTCCCACCTTTCCAATCTTTGGATCTCATACGAGCCTGTCTGGTCCATCGGAGTAAACGGGACTCCTGCTTCCGCCGGGTACGCAGAAAAGATGCATAAAATAATCAAAGAATGTCTGACCGAACTTTTCGGGGATGCCGGGAAGGATATCCCAACATTATATGGCGGAAGCGTAAACCCTGACAATGCCTGCCAGTTAATCACACAGCCTTCCATCGACGGGTTATTTACCGGACGCGCCGCATGGCAGGCAGATAAGTTCGAGCAATTAATCCGTGATGCAATGGCGTCTTATGAAGCGCAGCAAAAAAACTAATCGTGCTTTTGTTTGCAAAATACAACAGGAAATCTGGTCAGCACTTCTGCTCAGATACATAAAAAGGGGCATAAAAAAAAGGAGGGGCATCCCTCCTTTTTCTTGCATATCGATCCACATTCTAGTGTGCGTTCTCATAATTAACGAACGCATCTACTTTCGGCTGAGAAGCGCACCCTTTCTCGAATTCATTTGTTAAAAAGGCTTCTGTCAGTTCTTCTCTCAACTTATTTCCAATCGTAAATGCTCCCATGCATGCGATATTGGCATCATTACTAAGACGTGCACGCTTTGCAGAATAGACATCCGAAAGCAGAGCTGCATATGCACCCTTTACCTTGTTGGCCGCAATGGATACGCCAAGCCCGGTTCCGCAGATTAAGATTCCCCGATCATACTCCTTCGTCGCAACTGCCTCTGCCACCCGGATAGCCACATTCGCATAGATCGGGTCCTCACTTCCGAAATCTGTCACTTCACCGTATCCCTTCTTTTCAATAAACTCGATCAATTCTTCTTTCGCCTGCTTGGCATTTGGATCACAACCGATTGCAATTTTCATTTTCTTTTCCTCCATTTTCGATTTGTTTTGTTTTATCATTTTATCACTTGCGTTCTCATTTGTCTATAATTGTGTTTATTTTCGTTTATATTTTGTTTTTGTTAATTCAAAAGCAATCGCAACCCGCCAATTTAAAAAAAGCCAAAAAAGTACCCTGCGCCACATTGGGTACAGGGCATATGTCAATTAGGTACACCACATTTGCTAATTGGGGACGTAGTAAAAGTGCATTTTACTACGTCCCCAACTACTACATTTTTTTAATTCTTTCAATTGCTGACACTGTATTCTCATAAGATCCAAACGCAGTCAACCGGAAATATCCCTCGCCGCTCGGTCCAAATCCAGATCCCGGAGTTCCCACAACATTCGCATTCTCGAGCAGGTAATCGAAGAACTCCCAAGAACTCATTCCCTTCGGCGTCTCCAACCAGATATATGGTGCGTTAACACCGCCAGATACATTGTACCCAGCATCTTTCAATCCTTCATAAATTGTCTTTGCATTCTTCATGTAATAAGCAACCTGTTCTTTTAACTGTGCTTTTCCAGCCTCAGAATATACTGCTTCTCCAGCCTTCTGCACGATATACGGCGCGCCGTTGTATTTGGTTCCATGACGTCTCGCCCAAAGAGAATGAAGCAAAACATCCCCACATTTTACATCTTTCGGAATGACAGTTGCACCAAGTCTTACTCCGGTGAACCCTGCATTCTTGGAGAAACTTCTAAGTTCAATCGCACAGGTTCTCGCACCCTCGCACTCATAGATGGTGTGCGGCACGTTATCTTCAGAGATATACGCCTCATAAGCAGCATCATAGATGATAACCGCTCCCACTTTATTCGCATAGTCTACCCACTCCTGTAGCTGATTCTTCGTAATTGTAGATCCCGTAGGATTGTTTGGGAAACACAGGTAGATGATATCTGGTGTCTCTGCCGGAAGTTCCGGCGCAAAACCTGTATCTTTAGTACATGGCATATAAATGACATCACTCCATGTCTCTGCTTTCGGATCGTAAGTTCCCGTACGTCCTGCCATAACGTTCGTATCAACGTATACCGGATATACCGGGTCACAAACGGCGATCTTATTATCTTTTGCAAATATCTCCTGGATGTTACCAGAATCACATTTTGCTCCATCAGAGATAAATATCTCATCTGCCTTGATATCGCAGCCTTTATCCTGATAATCATTCTTCGCCATTACGCTTCTTAAGAATTCATAGCCAAGATCCGGCGCATAGCCATGAAAGGTCTCTGCATGCGCCATCTCATCAACCGCACTGTGCAGCGCTTCAATAATTGCCGGCGCCAATGGCTGTGTTACATCCCCGATTCCAAGCCGGATAATACTTTTATCCGGATTCGCTGCCTGGAATGCTGCTACTTTCTTACCTATCGTCGAGAAGAGATAACTCCCCGGTAATTTTAGATAGTCTTCATTTACTTTAAACATTCTTCTAACTCCTTTATATATTCTTTATATTTCAATCTCACCATCGAACACTGTAGTTGCCGGACCGGTCATATACACCTTATTCACTTCCCGATCCCACTCAATCTTCAAATCTCCACCTAATAATCGAATCGTAACCTCATGATCCGTCAGTCCATTCAGAATACTTGCAACAGCCACCGCACAGGCACCCGTTCCACATGCAAGAGTCTCTCCTGAACCTCTCTCCCACACACGCATCTCTACCGTCTTACGATCAATCACCCTCGCGAATTCCGTATTGATTCTCTTCGGGAATCTCTCATGATTCTCAAACTTCGGACCAATCTTCTCGATATCCAGCCCCTTCACATCCTCGATATAGACCACCGCATGCGGATTCCCCATAGACACACCTGTCATATGATATTCTGTTCCATCCACTACAATTACTTCATCAACTACCTGATCTGCTTCCCAACCTTCTTCCATCTCGATTGGAATCGCTTCCGCCCTAAGTTCCGGCGTGCCCATATCCACCTTCACAAGCGCAACCTTGCCGCAGGCAACCATAAGATCAAGATACTTAATCCCACCAAGTGTCTCCACCGAGATGCTGGTCTTATCTGTCAGTCCATAATCATACACATACTTCGCTACACAACGGATTCCATTGCCACACATCTCACCTCTGGAACCGTCCGCATTATACATCTCCATCTCGAAATCTGCCACCTTCGATGGGTTAATCATAATCAATCCATCCGAGCCAATCCCAAGGTGCCGATCACTTACATACTTTGCCACCTCCGGCGGGTTCTCAATCTTCTCCTTAAAGCAATTCACATAGACATAGTCATTACCAAGTCCATGCATCTTCGTGAATCTCACACTCCCACTCTCCTTCCATCTTTTGATTCTCTATTATAATTCCGCTATTATTCTGACATAATACTCAGCACCATCTCTGCCGTCTCAACCATATTCGTCCCGCTGTCCATGCTGCTCTTCTGAAGATATCTATGCGCTTCTGCCTCCGTCATGTTATTACGTGCCATCAACAGCTCCTTTGCTTTCGTTATCAACGCTTTCTGTTCGGAGTTCCGGTTCTTTTGCTCCAGTTTTCGCTTCTTACGCCTTCGGTCGACCGTCCGCAGCATCATATCCATCGTGTTCATCAGATCATACACCTTAATCGGCATTGACAAGCCCACAACACCCTCTATGCCGCCCTCGCTCCATTTATCCGCAGACGCGATCAGAAGCATCTCGAAAGTCTTCGGCAGGTATTCCCGAAGTTCCGTATACATCATATCCTTCAGTTTATAGCCACATACCACAATTCCCTCATCTACAGTATCCGCGTAATTCATCGCCTGAGCACCCGTAGTAGCCACTCCGGTTACATCCATTCCGCCCCGCACTAATAGGTTGCGAATATTGGTTGCGTTATCCTTATTGGGAAATACAACAATAATACCAACCAAACTCACACCTCCTGTTATTCTCAGTCTTCACTCTATTGTGTCTGCCTTAAAAGAAAATGTCTACATACGGTGTAAATATTTCCCCAGTTCCCATTCTGTAACCTGCGCGCGGTAATCTGCGTACTCTTTATTCTTCGCCTTAAGATATTTTCTTGATAAATCCTCACCAAGAACTGCCTGAATATACTCATCCTTCTCGAATTCCTTCGCCGCCTCACGAAGACTTCTCGGAAGCGATTCGATCCCCGCCTCTTTTCTCTGTTCGGCCGTCATCTCGAAGATATTGCAATCAATACTCTGCGGCGGCATGATCTCATTCTTAATACCATCCAGACCTGCTGCCAGGCACACCGCCAGCGCAAGATATGGGTTCGCACACGGATCCGGGCTTCTAAGTTCAATCTTTGCATTGTCCCCGCACATTGCAGGCACGCGGATCAAAGGCGTCCGGTTTTTCGCAGACCACGCAATATATACAGGTGCCTCATATCCCGGCACAAGCCTCTTGTATGAATTCACGATCGGATTCGTAATGAAACTGATCGCCTTCATATGCTTCATGATACCGCCGATAAAGTAATATGCCTCCTTGCTCAGCCCCCTCTCATCCTTCGGATCGGAGAATGCATTCATACCATCTCTGCTCAGAGACATATTCGTATGCATGCCAGAGCCATTTACACCGTATTTCGGTTTGGGCATAAATGTTGCATGAAGCCCGTGGCGCTTTGCAATCGTCTTCACTACTAACTTAAACGTCATAATATTATCAGCAGTTGCCAATGCTTCATCATATCTGAAATCAATCTCATGCTGTGCCGGCGCCAGTTCATGGTGGGACGATTCCACAACGAATCCCATATCCTCCAGTGTCAGCACCATATCCC
Organism: Bariatricus sp. SGI.154; assembly: GCF_050313795.1. NCBI lineage: Bacteria > Bacillati > Bacillota > Clostridia > Lachnospirales > Lachnospiraceae > Bariatricus > Bariatricus sp. SGI.154. Next base: position 66,149 of record NZ_JBNPMC010000001.1, read on the forward strand.
TGCGCGCATTCTCTCCAAGATCCAGAGGTCCCAGATCAAAATACGTTGCACTTTCATGGGAGAGCGTTGTCGGAATCCCATCTTCATCCGTATGGAACAGGAAGAATTCACATTCCGGTCCTACATTGAACTCATATCCCATCTCCTTAGCCTCTGCCATTACTTTCTTCAGGATATATCTCGGATCACTCGCAAAAGCCGTTCCATCCGGCTTATACACATCACAGATCAACCTTGCAACCTTCCCCTGCTGCGGTCTCCATGGAAATATCTCAAAAGTATCCAGATCCGGATAAAGGTACATATCTGAATCCTCGACTCTGGCAAATCCTTCTATAGAAGATCCATCAAACATAATCTGGTTATCCAACGCTTTCGGAAGCTGGCTGGTCGTAATCGCAACATTCTTCATGGTTCCAAAGATATCTGTAAACTGAAGACGGATGAACCCCACATCCTCTTCCTCCACCATCCTTAAGACATCCTCTCTCGTGTAATTATTCATTACATTTCCCTCCTGACCTAAATATATGTAATTATCACACAATTCCTGGTTCTATATAAAAATGGGCGCTCTCATGCCATGATGAAAACGCCTTTGTCTTACACACTAGATTATAGAATAGAGAAAGGCACTTTGTCAACGTGACAAAATGCCCAACTTTCCTCAAATAATGCTCTATTCTTCGTCACCTAACCAGTATCCGTCATCTGACTGAACATAGGAATTGCCATTATTATTGCCGCAACTGATTCCTGCTTTGATCGGCGCGATCAAAAAACCATATACCACACCCAATAATACCGCACAAATAATCATCAGCGCTTTCTCTGCCGGTGTCCAGTCTCTTTTCATGAATTCCTTGATATTCTCCCATACTTCTCTCATAGACGCATCCTCCTTATCCTAATTATACTCGTCACATATCAGTTCTGCATTGCCGTAAATCCATTATAGCAGATATCCATAATTAACAAAAGCAATAATTATTAATAATTGAAAAACCGTCTCATCTCTGATAGAATAGGGTTATTCTACGAATGAGGTGATATGATTATGGGACTTGCAATTCCAATTGAGACGAGCGCGCGCCACATACATCTGTGCCGCGAAGATTTTAATATATTATTCGGAGAAGACCGTGACCTGACCTTTAAGGCTGAATTAAGCCAGCCCGGACAGTATGTCTGCAAAGAGCGCCTTGCTGTCAGAGGACCAAAAGGCTCTTTCGAAAAAATCGCTGTACTTGGTCCTTTTCGTAACGAGACGCAGGTAGAGATCTCCATGACTGACTCCCGTAAACTTGGAATTCCCGGTATGATCCGTCAGTCCGGCGATACACAAGGAACTCCGGGGTGTATATTGGAAGGACCTAACGGAAGCATCGAACTGGATCATGGTGTTATTGTAGCCAAGAGGCATATACATATGACCCCGGTACAGGCAATTCAGTTGAATGTGAAAGATAATGACGAAGTCTTCGTTATTATGGAAAGTTTTGAGCGTTCCCTGATATTCGCAGATGTGGTTGTCCGGGTGCACCCGAACTTCGCCCTGGCAATGCATGTGGATACGGATGAAGCGAACGCATTTGCCAATGACAATCATCCTACCGGCGCTCTTTTGAAACTCTTTGGAGGACGGACTTATAATCTTCAGAAGTGGGCAGAAGAATTACAGAATGGAATTAATAGATTCTGAGCGTCTATATAAGGAATTTTACAGAAACGGATTCCAATATTCGGCAGCATTCTGTCACGCACCAAATATTAGAATCCGTTTTCATAAAATAACTTTACTGTTATTACATCTTTGCTGTCAGAGTCTTTGCACTAACCCCTTCAAGCATTCCCAGTTTGCCAGACAAGGAACTCGTTGCGTCCCCCGGTGCATCCAGCACCACGCTGATGATCGAGATTCCACGCTCTCTATAGGGAATCCCCATCCGCCCCACAATATACTGACGGAACTCATGAAGCAATTCATTTACCGCCCCTGCAGCCTCTTCATTTTTTATAATAATGCTGATTACAGACACTCTGCTATCCATCTCTATATCCTTTCTACTATATTGTCTCTATGAATTCGGAAATCGAATTCATTATAACACAGTTTGCCTGCCATGCGTACAGAATCTCTGACACACACCTTAAATATTCTTAATCTGTCGCCCTGTCACATCCATATGGTATTCATCCGTATAGATCAATTCCGATACCGGAACAATCCGATACCCTTTATCTTCCAAGCCATTGATCAGCCTTTCTAATGCCTCTACTGTATATTTCGCCCCATTATGGCATAGGATGATCGCCCCATTTTTCAATTCCTTATGTCCAAGAACTGTATCTACAATATTATCTGCTCCATAATCCTTCCAATCCAGGCTATCCACAGACCATTCAATCGGAAAATACCCGCACTCCTGTACACTTTGGATTACAGTATCGTCATAATCACCATAGGGCGGACGGAAAAGTTTCATGTCTGTACCAGTCAGTTCTTTGACCTTCTCATGCACCTTCATGACCTCCAACTTCTGTTCTTCCTTGCTCAACTCGGACATATTCTTGTGATTCTCACTGTGATTGCCAAGGTCATGCCCTGCTGCCAGAATCTTTTTCACATCCTCCGGATACTTCTCAACCCATCCCCCGGTCATAAAAAAAGTGGCATGTATCCCATGCTCCTCCAGAATCCTAAGGATTTCCTCCGTCTGTTCATTCTCCCACGCTGCATCAAAGGTCAGCGCCACCTTCTTTTCTTCCGTCTCCACGGAGTAGATCGGAAGTTCTCTGCCATTTACATTACTGGAAATCGTCACATAGCCGGACAGGTATTTGAAAGATCCTGCCAGGGCAATCACCAGTGTCAGGGCAAGGACGCAGGTATTCTTCCATTTTCTCTTATTTTCTTCTTTCATAGATATCTCCAGACATATGCCTTTATTTATAGTGTATGTGTTCCCAGAGAATCCAAACACAAATTTTACCCCTCAAAGTACCATTAAATGTTATAATACCTGTGTATAAAAATTATTAGTTAAAAGGAGCAAGAAACCCCTTCACACAATAGATATGAAAAAATCATTCATAATATATTATATACATTAAGCATATTGCTCATAGCCACTGGGCTGGCATTCTTATTTTTTCATTTTGTACGGGATAATTCTGCCAATATTGCCTTGATTTACATACTCGCGCTCATCCTGATCTCGAGACATACTACCGGCTATCTATATGACATTCTGTCCGCTCTGTTCTGCGTAATATTCATTAACGGATGTTTTACATACCCATTCTTTGAAGTGAATTTTACGCTGAGCGGATATCCGATTACTTTTATCTGTATGCTGATCATTACAATCACAACCAGCGCCATGACCACACGGCTCAAAAAACAGGATGAGATCATTGCCGAAAGAGAGCGAAAACTAAACGAAGTGGAGAAAGAGCGAATCTGTGCCAACCTGCTGCGTGCAGTGTCCCACGATCTTCGCTTCCATCCATATCTCTACACCAGAATATATCCTGATGATCCCTATGGATCCTCTCCTGACCGAGCAGACCCTAATCAATCTTCTGAAGAATGCTCTCGTGCATTCCGAGAGTACCGAACCTGTAGAATTAATCATTACCGAAAGCGAACATGCCGTCACATTCCACGTAGTGAATTATGGGAAAGGCATTGACAGTTCTGTTAAGAACAACTTCAAGTTCTGTTCATTTTATCTATATCTGCTAAAATGAAGGAGAAGGTGGCATATCTTAATAAAGCCTCATTCATGATTCTCTCAAAAAGAGGATGCGCCAAAACGCATCCTCTTTTATGCTATCATTCAATGAGCCTCCATGTTATGTCGCGTTAATGTTCAGAATAAACATCGTAGACAGAACCAGCACGAATCCCACTACATCAATCGGCTGGAACGCGGTTTCTAAAAACACTGCGGCCAGAATGGTTGCTGCCACCGGCTCTACACTGGACAATAATCCCGCATGCACTGATCCTATCGTCTTAAGCGAATACAGGTAACAGCAGAAAGACATAATCGTTCCAAATATTACGATTGCAAAGAAACTAATCATCACTTCTACATCAATCGTTACTTTCATCCTCCATGGACGATTCACAGCCATTAATATTAGTCCGCCAATAATCATTGCCCATGCACAGACAATCTCCGCCGGATACTTCTTAAGAAGCGGTCCCGGAATCACTCCATAGAAACAAGTCGTTAGAGCCACCAAAAGCCCTAATATGATTCCTTTAGAAGAGATTGTTAATGCATGGATATTCCCGTGCGTTGCCACAAGAAATATACCTAATACCGAGCAAAGCACTGCCGTAATTTCTTTTGCCTTTGGAGTCACCCGGTATACGATCGCAAAATACATAAGCAGCATTGCCGGATTCAAATACTGGAATATAGTAGCAATTCCTGCATTCATCTCCTGAACCGCGCAAAAAAAGGAATACTGCATTCCCATCATTCCCAACACAGAGAATGCCACCTGCCTGATTCCATCCTCCCGGTTCTTCCATATATCAAACAGCGGCTGCTTCTTGATAAAAACAGCATACAGGAAAAGAAGAATTCCTGCAGCCATAAGACGGTATGGCACAAGCCATTCCGATACGATTCCTTTACTTTCAAACAGAAACTGGGCTATGGGGCTGGTAGCGCCCCATAATAACCCAGCCATAAACGCGGCAAACAAGCCCTTCTTACGTTCCATTTCTTTTGTTTCCCACTCTCTTCATCCATCTGCAATCTCGGACTGCTTTTCATCCATTGCTTCAGGCTGATCTTCTTTATCTTAAGATATTAATCGTTCTCATTCAGCCATTCTTTCATCAACTCTACATATCTGTCCGTATCTTCTACGAAGCACATATGACGGCAGGTACGGAACAGTTCCCATCTGGAATTCGGGATTCTGTCGTACATGTATTTCGCGATATATGGCGTACACAGATCGTTCCCACCATTGATTACAAGCGTTGGCTCCTTGATCTCTTTCAACTGTTCCGTTACATCATAATCCTTCAGGGTTCCCATAGGAGTATATTCATTCGGTCCCCAGCCAACAACATATGCTTCGCCGCCCTTCTTCACCGGACGTCTTAAGCATTCCGGAGAGTCTTCTGTTACTGCGCCCGCAGCATGACGGAGCATATATTCTGTCTCTGCCGCAATATAAGCCGGATCACTGTAATCATTCGTAGATGTCGCTTTGTCAATCGCATCCTGCATCTCCTGTGGCAGTTCCTTAATCATACGGTGCTGCTCGATTCCCCACATCCAGGAAGCCGGAAGCGTACTGGAAAGTATCAGGCTCTTAAGCCCCTCTGGCTTGTAGTTGCATACATAGTCCAGAAGCTGCATTCCTCCCCAGGACTGTCCGAGAAGATGAATCTCATCCAGCCCAAGATGCTTTCTAAGCGCCATCAGTTCTTCGATCCATGTCTTCGCATTCCACAGATCCGGACGATTATCCACATAAGATTCGCCGCATCCAATCTGATCGTACATAATCAACTGACGACCGTCTTCTTCTGCAAGTCTGTCCAATACTTCAAAATAATTATGTGTGGATCCTGGTCCTCCGTGAAGCAGTACAAGTGGCTTTTTGTTGCCAGTGCACTCTCCTACAATTCTGTAATATGTTTTGTACTCTAAGTACGGCATATAGCCTTCTTTAATTTTCATTATTGAAAACCTCCTCGACAATATTTGTCTCTATTATAAATATTTTTTTAACAATTGGCAATCCGTATGAGTGGAATTTTATTTTTTGTTCAATTCCCACCTACAACTCAAACACCCTGGTCGCCACTCCAAAGTATATCAAAATCGAGCATGTATCCACCAGCGTCGTAATCAACGGCGACGCCATCAGTGCCGGATCCAGTCCAGCCTTCTTTGCCAGCAGCGGCAGGATACACCCTATCATCTTCGAGATCACGATCGTTGCCATCAACGAAAGAGCCACTACCAGCGCAAGTGCTGTATTCCGATATATCAGCATGATCCGCAAACCATTAGCCACCGCCAGCACGATACCCACTATTAAGGATACTCCAAACTCTTTTGACACCACCCGGAAGATATCCCGGAACTGAATCTCATCCAGCGCAATCCCTCGGATAATCAGCGTAGAACTCTGGGAACCGCAATTTCCTCCGGTATCCATAAGCATCGGAATAAAGGATACCAGGATAGGAACTACAGCGAATGCATTTTCATATTTTGTTATAATTGTGCCCGTAATGGCGGCGGAGAACATCAATATCAAAAGCCACGGGATTCTGCTCTTGGCATGACCGAAGATGGAGGTTTCAAAGTAGGATTTCTCGCCGGGGTTCATCGCTGCCATCTTCGTGATATCTTCGGTGTCCTCATCAATCAGGACATCCATCGCATCATCGAAAGTTACGATTCCAACCAGAAAGCCTTCCAGATCCAGAACCGGAATCGCCAGGAAATCGTATTTACGGAATAACCGGGCTACCTCCTCCTGATCGGTATTCGTATTGACCGTAATCATCTCCTGTTCCATCAACTCCCGGATGACCACATGATCATCTGCCACCATCATATCCTTGGCAGTAACAATTCCAAGAAGCCTCTTCTTCTCGGTCACATAACACGTATAGATTGTTTCCTTATGGATGCCGACCTCTTTGATATGCGCCATAGCCTCTGCAACGCACCAGTCTGGTCTTAGATCCACGTATTCCGTTGTCATAATGCTTCCGGCACTGTCTTCCGGGTAATTCAGAAGTCGGTTGATCGTATCCCTGTCTTTCTGGCTGACCGTATCCAGAATTCGTGTAACCAGATTCGCCGGAAGTTCTCCCAGCATATCAACCGTATCATCCATATACAGATCCTCCAGCAGTTCCCGAAGTTCCTTGTCCGAAAATAATTCTACCAGACAGGTCTGCATACTATTATTCATATTGGCAAATACTTCCGCCGCCTTTTCTTTCTGAATCAGACGGAAAGCAAATGCCAATTCTTTGTTATCAAGTTCGGATAGCAGTGAGGCTATGTCCACTGCATTCATGACATTCAAAATGCTCCTTACAGCCTGGTACTGATGCTGCTGCAGGAGTGCGGTAAAGATCTCTCTGTTCATTATAATCTCTCCTTTTCTTATTTGATTTTCTTACGTTTATCGCCATCTGCGAGTGATAACTGGCACCTGCGTCCATAACCTCACCTCCTTCTTTTCTCTTCTTTACATACTTACTTCATAGATGCAACTTATGCCAAATATAATCAACAGGGAACGAAGTTCCCTATAGAAAAAAACTTCCGCAATGCCTGAGCAATGCGAAAGTCTGTATATATCTTAATCCCCTGTTCACCGTTCAAGCTTTAGCATCACAGGGCATATCAATTGCATTAGGTTATGCCTTCACGACATATCCTGCTAACCAGCTCATCGTGTCTCCACAATTCTCGCGGCAGCAATCTTAGGATGTTCCAAATCCCTGTGGTAACCTCACCTACCGAAGTAATAGTCTATTCTGTTTTGTTTCTCCATTATAGGACCGCTGAACAATAATGTCAAATAAAATCCTATAAGTTCTAGTTCAAAATCCGCCACATCGGCTGTCACTTCTACATAATCCGGGATAGACAGTTCTTCTGTCGGTTCATAATTCTGAAGTTTCAGACTGTCTGTCATCCCCGGGACTGCCATACTGCCGATCAAAGTTCCGGCCACTATGAATTCACATGCTCTTCTCATTTTACTCATATTCATCCCACGATAATCATATCGTAAACATGATTTTCATTCATACAGCAGTCCTCCTATTTTTCTAAAGCTTCATTAATAAAATTTTCTATCATTTTTTTTGATTCAGGTGCAACAATAGAATCTATTGCCTTTCCATCTCGATATAAAACCAGCGTAGGAACTATCTCAATCTTTTCAGCTTCTGCAATCTGTGGTTCTTCATCAATATTTACTTTTCCAGCAATAAGAATATCGCTGTATTCTTCACTTATTTTTTCATAAGCTGCTCCAATTCTACGGCAATAACCACACCAAGGTGCCCAGAAATCAACCAAAACCAGTTTTTCCTTATGAATTAATTGTCCAAACTTTTCTTTATTTATATTTATTGATGTCATATTTTTTAACCCCTTCTCCTGTTTGAACTTAATATACCCCATAAAAGATCTTGCTTCCGTGATGATATCACAGAAAAGACAATTTGCTTTATTACGCTTCTTTTTATTTCTATTTACGGCATATGCCAGTTATATAATTGACACATCTCAATAAATTAAGTATACTCCCATCTTTGACAGTTACAAAAAGCTGCGAGTATTATACGTTCAATTCATTACTTTCGGCAAGTAAGAAATAATCAATATGAAAATAACAAAAAAGGATGCGCTACGGTAACTTCTCCATTACCTTGGCACATCCTTTCGTATTATTATTTTTTACTATTCTTCTTAATGACAACTATGGCTTCCACATCCGTGCTCGCCACATGTATGTCCTTCCCCGTGGCTGTGCTCATGGTGAGAACATTTCACATCTGGATTGTAATCCAGTGTTTCATTAATAAAGGCTTCTACTGCTTCATCCGCATCTCCGGAAACTCCTCCAAAGAGTTTAATACCAGCTGCCGCTAACGCTGTCTGTGCACCGCCTCCGATTCCGCCACAGATCAGAACATCTGCATTCAATGCATTAAGAACTCCCGCTAATGCACCATGTCCGCTTCCATTCGTATCTACTATTTCTGAATGTACTACTTTTCCTTCCTCTACATCGTAAATCTTAAATGTCTCTGTGTGTCCAAAGTGCTGGAAAATCTGTCCATTTTCATATGTTACTGCTATTCTCATGATACCTTCTCCTTTTTCTTCTGCATATTTTTTGTATATTTCCTGTTTATAACATCCTCCAAAGCTGCAGTTGCTGTTCTGACCGTCACAGATTATGAAATCCCCACCCTCAATTCTAAGCGGATGTCCATCAATAAGTGCATATGCTATTTTCTTCCTGGCAATCTCGTAAATCCGTTGAACTGTTGTTCTTGCGACTTGCATAGATGCTGCACATTGCTCCTGACTATAACCTTTCTTGTCCAAAAGACGAATTGTCTCATACTCATCTACCGTCAGAACAATAGGTGTTTTTTTCTCAGTATTATCTGCCGGAAGGAATTCTAAAATATTGGGGAAATGACAGACTTTTCTGCATTTTACTGGTCTCGGCATAAACTGCTCCTTTCTCGCTTTTCTTATATAATAGCCTTATAAAAGGCATATGTCAATAACGTTTTTGACATATGCCTTTTATGTATAACCTAATAGTATTACTTATTTTCCATTATTTTTTAATTTACAGATGCCCTGCGTCATTGTTCCCATTGGACAAAATGCACACCAGGTTCTTGGCTTATATAACACCATTACGATCAACCCTAACAGCAGAGATGTAAGCATCAAACTATAAAATCCAAAACTAAACTGTGCCACCCAATCAGCTACTGTTCCTGCAGTGTATGTCCATCCCCATGGAACACGGAAGGTCCAGAATAGTTTGATAGCTTCACGCAAGGAGGATGCTCCGGCACCAACTAAATATGTCTGAAATACCATGTTGCCAAACATTGTAAGGAAAAATATCAAAAAGCCATATTTGAACCATTTTGAACTCATCCATCGCGGGGTTGATTTATTTCTTGAGCATTTTAAATCTCCACCAAGCTTACTAAAAAGCTGTCCACGTCCACACAAATGATTACAGAAAAATTTATTTCCACCGAATATTGCTATTCCTAACGGCACCAGGAAATCAATCATCCCAAACCACGCGAACAAAATATTAAAAAAACCGAGAGCAAAATAAATGATCGCCCATATCCATAAATAATCATACCAATGCTTCTTTTTCTTCACACTGCTACCCTCTCTTTCATTTCAATACAGCCTACCGGACAGGACTTTGCACATTTCCCGCATCCTACACACAATGTTTCTTCTACTACCGCATAGCACCCACGATGAACTTTAACCGCTGCCAACGGACAAGTATTTTCACATACTCCGCAGGCAACACATCTTTTTTTATCGACACTTGCCACTCTTTTTGCCAATGCTTTGTTCCCCTTTCAAATTTGGTATCTCTATTGTACGTGAAAAAGGTAAATTCTTCTGTGATATTATTACATAAGAATTTACCTTGACCGCTAATAACTACAATGACATATTTTTATTATACATCACCTTTATATTTATATATGATGTTTAGAATCTCCTCGGTTGTTCTAATAATTTCTTTTTGTTTTTCTTTCATTGTTATAGATTTGCTTTCTTCTTCAGATAACGAAGAATAAAGGTGGATGGTATTAGCATGATGCCATATTTCATCGCAAATTTTCTCAATTTCATCAGTACTCCGGAATGCCTGGTCTGTTTGCATTTGCAAGTGTTCTCGCTGCTCTTCCAGATGATTCATCTGTTCTAGTAACTGATCCCTTTCTTTCTGCAATTGATCATGTTGTGCTTGCAGTTGATCCATTTGTATTTTAATTTCGCTCATCTTATCTTTCTGTCTCCGCATAAGCATCATCAAATATACAACTATGAATGCAAATAATAGTATTATATACAGCATAAACGTCTCCTCACGACACATATATTTTGACGGTTTTCCGAAAATTAACTATCGACAATGGCATAGAAAGAACAGTTACTTTCCCTGGTTCCTTTTTAATCTCAACAGAATCGGGATTGCCTGTGATTAAAATTACAGGTGTTGTCCTGTCAGCACGCCATGGCTGATTCGGTTGTCTCGTCATATCTTCGGTAACAATCCAAAGATCCGGCTTATGTTTTCCTAATTTTGTTTTAGCACTTTCCGGTGTGTAAAACAGCATGATCTGCTCTGAAATAAACTGCAATGCTTCTTTTAATCCTTTTGCATAGCGTTCATTGCCACAGATCAGTGCAATAATAGAAGCATCTTTCTTTTTTTGTGTTACCTGAATAAAATCCAAAACTGGTGTATTATAGAGACTAAAGTCTTTTTCCAAATTAACTTTATCATAGTAACTCTTTGCCGCTTTGCACATTCTCAGACAAAACTGTTCTATGTCTATACGAATATCGATTCTGTTCTCCTGTATGTTCATACTGTCCAGCTGACAAACTGACATTCCACAGTTTAATCCAAGATGAAAGTGTATATTATTTTCATCATTTAAAAATCCTTTGTTTTGATGAAGATATTCACACCGAAGCTGCCAACAACGTTCTCCGCAAATATATGGCTTTTCATCGGATTGAGATAGTTTAAAGTGGTCCCCTGCATATTCATCAAACCAGCGGATATACTGGGTTCCCACATCACGGGTCGGATTTTTTTGTCGATCCAGCATAACCCGGCCATCTCGATAATGTTTAACAATTTCCGGGAAAGCAATACCTCCGCAAATATCTGGCAAAGTCAATGCCAATGCCAGTGCAGACTGCCATCGTCTATCTACAATATTCAGTTCTACTTCTTCAATTCGGTTCAAAAATGTAAAACTGACATCTCCCTGCATTATTTTTCCCTCCCTCATATTTACATCAATCATGTACTATAATCAGTATATTTTTATTTATGGCATATGTCAATTATAGAATTGACGCATCTTAAAAAAGCAAGTATACTATGTTCGTAAAGGAGATAACTGTTATGAACTTCGAAAATTATTTTCCACTATGGAATGACTTAAACATAGCACAGAAAAAACTAATTTCAGACAATTTAATCACACAGAATGTAAAAAAAGGAACGATCATTCACAATGGAAACCTGGACTGTACTGGATTATTACTGGTTAAATCCGGGCAGATTCGAACCTACATACTTTCAAATGAAGGACGAGAAATTACACTTTACCGTCTGTTCGATATGGATATGTGTCTTTTATCTGCCTCATGTATCATGCGATCCATTCAATTTGAAGTAACCATTGAAGCAGAAAAAGATACTGATCTTTGGATCATCCCTGCTGAAATCTATAAAGGTATTATGAAGGAATCTGCTCCTGTCGCAAACTATACCAATGAGTTAATGGCTACCCGTTTTTCTGATGTCATGTGGCTGATTGAACAAATCATGTGGAAGAGTTTGGATAAACGAGTTGCTTCATTTCTTCTAGAAGAGACCTCTATCGAAGGAACAAACGAGCTGAAAATCACTCATGAGACGATTGCTAACCATCTTGGTTCCCACAGAGAAGTTATCACTCGAATGCTCCGATACTTTCAAGGCGAGGACCTTGTCAGACTCTCCCGCGGCAAAATCGCAATCCTTGATTCGAAAAGACTGGAAACACTACAAAGATCGTAAAACTGTTTTTCTATAACATTTAAAGAATCCTCCATTTATCAGAATTATGAAAGTCATTCTAATAAAGGGGGATCTTTTTATACTACGAGAAAATTATAAAAATATTATGATTATTTTTAATAATCCATACCGCATGCATATGCCCTTTCGATCAGCGCACGGTCATTAACCACTGCATCATAGAAGCGGAATCCACCGGAAAAGTTATATGTTTCATATCCATTTCCTTCCAGAATACGGCTAGCAATGTAACTGCGCAGACCACTTTGGCATATCAGATACACAGGCTTTCCTTTCTCAATTTCGTTAATTCGTTCCCTCAGTTCATCTACAGGAATATTGTTGAATCCATCCATATGACCCCTGTTAAATTCACCTACAGTTCTCATATCTAGCAACACCACATTTTGATCTTTAGAAATCTTATCCATATCTTCCAAATGCCATTGTTTTAAGGTACCTTTCGCTATATTGTCTATCATGAATCCAGCCATATTTACAGGATCCTTGGCAGATGAATAAGGCGGTGCATATGCGAGATCTAAATCTTTCAGCTGGGTTGCCTTCAGCCCTGCATGAATTGCTGTTGCCAGCACATCAATACGTTTATCAACTCCTTCATATCCAATAATCTGAGCACCAAGCAAACGATAGGTTTCTTTTTCAAAAACCACCTTCATGGTCATCACTTTTCCACCAGGATAGTAACCGGCATGACTCATAGGAGAAAGAATTACTGTATCTACCTCTAATCCTGACTTTTTGGCATTGGTTTCATTGATACCTGTAGTGGCTGCTGTCATATCAAATACTTTGATAACAGAACTTCCCTGACTGCCCAGGTAACGACTATCACCACCACAAATGTTATCCGCGATAATCCTGCCCTGTTTATTAGCAGGTCCCGCTAAAGAGATTAACGCATCATTGCCAGTAACATAATGTTTTACCTGAACTGCATCACCTACAGCATAAATATCCGGTACAGAGGTTTCCATTCTGTCATTCACTACAATACTTTCTTTGATGCCAAGTTTCAGACCAGCTTCTTTTGCTAATGCTGTGTCTGGTGTAACTCCGATTGCCAGCACTACCATATCAGCCTGAAGTGATGGATTATCTTTCAATAAGACCTCCACTCCATTGTCTTTTTCTTTAAATCCTTCTACTGTATAGCCCAATACCAGTTTTATTCCATGCTTTCTCATTTCATTATGGATCATGGATGCCATATCCGGGTCAAATGGATTCATCAGCTGCTTAGGCCGCTGGACGATTGTAACATCCATGCCAAGCTCCCTCAAATTTTCTGCCAACTCTAAGCCAATAAAACCGCCACCAGCCAACACTACAGATTTTGGATGATTCTTATTAATATATTCCTTGATCCGAAAAGTATCTTCTACTGTACGAAGTGTAAAAAGCTTATCAATACCTACTCCAGGAAGTCTCGGCTGTGTTGGCTTTGCACCTGGAGAAAGGATCAGCTTATCATAGTTTTCTTCAAATATCTCACCATTCTCCAAATTTTTCACTGAAACCGTTTTACGATCCGGATGTATGGAGATAACTTCATGATGAATTTTCATATTGATATGGAAACGTTTAAAAAAACTCTCTGGTGTCTGTAATGTAAGTTCTTCCGGATCTGTGATCACGTCTCCAATATAATATGGAAGTCCACAATTCGCATAGGATATGTATCCGGATCTTTCAAACACAGTAATTTCTGCATGTTCATCCAGTCTTCGTATTCTTGCTGCAGCTGTAGCTCCTCCAGCTACACCGCCTACAATTATTACCTTCATCTTATTTTTCCACCTTTCCTGAATAAGCAGCAATGCCACCGATATTATTTACTTTAGAATATCCCATTCGTTGCAACAACCCTGTTGCTTGACGACTTCGGGCTCCGGAATAACAGTATACAAACAGTGGAATTTCTGTATTTTTCGCTACTGAAACAACATTGTTAAGTTGTTGTAACGGTACATTTTTACTTTCTGGTATATGCCCTTCCTGATATTCCTGCGGAGTACGTACATCCAGCAGAACTGCACCAGCAGTCCTTTTATATTCCTCTATCCCTTGATTAATATTCGCCTGTTTAAGGAAATCAAAAAATCCCATTAGCGCACCTCCTTAAAGCATTTCTAAAATTGCATTCTTAGGTCTCGCACCTGAAACCTGTTGTACAATCTTCCCATTCTTCATAACCACCAAAGTTGGGATACTCATAATACTAAATTCACTTGCCAGTTCAGGCTGCTCATCCACATTGATTTTACCAACTCTGATATCAGGGCGTTCACCTGCAATCTCCTCTATGATAGGAACCACCATACGACAAGGAGCACACCAAGGCGCCCAAAAATCCAAAAGGACAGGTTTATCAGAATTCATTACTTCATTCTGGAAATTATTTTTATTGATATTAATTGCAGTCATTTTATAATCCTCCCTATCATTTCTTTGTGGCTTTATTATAATCTGAATTTTATTTCTTTTCTGTGATGACATCACCATACCACATTGCCTTAACTTCTTGCCATACCATCTACACTTAGTATAACACCTGTAATATAACTCGCTTCATCTGAAGCAAGAAACACAAATGCATTGGCAATATCTTCTGGCTGTCCAAGACGACGCAATGGAATTCTTTCAATCATAGGTTCGATAACTTCCTTTGGCACGGCCTTCATCATATCAGTTTCTGTAATCCCAGGTGCAACTGCATTAACACGAATACCTTTAGGTCCTAGTTCTCTTGCTAATGATACAGTCAATCCGTTTACTGAAAACTTGGATGCAGGATAAGCAAACCCACTTGGCTGTCCAGAAATACTCACCATGGAAGAAGTTGAGAGAATGACCCCCTTGCCTCTTGCCACCATGCATTCTGCAGCTACACGAGTAGTATTAAATACTCCTTTTACATTTAGATCCATGACTTTATCAAAAGTCTCCTCTGTATAATCCATAAATGAGGTGTTTTCTGAAATTCCTGCATTATTTACCAGTATATCGACACATCCATATTTTTCAATTGCCTCTTTAAAAGCCTTTCTGACAGACTCCATGCTTGCAAGATTTGGACTAATTCCAGCAACTATTGCATTGGGATATTTTTCTTTTAATTTATCTACAGCTGCATCTGCCGATTCCTGTGAACTTGCCGCCAATACAACTGTAGCGCCTTCCTTCAAGAATTTATCAGCTGTAGCAAATCCTATGCCACGGCTTCCACCCGTAATGATTGCAACTTTATCTTTTAATCTCATTTAGACTACCTCCTTACTTAGTTTCTAGCTACATTATAAGCAAAAGGTAGATTATTTTCTGTGATATCATCACAAAATATCGCAATAAAAAACCCTGTTGCTCACGCACCAGGGTTTTGATTTATCCATCCGTATTTAACACAAGATTAGGTTTCTATTCAACTTCTGAAAACTGATCTTTTCCAACATTACATAATGGACATTCAAAATCTTCCGGAACATCCTCCCACTTTGTTCCTGGTGCAATACCACCTTCAGGATAACCTTCCTCTTCATCATATTCCCATCCGCAAACGTCACATACATATTTCATTAGTTTGTTCCTCCTTGATTGCACAACTTTCATCAGGTATTGTCATGATTACCTTTAATGCCATCATACTGAGTCTAGAAGGCAATACGGGCGTCGCCGCTTACGGTGTAATTGCCAATATCTCCCTTGTAATTGTTGCGGTCTATACAGGAATCGCACAGGGAGTCCAGCCGCTTATAAGTAGTTTTTATGGAAAAGGTGACAGACAGCAGGTACGAACACTGCTTAAATATTCTACGATAACCATGCTCACCGTATCCTGTGCTGCGTATCTGCTGATATTTATTTTTGCACAGCCAATCACTTCCATCTTTAATAGCGAAAAAAATATGGATTTACAGCGGATTGCAGTCATTGGTCTCAAACTGTACTTTATATCAACTGCATTCGTTGGGTATAATATCATTCTGGCAACATTATTTACTTCTATAGAGAATGCACTGCCAGCCCATATTCTCTCTATTTTAAGAGGGCTGATACTGATTATTCCAATGGCCTTTCTCTTATCAGCCATATGGGGAATGACAGGAGTATGGCTTGCCTATCCGATTACGGAGTTTATCGTTGCCCTTCTCGGATTTATAGTAGATAAAAAACAGACAGAAAAGATAAATGAAACATGAGAATTGCAGAAAAAAGCACCTGGTTACCGGTGCTTTTCCAATACTTTCATATAAATTATCTACCTTTCTGCCTTTCCATATATATCTGCCGAAGAAGTACAATCAATGCCGACAGTCCAAATAAAACAAATAACCCTGTTACAAATAATTTTGCTCCTCCAGTCAACATTCCACCTACGTAAGAATATACAATGGTTGCCGGAAATTGCCCAATCCCTGTTGCCACAAAGAAACTCCAAAAAGACATTGATGTAAGCCCAGCCGCATAACTAACAATATCGAATGATATAAATGGCAGCAATCTTGCAATTAGGATACTCATCTTCCCGTGTTTTTCGAAGAAATCATCTATCTGCCTCAAACCACTCTTACTGGTCAGCCTTTCAACCACATCACGTCCCAAAATCCTTGCAATCCAAAAACATAAAGCCGCACCAGCCATAGCACTTGACCATGATAGAATTGCTCCTTGCCACCATCCAAAAAGATTCGCATTAGCAAACGTGATCAAAAAAGCTGGCAAGGGAGCGGCAACAGACTGCAAAATCATCAAAAGAAATGATACTGCTGCTGCATACACACCATAGGATTCCACAAATTCACCTACAACTGTAAAATCCCCGGACGCAAACATCTGGAAAATTTCATCCAATGTACTTTTTACAGAAGGAATGCAAAAATAACTTCCTACAGCAGCCACAATACATGCCACAACTACGATTTTTTTCGTCCACACATTTTTCTTTTCTTGCCCTTTCATCTTGATACCCTCACTGCCTAATTCTTTCGCTTTATTCTATCCAACACCACTCTCAGCGGCTTTGTTGCTCTCCAGATATTCGACTGTACAACTGAAGCATACTCTCTTTGATAACTTTCAAGTTCCTTACGAATCCTCACATTTTCTTCTTCCAGGGACTCCAGCCGCTTCGTCATTGCTTCGTCTATGTAATGCTTTTTTCCATTTTTATAGTACAAATCCTGTAAACGAATATGAAAATGACTCTTTAACACCTCTGCTGCTCCAGGGATTCTCAGCACTTCTTCCATCTTCTGAAGTCCGAAGATATCATACCTGCTATATTCAGCACCTTTTTCCATCAATAAAAATGCTCTTTCGAACTCCAATTCAATCGGAGTGGACGATTCTGGGTTGCGGAACTGACTTCCTAATACTTCTATCAACTGTTCATCACTCATCAATTCCAAAAGTCTTTTCTTAATAGAAAAAAACTCATTCATAGACCGAAGCATCTTCTCTTCTGTCGGAGCACTTATCTGCTTCTTAGAACTGTACCAACGGTATCCTACTAATTTCTCCTGCAACACATGGATATCACATTTTAATACTATCCGAATCCATAATTCAAAATCTGCCAATTGAGCATAAAATAAATCATACCCACCAATTTCATCTAAGACGCTTTTTCTTACAACAGAAGACGGGTGCGACAAACAATTTCCTATATTCCAAAAGCGCCGGAGCCATTCTGTACGGCTCCGATTCTTTTGATCAAAAAGTTGAACCATATCCGGATGCTTATCTTCTACGCTTTCACCATTCTCTCCTATAAGAGCAACTTTTGAAAATACAGCTCCACATTCCGGATGTTCCGTCAGATATGCAATCTGTTTTTCCAATTTGTGGGTTTCCCAGATATCATCGCTTGTGGCAAATGCTACATATTCACCCGCTACTTCGCCTATTCCTACATTAGCTGCGTAGCAATAGTAAGAATTCTCCGGCAGAAATATGCACTTAATCCGTTTATCCTGATATTCCTCAAGTTTTTTACGAGTTCCATCTGTCGATCCATCGTCTACAATAATTAATTCCCATTCCTTATAAGTCTGATTCAAAATACTGTCTATAGATGCACCGATACTTTTTTCTCTATTATACGTACATAATACAATACTTACCATCTTTATCCCAACACATTTTATTCTACTTCACCAACGACTGCCCACCGCCAGAACGACTGATCATAATTATATGAATCTTCAAATCCACACATTTCTAATACTAGCTGAACATAAGAAGAACGTATTCCACCTGTACAATAGGTTACAATAGAATCTTCTTTTGATAAGCCAGTATCTTCAAACATCTGGATCAATTCTTTATTCGGCTTCAATGTTCCATTTTCCTGAAACAGATCCGTGTAGCGGATATGAATGGCTCCTGGAAGATGACCACCTTTAGCTTCATTGTATAATACAGCACCATTATACTCATCATCCGTACGCACGTCTACAATCTTATACTTCTCATAATTGCTCTGCAATTCTTCTGTTGTCATGACATGAGAGTAATCAATTTCATCAATAACTACTTCTCCTGGCTGTGGCTTAGACGCTAAAAACTGTGTTGGTGCTCCTGCTTCTTTTAACGCAGACAATCCACCGTCTACCATCTTGACATCTGTATATCCTGCTGCTAAAAGTTCCCAAAGAAGTCGCGAGTCATCTCCCCAACCTTCCAACGTCTCACCAAGTAAGATAATCTCCTTATCTTTTGTAATGCCAAGGTTCCCTAAAATGCTCGCCAATGCATCTGGTTCAGGGATACATCCCCATTTTTCATCTCCAGCATTTCCTTCTTGGACAGACCAATCCTGCCATACTGTAGCAATAGCACCTTCTATCGTTCCTAATATTGCCTGCTTCTCTCCACGACTATCTACAAATACAGTATCTTCCGCCCCTACACGGCCTTTTGCATATTCTGCGTCTACTACCCATTTCCCATGAAACTTTCCATCATCCGGAACCTCAGTCTCCTCCGGTTCTTTTTCAGATTCTTCTTTTGCATCCTCTTCTTTTACATCTTCTTCCACTTGCTGTCTTTCTACAGTCTCCCTACTTTTTTTACCACATCCGCCAAGAAGAGAACAACCAAGAACAACAGCCAGCCCAAAAGCCACTAATCTTTTCCATTTCATATTTTCTTACTCCCTACTGCAATACCTCATCCAACATTGCAATCACTTCTTTTACCAATGCCGGACAGAACTCCATCATTCTTCCACTTTCCAAAGCCGCCTGAAATCCTTCCGGTGTAGACACATCATAACCAATTAACTCTTTACAATTGCATGTGTTGCGGCTTTCAAAGAATTTTTTCTTGAACTCCGCACTTTTAGCCATCATAACATCTTTCTGAGCGAGTAATTGTTCTACATCATAATGTCCATACTTCAATCCAATAACCATCAATGCACCTGTAAATGCACCGCAAGTATCCGCCTGCATCATACCGCCTCCAAAACAGGCTGCTACTTTATTCGCCAAATCCTCTGTAATCCCCATTTTTTCCGCAAAATGTGAAACTACCACCTGAGAACAGTCATATCCTTTCATAAACTGTTCCTGAATCATTTTTTCTTCCATCATTTCCTCCTATTCTGTTGCACCACCGCAACTAGAGCCTTGTCCTGCCGTACATCCATAGCAATGTTTTCCAAAACATATCTCCCTCTTTACATATGGCTTTCCTACAAGATCCATGATTGTCTCCTTTGTTAAAACAGGAAGGTCAGCCGCCTGATTAAAATCACAATCATATAACTTTCCATCCCATCCAACAGACAACTGATTACGGCACATCATCGTTGGCAAGGTTGCTGCATTAAATGCTCCATATAATTTCTGCAGATAACTTTCCAGATTGCCGCTGCGCTTCAGAAAACCAGCGAATCTTCCGGTCGGGTTATTCGTAATTGTAAATAAGTTGTTGAATACAATCCCATAATCAGCCATCAGTCTCTGCTTATATTCCTTTTCCATTGCTCCCTGTTCAGGCGGGAAGAACGCACCGTTTGGATTATAGACCAGATTCAATGCCAGATCCGGATCTTTTCCATAACCAAGACTGTTCAACAACTGCAGCATCTGAATCACACCCTCAAATACTCCGTCTCCACGCTGCCTATTCGTTTCTTTCGCACGATAATACGGAAGCGATGCAACAATCTCCACTTTATGGTCGGCTAAGAACTGTGGCAAATGCTTATATTTTTCTTCCAGCATCACTACAAGATTCGAACGAACAATTACATGCCCACAAATCTTCGTCATCTCATCGACAAACCATTCAAAATCAGGATTCATCTCAGGAGCACCACCTGTGATATCTACCGTTTTGAATCCCCATTCCTTACAGACCTGTATACAAGCTTCCATTACTTCTCTGGACATCACTTCCGTTCTTGCCGGTCCTGCCTCAACATGGCAATGCTTACATGCCAGATTACAAAGCCTTCCGACGTTAATCTGCAATACCTCTAAAGAATCCAAGGTATATTTTACTTCCTGGTCTGTAATACATGTTTCAAATGCCGGCACACTCGTTGTCTCCGCTAATCTTAAATTCTCACTCATAATTAAAACTCCAATTTCTTCACAATATTTTTCATCTGTACACCATGAACCAAAGATGCACCCCCGCGAATCGCACATGCTACATGGATTGCCTCTGTCATCTGCTCCTCATTAACTCCCTTGTTCAAGCAGTCATTCGTATAGGAATCAATACAATACGGACATTGTATTGCAGAAGCAACCGCCAATGCAATCAATGATTTCTCTCTTGCTGTTAATGCGCCCTCTGCAAATACGGAACCATAATAGTTCATAAATGTTTCCCAAAGCTGCGGTGCCTCCTCACCCATTGTTCCAAATTTTCCCAGATCTTCCGGATTATAGTATGTCTCCATATGTCTTCCTCCTTTATGTTTAATTATTTAACAAAGAATTCTTCAGTTCGAAAAATTCTTTTGTATTCCTGATTAAATCGCACTTTTCTTGCCATGGAACTTCAATCTTTTTCCGGATTCCTTCCGGACACTCTTCCATAACATAGATCGTATCTGCCAATATAAGCGCTTCCTCCACATCATGAGTCACGATCAGAATGGTCTGTCCCAGTTCCTTCCATAACTCCAAGGTTAACTGCTGCATCTGGACTCTAAGTTTGGGATCTAATGCAGAAAATGGCTCATCCATGAGCAACACTTCCGGATGCAGTATCAAAGTTCTTGCCAATGCCACCCTCTGCTGCATACCTCCGGAAAGTTCACTTGGATAGTATGCTGCATACTCTTCTAACTGTACCAATTGCAAATACTTCACAATCTGATCTTTACGTTCCTTCTTGCGAATTCCTCTTCTTTTCAATCCATAAGCCACATTCTGTTCAACAGTAAGCCACGGAAAAAGGGCAGGACTTTGGAACACGACTCCTACATTATTAGGAATTGAGATCGTTCCTGACTCATAAGACTCAAATCTTGCCAAAATATTCAATAACGTACTTTTCCCACAGCCACTGGGGCCGAGAACCGCTGTTATCTTTCCTTTTTGAATATCCATAGACAGATCATGAAACACCTGTACTCGATTTCCATTTGCACTTTGAAATGTCTTTTTTAAATGTTCCACTCTATACATCTTATCTTCCATCGGAATTCTCCTCCATCAGTCTCTTGGCAAACACCTGACAAACAGCCATCAGAATCCAATCACAGAGTTTTCCGGTAACCGCAATGACGACCATACATGCAATCACAATATCAACATGTCCTAACATCCGGCCGTCCATCATAATCGCGCCAATTCCCTTGGTCACCCCCGTCATCTCGCCTAATACCAGATAAGCCCAGGAAATCCCTAACGCCAATCTAAGACCGACAACAACGTTATGAAAAGTTGCCGGAAAAATAACCGTAAAAAACAATGTCAGCCGCTCTGCCCCCAGCATCCTGCCTGCACGCAGGTATAGTTCTGGTACCCGGGCTGCTCCTTCCTGCGTATTTAAATATACCGGGAAGAAAGCCGCAAGGGATATTAAAAACAAGGTGTTCTCTTCCCCGACACCAAACCATACCATTCCCAACGGCAAATAGCCAATTCCGGGAACCGATCTCAGCGCTTGTACCGTTGGATCAACGATTTTTCTCAACAACGGAACTCTTCCCGTCAAAAATCCTCCTATTATGCCAACGATTCCGGCAAATGCAAATCCTTTCGCGACGCGCAATGCACTTACCTGCAGATTCTCCAGCATCTTTCCACTATAGGGAGACGCATCTGCACCGCCAAAAATAAAATTCCAAAACACAATTGCAAATTCTTTTGGAGAAGGAAGAACATAGTTAGGCATAGACTCATCACTGGTGACCACAAACCATATTATCAACACTGCAACCGGAAGAAGCAATCCCATAAACTGCTCCTGTACATTCCTTCTTGCTTTTTTCATATTCGTCCCTAACACTCTCTTCTATTGCTCTGCATTCTCCAGAAATGACAGATCAAATAAAGCATCGATATCCGGCACTTCGCTAATAATACCAAGTTCCTTCATCTTCTGCGCCAGATTCTTCGTATGCTCAATAAATTCTTCATCAATATCACCGCATAATTCTATATTTTCGGCAGATACCTCCATAATCTCTTTATCGGTTCCGAACTCATAGGACTTGTCAAACCACACTTCCTGATTCTCGGTCAGATAATCCGTTGCTTTTAAATGTGCATTTACCAGTTCCTGTACCAATTCAGGTTTTTCCTTTATAGTATCTTCTGTTACAATCATCGCCGCATTGATCGTATCAATACTATCATCAAAATATGGATAACTCAACACACGTCCATACCCTTTTAAAATTGCCTCTGATGGATATGGTTCTCCACTACAAAAAGCATCAATTGTGCCATCTGCTAAGGCTTGTCCCATATCAAAGAAATCAATACGTACCAATTCCACGTCTTTCTCTGCATCCAGCCCTGCTCTCTCTAATACATCCAACAATAAGGCATGATGCATCGTTCCCGGCACGTAAGCAATCGTTTTCCCCTTCAGATCGGCTTCCGTCTCAATCCCTGAGTCCTTTCCCACTACTAACGCGGAACATTTGTTACAGAGGCTGCACACAATCTTCACTGGTTCTCCATTTGCGGCCGCAGAAATTGCTGTTACCAATGTTGTTCCCGTCATATCCAGTTCTCCTGCCAGAAGTGCGGCCTTCTGGTCTCCGGGATTCGTAAACGGAGCCACTTCAATCTCATACTTATCATCTGCGAATTCCTCGTAGAAGAACGGCAGAATTGTTTGAGCCGTCTTCCATGTTCCAACCTTAACCTGCTCTGTCTTTTCTTCCGCTTTTGTCTCAGTTTTCTCTTCAGATGCGGTACCCGTTTTTTGACACCCACACAAAAATACCATTCCTGCCAGTAAAACTGCCATTACACGTTTCCTACATAACATTTTTCATTTCCTCCATTTTCTCATTAACTTTTTACTTGATATCCATTTCGATCCAGCCACTCTCTGGCCTGACCTACATGTAATCCTTCCCAATATTCTTCCACAAAATCTGCGTCTCTTGGAATCGCCCCTGTCTCCAGCGTGATAACATTAGCTCCGTACCTGACCGCCAATTCGCTGGCCGGATGTGTACAGATCTCCGTTGCCTTATCTCCGCAAGCCAAGCGAAGGATTGCCGTAATCTGCGCCAAACGCTTTTCGCTAATCTGAGCATAATTCCCTAACGGAGTTCCCTCTACCGGTACCCTTGCCATTACCCCGCAGACATCCGTACAATACTCCAATGTCTGTAATATCTTTTCCGCAATCTCTTTGTTCGTGTGCTCCGGTCCCACCGGCTCCACCCAAAATCCAAGTTTCATCTTAGAATCTCTGATTACATCCAATGTACGGATTCTATCACTAATCTCAAACCGTGTATCCTGTCCCTCTCTAAGCCTCAGACAGTGATATGCGATCCTGGCTCCACATTGATACAGATATTCTGCTTTATCAGAATCCAATTCACCAATATTACATCCCAACTCATATTCACCAGGAACTTCCTTACGGATATTTTTCACGATCTCTCCCAGTCTCTCCGGGCTATAGAATTCCGTTGTTCTCAATAAAATATAGTGAAATTCATTCTCCACATAGTATCGTACCTGCCGGATCATCTCTTCCAACGTGACTTCTTTTTCCTCTTTTACAATTCCCCACTTTTTCCCCAAAGAACAAAAATCACAGTTCATATCACAGGGTCTGTAATCCACACCTATCGCTCCCCATAATCGTGCCTTTCCACCTGTATACTTTCGTGCCACTTCTCCTGCTGCCGCTCCTAATTCCTCGGCCTCATCTGACTCAGGATCAATATCCAGCAGCATAATTAATTCCTCTTTTGTGAACGCTATTCCAGCCAATGCTTTCTCTCTGGCTTCCAGTACTCTTTTACTTTGTATTATTCTTCCTATCATTTCTTTACCAGAATTTTGATTCCTTTCTATTCCTTCCATTATTGTAGATATCCGGTTTTTCCTCACACAAACCTAAAATCTCAAAGATAAGATGCCGAACATTACGACATCCATTTCTGCTGAGATTTCCTGCACAGGAAGCACAATATGTATATATCACCGGATAATTTTTTTGTATGATCCTCTCTGCGAACCCTTGGGCTATCTCAGGTTCCTGGGTCTTCGCACAGCCGCCCAGACCACAACACTGTACTCCTTCTATGATTTCTATTCGATCCTTCAAGAATTTCCGTATATATCTCAGCCATTCTCCTTCTGCACGATCCGGACAAGGTTGAAATACATACATCTTACTGCCTTCAGACACCTCCCCTATTCCCAATTCAGTAAATTTCTCAAAGATAGAAACCATTCTGATATCTAACCGGTCTTTTAAATACATATAACAATTCGGGCAAACCATAACTAACTCTTTGACATTCATCTTATGCATCCTATCTTGAATCGCCTCAATACTTTTCTGCGCTAACCTCTGCGCTCCCAATTCCATAACAGGCTTTCCACAACACTCATAGACCGTCCCAATCCCATATTTTTCCCGGAATAATCTACTCAGTCTTTTCGCCGATTCCGGATAATACGCAGGAAAATTACACCCCATGAAAAGAACGGTATGATTATTAGCATGCTGATAGTTCTTATATAGGTAATCCGCTTTTTCCTCGATTAGCTTCTCATATCCATTAATTGCCGGCATTCCCGTATTCTTTTCTGCCTGTTCAATCCTGATTGCCTGAGTAATTATTTTTCCATTGATTCCCTTAGGACAATACCGTTCACACTCCCCACACATAAAACAATGAAAAGACAACTCTCTTAATCTATTCAAGTCTTTTAAACTATGCATCAATCCATATTTTCGTAAAAAATCACAATTTATTGTACACTTTCCACATCTAATACACTCTTTCATTGTTTCTGTATAAATTGTGTTCATCTTCTAATCCTTCTTCAATCAAAACATACAATCTTAGTATAAGAGAATTCACGTATTATGTCGAATAGATATTGTCGATAATAACTTTCTTATATAGACATAAACTATTTTCGTATTATCTGAATACTAGATATAATAGGGTTGTAATCTACACATTTTATAGAGGAGAATTACTATGAAAAGAAAATTATTAACCCTCATTCTGGCAGGAGTATTAATCTTCAGCAGTTCCACATTGGCAATGGCTGCAGATGCAACAGTTCCGACAGATGATTCTCAGGAAACTACACTTCCAGACTCTGAGCCAGAACCAGAAACTCCTGCAGTAACTGAACCTTTAGTTCCAACATCAGAAGAACCTACAACCAAGGCTTCCACCCAGTATGTGTCTGGCGCTGATGCAGTAGCAGCAATTGGTAATACTGATATCTTAATCCTTGATGTTCGTACAAAAGCAAATTATGACAAAGGCCATTTACCAGGCTCATTCTCTTACCCTTTATTTGGAGCAAATGGTGTATCAGATGAATTAAAGGCTAATTTTACCGAATATGTAAAGAACAATCAAGCACAGTTCCAGAAAAAGATTTATATCCTGTGCAACAGTGGTAAGAGTGGTGCAGCTGCCGGCACCGAATCATTAATCGCTAGCGGAATCGATGCGTCAAACATCTATACCATCACTGGTGGTGCAACGGATACTACCGTACAAAGCAAATTTGTAATTGACTACAAGTCAGTATCCGGCGCTGAGGCTGTATCAAAGATTGGTGATGCTGATTCCTTAATTCTCGATGTAAGATCTGCTGACAAATTCGCAAAAGGACATCTGAAAGGTTCCCTTTCACTTCCTGTATTCGATGCAAACAATAACTTGCCTAAAAACTTACAGGATGATTTTGTAAAGTATGTCAATGGACACAAACAGGATTTCCAGAAAAATATCTACATCCTGTGTAACAGTGGAAGCCGCGGTGCGCAGACCGCTACAAAACTTCTTCTGGATCAAGGTTTTGCTTTGGAAAATATCTTTACCATCACAAACGGCGCAAAAGATTCTGACATCAAAGCAAAACTCACCTATGTTACTGCACAAGAAGCCGTAAACTCTATCGGGAAGTCCGAAATCCTCCTTCTTGATGTTCGTTCTAAAGTCAACTATGAGAAAGGACATCTGAAAGGCTCTCTTTCACTTCCTGTATTTGATGCGGACAATAGTCTTCCAGATAATCTGGCAACAGAATTCTCTGCTTATGTAAAAGCTAATTTGCAGAGTTTCAACAAAACGATCTATATCCTGTGCAACAGCGGAAGCCGAGGTGCTGAAAAAGCTACTATTCTCTTAAAAGAAGCAGGCATTCCAGCAGAAAGCATCTTCACTATCGAAGGTGGAGCAAAAAATTCTGTTATTCAGGCTAATTTTGTAACTACTGATACTGAAATCCAGAATCCTGGTACTCCCCAGAAACCTGGAACTAATACTAATACAAACACAAATTCAGTTCAAAAACCAGATACGAGCCAAAAGGCAACTACTGCTAAAGCACCAAAAACTGGCGATGCTACTTCTGCAATTCCATATGTGTTAATCGCAGGTATTGCATTAAGCGTAATCGTATTTGAAAGAAAAAAAATCGCGAAATAAATATAAAATGTAAAATGACGTAGATTACAAAAACACAGAGGCAAGTCTTTTCACCTGCCTCTGTGTTTCTCTTTCTTCTGTTCCGTCTTCAATTGTTTATGCTGTAACCTCAATGCCTGCTAGAATCTGGTGCCAATTTCTCTTTATGAAACTTTCTTATATGCAGCCTGGCGAACATCCGGTATTGCAATCAGGATCGGGTAGAGAACACAGGCAATAATAAGTCCGCTGATGCCCTGAATGATATTAGCCGGAATACTTGCCGCCGCACCGGAGCCATACATCGGGAACTCACATATAAAATATCCACCCGCAACAAATATAATATCTATCACGCCGCCAAGAACCACTGCCATATAACGGGTTCTGGAATCCTTCCCAACCTTCTGGAACACAAGTCCTGACACAAGTGCCACAAGACCTTTAATCACGAAAGTGATTGGCACATATACGAAGTATCCGCCCAACAGATCTGCCATTGCAGAACCAACGCCGCCGGCAAGCAATCCATAGGCAGGTCCAAGAATGATACCTGCTAATATTACCACTGCATCTCCCGGATGGATATAGCCGCCCGTCCCCGGAGTAGGAATTCGTATAGACATCGTGGCAACGCAGGCAAGCGCCGCAAATAATGCTGTCATTACAATTTTTTTCAGATTAGAATTCATAATTAAAACCTCTTTCCTTTATGTAATAATTCTTGCTTTAACCTAATGTACAGCAGTAGTGGCTCAAATTAAAGTGCCAATTATCACAAAAATGAGCAGACCAGTTTAGAACCGGCATCTTCTTTTATAAGGCATTAAAGTTTTATCAACCATCTCAAAACTCTCTCATCATCTCGAAACTCCCTCTGCCAGTAGTATCTGACAAAAATCTCCTCCCCATACAGACAGGGCATAGAATAAATCTCTGCCCTGAATCCTATCTATCTTAAATCTTATCCACCCAATACCGAATTGCCTTCTCAAGCAATTTTGCACATCCTGATACCTCCTGGTCATAATATAACTTGAATCTCTCATCCGCAATATACATAGTGGCAATTCCTTTATGAGCCTCCTTCGTATACTGCTTCCATGTCCTGCCAAGCCATTCCTTATGAAGAATCACGATCCTTTTCGCCTCTTCACCGTCAGGCCGTATGCCAGCAGTCACACCCTCCTGCAAACGTTTCTTAATCTCTTCTCCCAGGCTCTGGAATCTTTCATAGTCTGCTTCCGACATATTCAATATCTTACGGTGCGCTTCATCTATCTCGTCATCACCGTATTTTTCACGGATCTCCTCACCGTATTTCTCCTCATTTTCTCTGACAATCCTTTCCTTAAACGCTTCGAATCTCTCTGCATCACTCATCCTGCCTTCTCCTTTCACCTGCAATATCGTCTGTCTCACCGTCCGAATCAGAGCATCCATATGCTCTCTTCGTTCTTCCAGTTCCAGAAGATGTTCTTCCAGCGCGCTCATAATATCAAAATCATCCTGATACATGATCTGCCTGATCCGCTTCAGATCAAAGCCTCTTTCCCGGTAGAATAATATCTGCTGCAGCAATGCAACTTCGTTCTCACCATAATAGCGATACCCTGCTTCATTCACATATAGCGGCTTCAAAAGACCGATCCCATCATAATAGCGAAGAGTCCGTGCACTCACTCCCGCCAGTTCCGATAATTCTCTGATACTATACTCCATCTTCTTTCAACCTCCTTAAGGATAGGTCAAGAATACCAGTTGACGCAGCGTCAAAGTCAATGGGTCATTCAAAATTATTTCAATTATTTTAAAAATACATATTCCGTATCGGAAGATAAATCCTCCCGAAAACGATATCCCAGACGCCCAAACCCTTTTACTTCCTCAAGGTTCTCGATTCCTTTTTCAGCCATGAAACGCACCATCTCTCCTCTTGCCATCTTCGCCTGTGTACCTTTCTGTATTACTTTACCGTCTTTCCACTCTCCAAAAACACAGGTAACGTATGTATCCTCCGATTCCAAATATCTCTCAATACACTTGGAATATTCCTTAGATGCAAGATTCAGGATTGTATGATCCACATCTTTCACTTCCATATAGAGTCTGTTTCCCCAGAAGTCATAGAGATTCTTTGTTCCATCTACCTTGGTCTTCGCCTGCATCTCTAATCTATAAGGCGTTACGCCATCCAAAGGCTTAAGCACGCCATAGAATCCGGACAGAATCCGAAGATGTCCCTCCACATACTCCCATTCCTTCTGGGTAAATACTTCCGGCGCCATATATTGATACTGGATTCCCTCATAAGAAATCAGCGCCGGAGTCAGGTTCTGATAAAGATTCATGTCGCAAAACCGCTGATAATTA
Source organism: Bariatricus sp. SGI.154 (assembly GCF_050313795.1). Lineage (NCBI taxonomy): Bacteria > Bacillati > Bacillota > Clostridia > Lachnospirales > Lachnospiraceae > Bariatricus > Bariatricus sp. SGI.154. Next base: position 96,039 of record NZ_JBNPMC010000001.1, read on the forward strand.
AGTTGGGCAATCTTATCATTGCAGCACCACAGTTTTTGCATCTCCTCAAAAGAAAGCCCCTGTATCCATTCCATCAGCCTCCCCGTCTCCTCCAAAAACCGCGGCAAGTTCTCATAGCAGAACGTATCCGTATCTATATTCATCTTTTTCGCCGGGGAGATGATAATCCTCATATCTCATAGTCCTCCTCTAAACATAAATACCAGCGCAAATATCAGAAGTTATGGAAAGTTTGCTTTCCTCAATCTTATGCTTATTATATCAAACACGCATCATATATCAAGCATACTTTCCCGCTTAATCCACACCCCCAATTTTACTCTTTTCCATCTCCCAACACTCTCCCCAACATCCCCGCCGGAATTCCCCTAAAAAACCAACTCCATCCGAGTCCCTTCTCCGACCCTGCTCTCTACATGCACTTCTGCACCATGCATAATCGCACCATGCTTCACGATCGACAATCCAAGACCAGTCCCCCCGGTCTCTTTCGAATGGCTCTTATCCACCCGGTAGAACCTTTCGAAGATTCTCTCTTTCTGATCCTCTGGTATTCCAATCCCAGTATCCGTGACAATGACCTTCGTGCCTTTTAGAGTCCCACCAACCCACACACTGACGGAACCTCCCTGCTTATTATACTTGATTGCATTTTCACAGATATTATAGATCATCTCATCCAGGATCTGCCGTATGCCATGATAAACGACTGATTCCCCGGTAACTGTCACCCGGATCTCTCTTGCAGATGCCTGTGGTGCCAGGCGGCTGATGATTTCCCTGGTAAGAAGGTATAGGTCTACATCCTCTTTTTCGAATTCCACCTCTCCCTCATCCAGTTTGGAAAGTTTGATAATATCTTCTATAAGGGTGATCAGCCGACTTGCCTCGTTATAGATACGCTCGGAGAATTTCTTCATATCTTCCGGTCTTACCAGCCCATCCTTCATAATCTCCGCATAGCCGGATATCGAAGTAAGCGGGGTCTTCAATTCATGAGATACATTGGCAGAGAACTCTTTTCTCATATTGGCAATAGCGTCTTTTTCCCGATTCTGCTCATCAATACTCTGAAGCAATGGTGTCAGTTCCTCATACATCTCATTTTCCAACGGATGTTCCAGATCCAGTTCATTAATCGGTCGTATGAGTCTAAGCACCTGCCACCTTGCAAGCACGAATGCAAAGAGCAGCATAACAGCGGCAATCATACCCATGATCGGAAGAATCTGAATCGCTGTAAGCCATATCGTATCCATGCCTTTCGCCACACGCAGTACGGTATCATCCGATAACTTCACCGCATAGTAGAACATATCCTGATTCAGCGAATCCGAATGGCGGATATCCTTCCCACTCCCGTTCGCCATTGCATCCTTTACTTCCGGCCTGTCCTTATGATTCTCGAAGGTTACTTCATCCTGCTTGGAATCATACAATACCTTCCCTTGTGCATCAATCTGGGTCACTCTCGTATTCTTACGTACATCATCCATCTGACGCAGATAAGCATTTCCTGATATCTCAATCGCTGCCTTGATATAATCTGCCTCCTGGCAGATCTCATCTTCCATCAGCCGTACGGTCTGACGGTATACTACGAATGTCGTAATCACATATGCCGCCAGCAACGTCGTCACAATCACCAGTATCATACTTTTCTGTATCTTCGCCCTAAGTTTCATATAGAATGACCTCTGTCTCTATCATAGTATTATTTTCTCATACGATATCCCACGCCGCGAACCGTCTCTATCCTCTCCCCACCGACTCCCAACTTCTGTCTCAGGGTTCTCACATGTACATCCACCGTTCGCGTCTCTCCATCAAAATCATATCCCCAGATGTCTTCCAAGAGACTGTCTCTTGTCATAACAATATTAGGATTCTTCATCAGCCGTTTGAGAAGTTCATATTCCTTAAGCGTAAGGCTTACCACCTCGCCGGTTGATGTTACCTCATGCTTCTTCGTATCCATCTCAATCTCTCCAAGACTTATGATATCCTGTGGCTCATTTCCGGATTTCTTGCTCCGGCGCAGCACTGCCTTGATCCTTGAGATCAGTTCCATCATTCCGAATGGCTTCGTCACATAGTCATCGGCTCCCAAGTCCAGTCCCTTCACCTTATCATATTCTGCGCCTTTCGCCGTTACCATGATCACCGGAATCTCCCGGGTCTTCGCAGAAGATTTTAATTTCTTAAGAAGAGAGATTCCATCCTCTCCCGGCAGCATAATATCCATCAGAATCAGTTCCGGCGTCTCAAGCGCCAGCGCCTTTAAGAATTCCTGTCCATCTTCAAACCCACACGCCTGGAATCCCGTACTTTCCAATGTATACACAACCAATTCCCTAATATTACTATCATCTTCCACACAAAATATCATTCTGCCACTCCTCTATATCTTAAAATCCTTATGAATTCCCGTAATGGAGAATTCCACCCACTCGGCAATATTAGTCGCATGATCCCCAATCCTTTCCAGATACTTGGCAACCATGATCAGATCAATCGCCTGCCGTCCTACATCCCCCTTACTCTGGGCAATGTATTCAATCAATTCCTGCTTATTCTCTTCGAACATCCGATCCACTGCGTCATCTGCCTCCATCACGCTTCTGGATAATTCCAGATCCTTCTTCACGTAGGCGGTCACACTGTCCCTTACCATCTTCGCTGCAGCCTCGGACATCATCCCAATCTTCAGGATATCCGTTGCCTCTGATTTCTTCTCAGAAATAATAATCTCCGCAATATCGGATGCCTGATCCCCGATACGCTCCATATCGGTAATCATCTTAAGTGCTGCAGAGATCTGTCTTAAGTCTCTGGCAACCGGCTGCTGCTGCAGCAATAATTTCAGACACAGACGCTCAATATCTTTTTCCATCTGATCAATCTCTTCGTCTGCCTCTCTGACTGCCTCTGCCCGCGCAAGGCTTCCCTCCTGCAATGCACTCGTCGCCTCATTAATAGCGATCTCGCACAACTCACCCATATGTATCAACAACTCATTCAAATGCTCCAACTGCATATCAAATTTATTACGCATATCCTAACCAAACCTCCCTGTAATATAATCCTCTGTTCTCTTATCTGACGGTATAGAGAATAATTTCTCCGTGTCATTGTATTCAACAACTTCACCTAACAGGAAGAAAGCGGTGTTATCAGATACACGAACTGCCTGCTGCATGTTGTGCGTTACCATGACAATAGTATAATCTTTTTTCAATTCCATCGCAAGGTCCTCTATCTTCGATGTAGAGATAGGATCCAAAGCAGAAGTAGGCTCATCCATCAGAAGCACCTCCGGCTGTACTGCCAATGCTCTCGCAATACAGAGCCTCTGCTGCTGCCCGCCGGACATACCAAGCGCGCTCTTCTTCAGACGATCCTTGCATTCTTCCCAGATTGCCGCATCTCTTAATGATTTCTCCACGATGTCATCCAATCTCGCCTTCGAATGAATGCCATGAGTTCTAGGACCGTAAGCGATGTTATCATAGATGCTCATCGGAAATGGATTCGGCTTCTGGAATACCATTCCCACTCTCTTTCTTAATAAGTTTACATCAATATCTTTGAAAATATCCTGCCCATCCAGAAGGATATCTCCTTCAATTCGGCATCCCTCTACAAGGTCATTCATGCGGTTGATGGATTTCAGAAGCGTAGACTTCCCACAACCGGAAGGACCGATAAACGCAGTGATCTTATTCGCCTCAATATCCAGGTTCACATTCTTTAATGCATGAAAATCACTGTAATACAGATCCATATTCTTAATGCTTATTTTGCTCATGCTATTTCCTCTCCATGCTCATCTCTATGCTTTCGCTTATCTCTATACTTTCGTTAATCTCTTCGCTGCTACGCCTGATAATGTATTGATTCCTACTACCAGAACCAGCAGAATCACCGCCGTAGCATATGCCTGATCCATATATAATCCTTCACTTGCCAAATTGTACATATGTACTGCCAGCGTTCTTCCGGAACTCATGACTCCCTTGGGAAAATCCGCCACCGTACCAGCCGTATAGATCAATGCTGCCGTCTCGCCAACGATTCTTCCGATCGCCAGGATCACACCTGCCAGAATGCCAGGTATCGCAGATGGCAGAACGATTCTAAATACGGTACGAAGTTTCCCTGCTCCAAGCCCGAAACTTCCTTCCCGGTAAGAATCCGGCACTGCCTTCAACGCCTCTTCCGTGCTTCTCATAATCAACGGAAGTACCATAATCGATAAGGTAAATGCACCCGCTAAAATGGAGAACCCCCAGCCGCATGTGCTGACAAAGAACAGCATTCCAAACAGCCCATATACAATCGAAGGAATTCCCTGCAAAGTCTCCGTTGTCAAACGAATAATCTCCACAAATCGATTCCCTCGTTTCGCATATTCCTCCAGGAATATGGCTGAAAAAATCCCAAACGGCACGGCAATCAGCAAAGACAAGAATGTCATGATCACTGTATTTACCAGCGCAGGCATCAGGGATGCATTCTCAGAAGAATAGTTTAACGAAAACAGTGACGGCTTCAGATACGGTACTCCATGGATCAGTATATACGCAATCAGAAAGATCAATACCGTAAATGTCAGGATTGCGGATAGCATGACCAGAAGCATCACGATCAATGATCCGGGAGTTCTTGTATAGGATTTCATTTTCTGTTTTAATGTAACTTCATTCCTACTCATGGTCATTCCTCCTGTTCAAAAATGCTACGCAGAAATTAATAATCAAGATAAATACAAAGAGAACGACACCTGTCGCAATCAGTGATTCCCTGTGAAGCCCTGTTGCATAACCCATCTCAATTACGATATTCGCTGTCAGTGTACGCACACCTCGGAAGATTCCCGAAGGGATTCTCGCCTGATTACCAGCCACCATGATTACCGCCATCGTCTCACCAATGGCACGCCCCACGCCTAATACGATCGCAGCCACAACTCCTGACTTCGCCGCCGGAAGAACCACCCGGAAGATCGCTCTTTCATGGGTTGCTCCCAACGCAACTGCACCTTCGTAATACTGATCGGGAACTGCACGCAGAGAGGATTCCGTCAAACCAATGATCGTAGGCAGAATCATCATGCCTAAGAGAAGTGCTGCAGTCAGGATACTGCTTCCGTTTCCTGCCGATTTTAACACGCCGGCTTCTTTCAGCGTTCTGCCCAGATTGCGAATCACCGGCACCAATACTACCAACCCAAAGAAACCATATACAACGGATGGAATTCCTGCTAATAACTCCGTTGCTGTTTTTAGTGGTTTATAGATTCTCTTCGGACAATAGAACGCCATGAACACTGCTGTCAGTATGCCTATTGGGACACCGAACACAATCGCCCCTGCCGTGACATACAGACTTCCTATAATCATAGGAAGTATTCCGTAGATATCATTCTTCGGCTTCCACATCTGCCCGCTTAAGAATTCTCCAAACCCGATTTCTTTCATCGCAGGGATACCATTTGCGAATAAAAACACACAAATGAGAGCTACCGCCAGCACCGAAGCGCAGGCGGCAATGAAGAACACTCCCTGCATGAATCTTTCAGTCCATGCTTTTGATTTCATATTATTCGATTACCTCATCCCATGTAAGAGCCTCACCAGTATAGATTGCCTTTACCTGGTCACTGCTCAGTTCATCTACTGTACTGTTCTTATTTACAATAACTGCAATACCATCTGTAGCGATTACCTGTCCGGTTAATCCTTCTGCAATCTCTTCATCCTTCAGTTCCCGAGATGCCATGCCGATATCATAACTTCCATCAATGGCAGATGTCATACCTGTCGTAGAATCCGTGGTCTGAAGTTCAATCTCTGCATTCGTATTCACCTTCTTGTACGCCTCGATCAATTTCTCCATCACTGGTGATACAGAAGAAGATCCGCCTACCACTGCCTTGCCTTCCGGATTGGTTCCTTCAAATGGCTTAACATCATCTAACGGTATGTAACCATTGTCTGCAACTACCTGCTGCCCTTCTTCACTCATGATAAATGCAATAAAATCTTTTGCCACTTCATTATCAAGACCTTCTTTTGTTGCAATGTTGAACGGTCTGGATACTTTGTAATCACCACTCTTGATATTCTCTGCTGTCGCCTCTGCCCCATCAATCTTCAGTGCTTTCACACTGTCATCCAGTGAGCCAAGTGATACGTAGCCAATCGCATAATCATCACCTGCTACGGTTGTCATCATAACAGAAGTGCTATTCGTAATCTGTGCTTCCTCTGTAGTCATATCTACCTTCTCATCATCCTGTTTCTCTTCAATTCCAAACAGTTCGATGAATGCACCTCTGGTTCCTGATCCATCCTCTCTGGATACGATCGTAATATCCATGGACGGGTCCCAGTCTCCTGCTGAACTTTTGGTATTGGCATCTTCTTTGCTATCTGCACTTGTATCAGCATCTGCATCCGATTTGCCACATCCTGCTGCCATGCTTGCAATCATACCCACAATTGACAATACTGCAATAAACTTTTTCAATTTCATAATTTTAATCTCCTTTTTCATTTCAGAATTATTAGTATCATCTTCTTCACAGGTATTATCATATCGAGAGAATGTAAAATCTGAAATCCAGGAAACGTAAAATGTATGTAAAGTGGGAATTTGGTTATTGGTGACCGAATCCGGGAAGGGAGGGTGGTTGCTCCGAGCCTCACGCTCTACCGTCCATTCCCCATCCCCACTTTTTCGCCAAACATCTTCCCTTTTCCCCCTCCCCATGCTATAATCCTACTTGATTCTAAATAATATTTACCGCAAGAGAGGAATACAAATCATGTGGATTGCAGATAACTGGAACGATTATGAAGTAATAGATTGCAGCAAAGGCGAGAAACTAGAGCGCTGGGGCTCCTACCTCTTGGTTCGCCCCGACCCGCAGGTCATCTGGGACACCCCGAAGACACACAAGGGCTGGAAACATATGAACGGACACTACCACCGCAGCAAAAAGGGCGGCGGAGAATGGGAATTCTTCAGTCTCCCTGAACAATGGCAGATTCACTACAAAGAACTGACCTTTCATCTGAAGCCATTTAGTTTCAAGCATACCGGTCTCTTTCCGGAACAGGCAACGAACTGGGACTGGTTTTCTGAAAAAATACGAAATGCAGGGCGTCCGATTAAAGTATTGAATTTATTCGCCTATACAGGAGGCGCAACACTTGCCGCTGCTGCCGCCGGCGCCAGCGTGACGCATGTCGATGCCTCTAAGGGAATGGTCGCATGGGCGAAGGAGAATGCCGCTTCTTCCGGACTTGCAGACAGACCGATCCGCTGGCTCGTAGATGACTGTGTAAAGTTTGTAGAGAGAGAAATCCGCCGGGGCAACCACTACGATGCTATTATCATGGACCCGCCATCCTACGGAAGAGGACCTAAAGGAGAGATCTGGAAGATTGAAGATGCAATCCATCCGTTAATTAAATTATGTACGAATATTTTATCGGATGACCCACTGTTCTTCCTTGTGAATTCATACACCACCGGGCTTGCCCCTGCTGTGCTTACCTATATGCTGGGTACAGAATTAAAGAAATATAATGGTACTGTAGATTCTCAGGAAATCGGACTACCGGTGACTCAGACCGGGTTGGTACTTCCTTGTGGCGCTTCCGGGCGTTGGGAAGCACGCTAGGACAATACCGTTTCTAGTACAGCCGCCAGGAAATCAATCTGGAACAGATAGATAAAGAAAAATAATGATTTTCGTAACATTTGTTACAGAAAACAGATGCATTTTCATGTATCCTATGACTAGATTAGATGATACTAATCACAATATCAAAAAATAAAAATTGGAGGTATAGATTATGAAGAAATATGTATGTGAACCTTGTGGATATGTTTATGACCCAGAGGTTGGAGATCCGGACAGCGGTATCGCACCAGGAACTGCATTCGAGGATATTCCGGAAGATTGGGTATGTCCAATCTGCGGAATGGGAAAAGACGTATTCGTAGTAGAAGAATAGGCATCTGCCTATTCTTGCTTCTACTTATGGATGTTCGCTAGAATCAGCAGCAATGGAATTTTGCTTAACACAGGAAATGGGAAAACGTAATGTCATGGAAAAAGGAAATAATCTGGCTTTTCATATGATACAGTCTTTTAAGCCGGGAGAAATTTCTGATCCGCAACTTGCACATGATATAGGGAAAGAATTTGCAGATAAGGTTTTGAAAGGAAAGTATGAATACGTCATAACTACCCACGTAGATAAAGGGCATATTCACAACCATATCATTTTTAATGCTACCAGTTTTACTGACTATCATAAATATACTACAAACAAGCGAAAATAGTATGTATTATTAGACGAGCAATAGCAATGATTCAGAAAAGAGAAAGTAATTAAAATGAAGAGAAAAACATTAAGATGTTTTATGAGTATGATACTTGTTGTTGGCATTTTTGTTACGTCAGTTCCGATAGTAAATGCAGCAGAATTAAAATCGCCAAAGACTGAACAGGTGAACGTAGTTGCTCAAAAGCTTATTCAAGAAGATGAAAATTTAAAAGTTCTAGAAGATGACCTTTGTGAAGAATTAGAGGTTTTAGAAAATATAGGACTTGAACCAGCGTTCATTAAAGAAATAGAGTCTTGTGCAGATGATATCGTTTATGTTTATGATTATTCGGGAGGAGTTGTAAATAAAATATCAGTTGATATGTCGGACACAGGAATTGTGCTGAACATACAAGAGAACGATATTTACAATAAGCTCCAAATAGATGATGATGGAACCGTATACATAGATGGAAAAATTCTTGAGACTAATAACAATTCAACTGACGGCGAAATATCGCCGCAGAGTGGTGAGGTTATGAATTGGGTTGTTCCTAATTGTCCATATGATTCAAAAAGTAGTTATACGCACCTGTTAGGAACGAAAAAGGATCCTGATATTACATTGACAGCTGCAATTTCTAATTTGGCAACTGGAGCTGTTATCACTATTATATGTTTGGAATTGGGCGTTTCTTCGGGATTATCATCGGGGTTGGGTGCTGTTGTGTCTTGGATAAGAGACCGTAATCCATCTACAAGAGGATTGTCTTATAAAGCCACAAACTATGCCCATAAGAACTATACAAATACCTATATAACACCAATTAAAAAATATGCTTATAGAAGTGATTACACTTGGTATCCAAACAAAAATTATGATGGAGATACTTATAAGCAAACCCTATATCATATTAAACAAATAGGATAGTATGTATATTTTGATATAATGAGGCTCAGATATGAATTATAAGAAATTAATGAAAACATATTTATGGTTATTGTTTTGCAGTGTTGCATTGATGATATTATGTGCTTATGTGTACATTATTCATTTTTATAATTTTATTATGGTCTTGGGTTTTATTCTTAGTGTAAGCTCAACTGCAGAGTTGATACAACTAATTATTACAACCTATAAAGATAATAAGAGAAAAACCTGATGGTATATCTTTTTGGTAATTGTAAAAGAAATTCATACGGAAAAATGCGTAAGTACTTGATGGGGAGTATCCAAAAGTTTGTGTAAACCGGCAGTGTGAAACTTTTTCTGTAAATATGTAACCGAAAGGTTTTTCTGTGATAAAATCTAATTCATAGCCTGCAAATAAAAAGTCAACAGAATTTTTGAAAATATTAAAAGATATATTGTAGTAACGAAACTAGACCAGCACCTTGTGTGTTGGTCTTTTAACATGCCATTTTTAACAAAGATTATCGAGATGTAAGGTATTCTTTGACCCGACCATAATAAATGCGAAGAAACCTATTTGCGCCTGCTGTCATATAAACATAGTACTTTTTGCCCTCCGAACGTTTTTTATCCATAAACAAATATACAGGATCATCTTGCGGATGGGTTTTAATCAGACAATCCATGACCTGAAAGAGAGTTTTACGAAGTTCAGCAGAGCCTCGTTTGGATGTATGAACACTTCTTTGCTCATAGGTGCCAGATTGGTTTACATTAGGACTGCCAGAATAAATGCCAGTGCGTATTATCCATCCTTTCATCAAAATGGTCAAAAAGCTGGCTCTGCGGATTATCTAAGGAGAGTTATGCGCCTACACCAAATTAGGGCATAAGGAACCTTTTCGGTTTTAAAACGAGAACATAAATTAAATCGAATACAAAAAAGAGGCATTCATAGAGTTATAGAAGAACGTCCCTTATCGACGACCGCATAAAAAAGCCTCTGAGAACCGCACTATTCTTCTTTTTTATCAATCTCATGTTGTAACAATTCAAAATCCAGAATCTTAATATGGCTTCGGTCTATGATATCTATTATGCCACATTCCTTAAGATAGGACAATTCACGGGATAAAGAAGGTCTGGTCGTATTCAGATAAGCCGCCAACTCCTCTCGCTTCATAGTCAGTTCTATATCTGCTCTTCCGCCGCTTAACTGCATCAGATAAGAAGTAGTTCTCTGCCTGAGCGTCCCGCAAGTCAGAAGATAGATCTTCTTCGCCCTGGCATCCGACTCCTCTGCAAATATCTTCATCATATTAAATATAATCTTACTATGGTGCGCACAATTCTTCGTACAAGTACTGTAGAAAAAATGTCTGGAAACGGAAAGTACCCTGGTCTTCTTTCTTGCCTGAGCAAAATATTCATAAGACGCACGCTCTAGAAATAAGTCTGCCTCACCAAAACTCTGCCCTTCACTTAAGTATTCTGTATAATTCTGGCGTCCCATCACATTGACCTGCCCTAACAGCACACTCCCGTCAAGTATAAAGTAGAGTTTCCTTGGAACATCTTCCTGCCGAAAGATATATTCATTCTTCTCATATTCCTGTACTTTTGCTTCCGAACATACAATGCTTCTTCGAATCTCTTCTTCCGTAAGTTCCCGGAATAATTCCAAATCCTTTATATCCATTACCGACTCCTAAGTTCTTCTAACAAAGTAATCACCTCATAAAGACTCTCGCACTTCTTATATAACAAAGCCTCTATCTCCGCCGTCGGCTCTACAAGATCTGGCACCATGACCGGCAGCATCCCCGCAGCATGTGCCGCTCGTATCCCCGCCGGCGCATCCTCAAAAGCAATACTCTGCTCCGGGCAAATCCCGATACACTCACATGCTCTTAGATATATCTCCGGATCTGGCTTCGCACGCTGCACCATATCTCCGAATATTGTTCCATCAAAGAATTCATAGATTCCCGCTTCCTTAAGATTCTTCATCGCATACTCACGCCTGGAAGATGTAGCCACAGCCATCTTATAACCGTGATCTCTTCCATATTCCAGCAGTTCTCTTACTCCCGGCTTCATAGGCAATCCTTCTTTGGACACAATCTCATAAAAACACACTCGAGTTCTCTTCGCAAATTCCTCACATGGGAAATCCGCACCAATTACCTGTCGAAAATATTCATTTCTTCCAGCCAGATTCCTTCCAAGAGTATGATAGATATGATCTCCCATATGCTTAATCCCAAGCCAACTGCCTGCCTCTTCCCATGACCGCTTTACAATACGTTCTGAATCAAACAAAAGTCCATCCATATCAAATACAAGCGCTTCTATCATCTCACACATCGCCCTTAGAACTCAATTCCCCGTCCCAATGCATCTTTCAGATAGGTAGCAACATCCTCTAACTTGCGGATGACTTCCATCTTCTCTTCCCACTCTTCACCTTCCATATTCTTATTCACCAAACACTTCTGGATATGTTTTACTTCCCTGATTAATTCTTCTGTCATCATAATTCCCCCTTCATCTAATGTATCATAATATGCCGCATAATGTTGTATACTCATTCGAGCATCCCGTAATACATGCCTTCGGCTGGCGGGCTCTGCCCGATAATGTATAGATATAGTATAACATATTCTGCCAGTTATGACGCATCCAATTCCTTACAAAATACATATCTTGGCAATCCGCCGTATTTTTCCACTTCTGTTACAATCTCATAATCTAGTTTCAGAAAATTATTCACACTGTATGTATTCTCCGGATGCGCAGTCCCCATCAAATATCTGTAATTCTGTTCCTTCACAACATTTTCTCCATATGCCATAAGACATCTTTGGATCCCAAGCCCTTTACACTTAGGATGCACCGCCGCTGATTCCATATGTGCAACTTCTTTCTTACGCGCTTCATCCAGTCCAATATAAACTCCCAGATTATCTTTCGCCTCTTTCGGATACCGCACGATGAGGAATCCCGCCATCTCTCCATTCTTCATTGCCTTCAGGGTGAAGCCTTCTTCTCCCAGATGTCTTCTAACGAATTCTTCATCGTCCATACTATACCAGGCAGCATCCTTGGTTAATTGACCTGCTGTCTCCATAATCATCATAATATCCGGCACATCGTCTGACACTGCATAATCAATCTCAATTTTCTGGTTCATCTTCGTCTCCTTCATAACAAAAAAGTTGGTATTGGAACATTCAATCAGCAGATTTAAATTTTACGTCATACTGAATTTGTGTTACAATGAATTGCACTGATGTGCAAGTAAAAACCGCATAATATGAAAGCGAGGTATCCATATATGAAGTTAATGATTGCATCTGATATTCACGGTTCTGCCTACTATTGCCGCAAAATGATAGATGCCTATCAAAAAGAGCAGGCAGATAAGCTACTGCTTCTAGGCGACATTCTCTATCATGGTCCAAGGAATGATCTTCCTAAGGACTACAATCCCAAAGAAGTAATCGCTATGCTCAATCCCATGAAGCAGGAATTATTATGTGTTCGCGGCAATTGTGACACAGAGGTCGATCAGATGGTTCTGGAATTCCCAATCCTGGCAGACTATTGTTTTCTGGAATTAGATGGACATACCATCTTCGCAACCCACGGGCATCACTTTAACCCACAGAATCTTCCTATGCTGAAAGAAGGAGATATTCTGTTAAATGGCCACACTCATATACCTGCGAATCAGAACATAGGCAATTATACGTATATGAATCCCGGTTCCATCTCCATTCCGAAAGAGAATTCCGCACATGGATATATGATCTATGACGGAGCATTCATCTGGAAAGATCTTGACGGAAATGTTCTGCCCATTTAATCTCTTCTATCCGTTCAGGCATACTGCAATATTCTTCTCTGCCAGACGCATATTCAGTATGCTTGAATCAAACAAGCGAATTCTTATGAAAAATCTTTATATGCAGATTCCTCAATCCTCCAATCAACATCGTCAAATATCGAAGCACAGGCTCGGTCGCAATAGAAAATACCACAAACAACATAATGCACTTCGTAGACATTCCTGTAATTGCGAACAGATCCGGCAGGAATATACTACACCCCAAAAGCCCAATCATAGAACCAACCCAGATCACACCACGAAATACATTAAATGGCTGGCAGATCTTATATAGAATCATGAATCCAACAATCGCCAACAGCATCGTAGCCGCCGTTGAGATATCCAGCGAATCCACTCCAAACGTCTGTCCAAATACCACCAGCGCACCAACCACCAGCACATCCGTAAGCCCCGCCGGCAGAGCCTTTAAAAATACATTCGTCAGGAAATGTCCCTTAATCACTTCCTTATTCGGCTGCAATGCCAGGAAGAATGCCGGGATTCCAATTGTAAACATACTAATCAGTGATACCTGAGACGGTTCCAGCGGATAAGTAATCATGAACACAACGGAAAAAAGCGATAATAAGAAGGAGAAAATATTCTTTACCAGGAACAGACTGGCTGAACGCTGAATATTATTCACCACTCTTCTTCCCTCTAACACAACGGATGGCATACAGGAGAAATCCGACTCCAGAAGCACTACCTGCGAAGCCTGCACCGCCGCGTCACTTCCGGAAGCCATAGCAACACTGCAGTCTGCATCCTTCAGGGCAAGCACATCATTCACACCGTCACCCGTCATAGCAACCGTCTTGCCCTGCCCTTTTAGTGCCTGTACAAACTGCCGCTTCTGTGCCGGCGTCACACGCCCGAATACTGTATATCTTGCAATTGCCCGCTCTACATCTTCTTCTGTCTTAAGCGTCGCTGCATCTACATACTCTTCCGCATTCTGAATGCCCGCCTCTTTGGCCACTTCTGATACTGTCAGCGGATTATCTCCGGAGATTACCTTGACTTCTACTCCCTGCTCTGCAAAGTACGCAAACGTCTCAGGCGCTTCCTTCCTGATTGGATTCGCCAGAAGAACATACCCCAGAGGCGTCACCTTCTCTGTCAGTTTCTGACCTTCCAGATTCCCATCATAATTCCCAAATACCAGCACACGATAGCCCCGCTTCGCATAAATCTGAATCTCCGTCTTATATGCCTCATAATCCTCTCTTAATACGAATTCCGGTGCTCCCAACACATATGATCTCTCCGCAAAGGCAACCCCGCTATATTTTGCCTCAGAAGTAAATGGAGTCACATGAATAGGTACTGCCCCTGTCCCTTCTTTAAAATATTCCTTCATTGCCTCCATCGTACTGTTATCACTGCTCATCGCCTTAACGAAATCTCCTACCAGTTTCAACAGTTCCGGCATAGATTCCTTATCATACAGTTCTGTTGGCACCAGTTTCTTCACACTCATGGAGTTCTCGGTAATCGTTCCTGTCTTATCCACACACAGGACATTCACCCTCGCAAGCGTCTCTATGCTTCTCATATCATGAAGAAGCACCTTCTTATGTGCAAGCCGCATAGCACTGACCGCCAAAGCCACGCTTGCAAGCAGATAGAGTCCTTCCGGGATCATCCCGATCACCGCGGCCACCATAGAAGTAATACTATTGCGAAAAGTCTCATCGTTGAAGAAAAAACTCTGCACAAATAACACAATTCCTATCGGTATCAGCGCGATACCGACGAATTTGACCAATTTATCCAAAGAGCGAATCATCTCTGACTGCTCGCCTTTTTGCATTGCTTTTGCTTCCAGCGTTAATTTGGAGATATAAGAATCCGCTCCTACCGCTTCCAGCCTGGCATGACATTGCCCTGCCACAATAAAACTGCCTGACATCAGATGCCCGCCATCCGTCTTAATAATCTCATCCGATTCACCAGTCAATAAAGACTCATTCACCCTTACTTCCCCTTCTACGACAACAGCATCCGCACACACCTGATTTCCCGCTTTAAATACGACGATATCGTCCAATACCAGTTCTTCTGAATCCACGCTTGATTCTTTGCCTTCACGTACGACACAAGTCCGAGGCGCATTCAGCATATTCAGTCTCTCAAGCACATTCTTCGCACGTACCTCCTGAATAATACCGATCAGCGTATTAATAATCACAACCGGAAGAAACGTAAGATTACGAAAAGATCCTACCAGGCTAAGCAATATCGCAAGCACCACAAATATCAGATTGAAGTATGTAAATACATTCTCATGGATGATCTCCTTCGTTGTCTGAGCAGGCGGATCTACCGCTATATTCGACCATCCCTTCTCCACTCTCTCTTTTACCTGCGTGCTATCCAGCCCTTCTGTATAATCTGGCTGACAGCGAGTAACCGGCACGCGCTCTATCTCATATTCCTGTGTCTCACCTGATACTGCCTGTCCGGACTTTCGTCTCATATAACAACCTCCTCATATGTATGCTAACAATTATACGCCTGGAAAGTTTAGAATTCTATAAACACTTTCTTAAAAATGTCTTACAATTTTCGTATATTCCCTTAATACATCTCGAATCTCTTCCATTTTCGAAGCCGTCTCCGTATTAGAATACGGTATCCGGTCAATCAGGAGATCTATATAGTTCTGTTCATGAATCAATTCAAAAGACACTTCATAATTGATATCAAAGAAATATGCCAGATAGGAGACCCAATAATCCATCTTCGTTCGCCTGGTGGATGAAAGTATAGACTTTTTACACCGGAATTGCTCCATCACTTCATTACTGATCTCCATGCCTCCCACTTCTTCGGCAGAGACACCTAGAATTGTCTCAACCGAATCCTCCAATTTCACCCTGCAATTATCCAGTTTATCCGCATCCCGAATAATTCTCGCATGCATCAAAGTCCGCTCATCTTCAATTCCTTCCAGTTTAAAATCGCTGTGCCTTGCAATCGCAATACGGATGATATCATCCCATTTGTCATCTTTCACAAACTCACGAATCATTCCCTCATCAAATAGGATCTGCACACCAAAACTGGCGTGGTCCATAGTATCAGGTTCAAAACTATCGAAACGCTTTAACTGTTCGAACCTCCCGATATCATGCAGAAGCCCTATCAACTGAGCCAGTTCTGTATCCTCTTTAGACAGTCTCATTCTCCAGGCTATCTCACCGCTGCACTCTACCACGCCATATGTGTGTACAATCTTCAATCTCACCTTATCATCATCTCTGTCATAGTGATTCAGATAGTTTTCAAACTGTTCTTTTGCATATTGTAAATCCATCATCTATCCTCTCGTTTCTCTGAACATAATTCCTCTTCTGTCTTAATAACAATTTCGCTTTCACATTTTAATTCATTAATAATTCTCGCAATTCAGTTTAAAGTATCCTTGCGGATGCCCACACACAGGACATTTCTCCGGCGCACATTTGCCAGTATAGATATTACCACAATTCATACAGATCCATACCACATTGCCATTCTTACAAAATACCCTGCCCCGTTCCATATTCTCCGCCAGTTGCCGATATCGGTACTCATGATGCTTCTCAATGCCTCCTACTCCACGGAATAACCTCGCGATTTCATCATACCCTTCCTTCTCGGCAGTCTCCGCGAATTCCCGGTACATCTTCGTCCATTCATAATTCTCGCCCTTACATGCACTCTTTAAGTTCTCTAAAGTATCCGGCATCTTACCGTCATTCAGAATCCGTACCCAGATCTCGGCGTGCTCCTGTTCATTGCCTGACGTCTCGTAAAAGATCTCACTAATCTGCTGATATCCTTCCTTCTTGGCCTTTTCCCCATAAACTCTGTACCTTGCACAGGTTAACAATTCTCCCTCTAAGGCTTTCTGCAGGTTGCTATATGTTTTACTATGTTTAAATTCCATAATCCGCCTCGGTAACTTTTTATTATATTGTATTCCCTCCCCTCATCTTTTGTTACTTTGGCACTTTGCCAGTTATCTGTTTCTCCCGGCTGCATCATCTTAATTATATTTCGCAATAACCTCCAGGAATCGATTGCCATATTTTCCCAATTTAAACTCACCAATACCACTAATCCCTAACATCTCTTCTGCATTTTTCGGACGCACCGCACTCATCAGCGTTAAGGTCTTATCTGAAAATATAATATACGGCGGTACTTTTTCTTCTGCTGCAATCTCTCTACGCAAAACCCGCAATGCCTCGAACAATCCCAAGTCCTTTTCCGCCAATACCGCTGCCGCTCCCGCCTTTTTACGCCTGTTCTTCTTAGATGTCTTTTCTGACACATCCGGCTCTTTTTCTTTCGCAAGTTTCATGAACAGCGGTTCATCCTCTGCCTGCCAGTCTGCTGCCAATCCCGTGGTCTTAATCACCGGATACTCGTCTCCGGTCAACTCAAGATATCCCTGATACATTAATTCCTGCATGATCTGTCTAAGTCTTGGCACGGTAACTGCCGCAAGAGTTCCATACTCAGGATTACGATCCAGTCCCTTAGAACGGACCTTCTGATTCTTCGCACCACGCAGCACATCAATAATCGTTGTAAGTCCATATTTCATCCGGTTTGCATCAATACAATTCATAATTGCCATCGTTTCTTTCGTAATATCCACTTCTTCAAATTGAGTCATACAATTCAGACAGTTGCCACAATAGCCAGAACTGTGCTCTCCAAAATAATTCAGGATATAATTGCGAAGACAATTGGAAGTAAAACAATAGAATGTCATCTGTTTTAACCTCTCCGTATCCCTCTCCTTCACCAACTGTCGGGTGAATTCGTCCAGTTCTTCATTATCCTCATTATTTTCTATAAAGAAACGATTCGTCCTTACATCCATAGGTTCATAATATAAGATACACTCCGAAGGCTCTCCATCTCGTCCGGCTCGTCCAGCCTCCTGATAGTAACTCTCCATATTTTTAGGCATATTATAATGAATGACAAAACGCACATCCGACTTATCTATCCCCATACCAAATGCATTCGTCGCCACCATGATCTGCCGCCTGTCATAGATGAAATCATCCTGATTCTCCCGCCGCTCTTCGTCACTTAATCCCGCATGATACCGGGTGACAGAGAACCCCTCTTCTCTCAACTTATAGAAGACCTCTTCCACATTCTTTCTCGTCAGGCAATAGACAATCCCACTGCTTCCCGGCATATCCTCTTCTCTCTTATGTAGATATCTCACCAATTCCTTATACTTGTCTACCGGCTTCTTTACCGCAAAATAAAGATTCCCCCTATCAAATCCAGTTGTCATAACATAAGGATTCTGTAGTTCTAAAATATCCATAATATCATCCCGCACATCTTCTGTGGCCGTTGCCGTGTATGCTCCTACTACCGGACGATAAGGAAGCCGCTTAAGAAATTCCATAATCTTAAGATAGCTAGGTCTAAAATCCTGCCCCCACTGAGACACACAATGGGCTTCATCTACTGCCATGAAAGAAATCTTCACATTACGAGACAATGCAAAATCTAAAAATCCTTCCGTCTCCAGCCGCTCCGGCGCCACGTAAATAATCTTATAGCGCCCTTCCTTTGCCAGACGCAATGCTTTGACATACTGTCCCATTGTCAGTGAACTATTCAGAAAAGCCGCATGAATCCCCGCCTGGTTCAATGCCCCGACCTGATCCTTCATCAGCGATATCAATGGAGATATCACAAGCGTAATCCCCTCCATCATGAGAGCCGGTATCTGAAAACACATTGATTTCCCGGCTCCCGTCGGCATAATCCCAAGCACATCCCGTCCTTCCAAAACGGCATTAATTAAGGGACGCTGACCTTCTCTGAAATCATCATAACCAAAATACTGTTTTAATAATTTTTCCGCTGTCATCTTACTCAATTCCAAATACCTCTTTGACTATTACACTCAATTCCATTATAATGCCACATAGAGAAACTTTCGAAGGAGGAAATAGATTATGAATATGAATTTTAATCAAATTGCCATGCTTCAAAAAATAAAGGGATGTATGGACCGTTTTCGTGCTAACCACCCCAAATTCCCGCTATTTATAAATGCTGTATCCCAGGAAGCAATGAAAGAAGGAACTGTAATCGAAATCACTGTCACCACGCCGGAGGGCAAAAACTATTGCTCAAATATCAAATTGCAGGCTAATGATATGGAACTTATTGATTGCTTAAGAAGCCTGAAAACTACCAATAATTAAACACTGCTAAAACTTTCCAATATGCGATTATGCAATGAAAACAGCACATACGCCGTGCTGTTTTTCATTTGCATAACACGTTGCTTTTATTCCTTTTTCACCTGTTTCAACAGTTCTTCAATAACCTCTGTCCAGCCTTCCTTATCACGCGCCCCCGAATACACTTCACCAATCTGGTTTCCTTCCTGATCCACGAATATTGTAGTTGGAACAGCATATACCTCGTTCAAGATTCCTAGTTTCAGTCCCATAGATGCAACAATATGCGGATAATCTGCCTGTGTCTTCTCCACAATCTCTAATGCAGTCTCATCGCCTGCTTCTTCTACGTCACACAACATACCGATGATCTGCAATCCCTGGTCCGCATACTCCCGGCTCAGTTCTCCCAGTTCTGGCATCTCTTGAATGCATGGACCGCAGAATGTTCCCCAGATATTTACCATGGTAAGGTTTGAATTGGAAAATACTTCCTGAGTTATCTCTTCCCCTTCCAATGTCTCCGATTGAAAATTTCCAAAAGGCTTCTCTTTTGATACAGACTGTTCCACTGAAGCATCCTCTACATTCTGTTCCGCATTATCCTTCTTGGCACTGTCCTCGTCCTGATTAGAACCACATGCAACAGACAAAAGAACCAGTAAAACTATCATCACAATAATTTCCTTTATTCTTCGCTTCCTCATATTCTTCCTCCTCTTTGTTAGAATCCTTTAAATCCAGTTTCCTTACTTTACAAATATCCTATAGCAACCAGTCTGTCTTAGAAATTCTCAAATCTTCCAGACACAATTATAAGACTAATCAACATTATAACTTACCACAACTTCATAATCAAATAAAAACAGTACCTATCCTAACTACTATCATAATCGCGACAAAGAGACCGAACATTACCTTTTATAAGATAAATGTTGCAGCCTCTTCTCTATTTTCTTACTATGGGCCTTCTCACTTAATTCAGTTCATACGCTACCTGCGTATTTCCACCCGTACCATCATCCTCCGCTACTATATTAATCTGATATGTGCCCTTGGATAATCTCAGTTGTATACTCTCTTCTTCCACCTTTTCTTCCTGATTAGAATATACAATATCTCCTTTCTGATCCACAATCTGGAATTCACACGGTATCTCATTATCCATTGTAAGATCCAGGTAATAATTGTCAGGATAACTTACTTTAAAATTCTCATAACTTCTGGTACTGCCAGTTCCCTTGATCGTACCACTTACATCCGGACGAAACACCGACAACATAACTCCGACAATCCAGCATACAACTGCGATATACACCATCGCAGACAAGGGAAACACTTTATGATACTCTTTATCTTTCTTTTTCAAGCGGCGGAGTCCTATTCCGATAAATACAATAAAGTCCAGATACAAAAGAATCATTGGCACCCTTGGCCATTCCGGGTACTGTACTCCTTTTATCAACATAGTAATCCCCATAATACTCATTGCAATTAACAAAATCGTTGCCAGCCGTGTCCATCTCTGCTCCATCTCTGAGAGGCCGGAAGAATCTGTATAGATCTCATATTCTTCTTCGGGAAGTTCCGGGTCATAAGGCTTGCGGAAATAATGCCATCCATTAAAAGTAGAGTTCATATACTCCCATCCCTGTTCCCGAAACGTTTCAATATACCGCATCCGATTCTCAATATCCGTATTATAATCCAACTGATACCGATAAACTACCTGTTCATCCTGCTCAAATACACTCCTGAAACATCCGCCCTTTACCAATTGCCATCCTTCCCTGGACTTCTGATTCAGATCTTCAATCTCCTTCCCGTAATCCCATGCTGCATAGGCCTTATGACTTGTCTTCAACTTTCCCATATTATTCTCCCTTCAATATGCTCTTTGCTCCTGCCAGCAGACGCTTCAATCTGTTAATCTCAGCATCCAGGGTTTCTCTTCCTTCTTCTGTAAGTTCATACATCCTTCTGCGCTCAGTGCCCTCGCTGTAATCATTGCGCTCAACAATCCAACCTTTCTTCATCATGTTCCCGGTAGCCCCGTACATCGTACCAGAACCAATCTTCACTTCACCTTCTGACAATTCCTTTGTCTTCTGCATGATGCCGTAGCCATGATTCGGACCTTCCGCAAGGCAAAGCAGAATGTAAAAATAACTCTCTGTCAGCGGTTCTACTTTCTTTCCCATATATACACCTCACGTCTCTATTCCGGATATACAGATGTAATCACTGGTTTTCCTTCCCTGTCTAATAATGGAGTCAATCCTCCTGAATAGCCGGATACATGATACAGGTAATTCACGCCTGTCTCCTTATCTACCCAAATTTCTGTTACATTTACCTTTCCCTGTGAATAAACTTTTTCAAACCTTTCTTTGTTTGCCATTGTAATTTTCTCCTTTTCTTCTATGTCGTCCAACGTTATGTCGTCACTCGACTCATCTTTTCTATATCGTATCACGACATATATCGTCTGTCAACATATTTTTTACTTTTATTCATGTATATAAAAAGACTGTTACATTCACGATTTAATTTGCAAATGTAACAGCCTGATCATCATTATGCAACTGAAGAATGGATACCGGCACTCATGGGATCATCAGTCCCCGGAATACTTGTGCCGCAATATTCGCTTTATCTCTTTTACCAGGGAATCTCCCTCAGATAAGAATCTCTCATGACAAACCGATTCTCATCCGAATGAATATAAGGCTCATTCGGATCATAGCACAATCCCTTCAAAAGATATTCTCCCGCTGACATACCACCTGCATTGTCTTCGGCGCAGTACCACCGGAAGGTGAATCCCTCCGGGCGAAGCATATTAAAATACAGTTTGCCTACCATATTGAGTCCTGCCCAGACCATATGCCGTCCATAATTACGGTCATCTTTACAATAACTGACACTGGAATCCTTCTTCGTGATCATCCCGATACGCTTTAGATTCCCTTTTCGCAACAATGGAAGCGCTGCTTCGATGATATACTCCGTATGATTGATCTGTTCTCCCAGCACCTCCAAAAGCTCCTCACAGTCATGATTTCCTATGAAACTATCTTCTGGTATCTGTTCATCAATTCCAAAGAGCAGAAGATCAATTCTCCCCTCATTCCTCTCGATTTCAGCCAGCAATCCCTGGATATCTTCGCCTTCTAACCACGCATACTCCTTCGGGCATCCCGCAATACATGCCTTCGGCTGGCGGGCTCTGCCCGATAAGGTATATACTTTACAGTCATGAGAACTCAGATAATTCTTCGCCTCTTCCTGACAGTGATTCCCATTATCTATACTTAAAACAATTCTACTCATCTCGTTTTCTCCCAACTTCTAAAATGGCCATATTTCATTGGATACATCACTTAGAATCAATACATCTTCCCAATCACGGTCTGAAATAAACTGCTCATATGCAACTGCTGCCGTTTCTTCCGGTTCAAAATTCCCGACTGTACTTTTCTGTCCGCTCATATAAGTACGAACCCACCCCGGATGGTATAACCGGAACTTGTATCCCTGCGGCTTTAGCCTTTCAAACATCAGGCGGACTGCCATGTTCAGACACGTCTTTGAAACGCAGTAGGATACGTCGCCTTTCCGATGGGCCAGTGTTATGGATGCCGCTTCCGAAGAAAAGAAACACAGTCTCTTCTCGCCTTGCTTCATCAATGGAAGAAACGCCTCCACCATGCGGATTGGTCCCACTGTATTGATGTTCAGACAATTGACTGTCGTCTCACTGCTTCCATTCCGGAAGATTCCGGCACAGTTCACTAACATGTCTATATAATCCGTCTGCCTTTCCACTTCGGATGCTGCCTGACTGACAGACTCCTGACTCCCTACATCCAGATTAATCATGGAAAGCCGCTGTCCATATTCTTTCTTAAGTGTTTCCAACTCGTTCCATTCCTTCATAAAACGTCCGGCAAATACCTGCCAGCCGTTTTCCAAAAAGCATCTGCAAAGCGCGAATCCAATCCCACGATCAGCTCCTGTGATAAATACACGTTTCATTCAGCATCCTCCTCTCCATGCAGACACCAATTGACCGCATTCAAAAAGATTCTCTGGAACTGCTCATTTTTCCAGACAGAAAGCGTATGTCCCGGCGTCAGGACACAAAGCCGCCCATCGCCTATTTTTCTGGTATATCCGGCAATCTGAATACCTCCGGTCTCGGAGACTGAGGTAAGGAATACATCTGCATCATCTGCCAGAATCTCCATCTGATAATGCTCATCCCGAATATCAAACCGTGCTTCTACTCCCTGCATAATCGGATGTTCCTTTTCTTTTCTCAGTGTCACCCCGCACCGGAGCGGATGAGACAGGAAACGATTGCCCACGAATTCCGTATACTCTTTGATACCGTCTCCATCACCCATAAAGACATTCCCTGAATGAACCGAAAGAAACGCGCCGCCTCTCTCCACATACTTACGGAACTCTGCACCCATGACTTCGGTTACCGTATTCTCAAACCAAGGCGCCGAATTTCCCGAGGTTACATTATTGCTCTTGCAGCAGATAATAAGCGGATACTCTTCAAGCATCTCAGGCGTCAGGATATCTTTTGCTGCTTTAACAACATCAAACTCATAAGCATCTCCTGCCAGAGGGAGCATCCCCTTTTCAATTACTTCTGCCGGATGCCATATATCATCACACAATACTAATATTTTCTGCATCTTACTCACCTATCTCTTTATAATCTGTTCTAACCCATCAAATGATAGATATTGATAATATCCTGTTCTGTCAATGCCGCAAATCCATTCAGAATACCGGTTCTTCCCGCACCGTAACTGCAATTGTGTGCCAGCATCTCAATATCTTCTTCTCTGGCTCCAAGGTCTTCTAAGTTAGAAGGCATATGGATCTTTGCAAGGAAATGCTGAAATGCTTCGATTCCTTCTTTTGCAGTTTCTTCCGGATGGTCAAAATTCATCTGACAGCCCCATACATTGACAGCCAGACGCGCAAAACGATTCACATCACGGTACATATTATACTTCATAACAGCTGGCATTACAACCGCCAGACCTGCGCCATGTGCACAATCATAAGCCCCTGACAACTCATGTTCAATCTCATGACTTGCCCAGTCCTGGCTGCGTCCTACGCCACAGGAATCATTGTGCGCCATCATGCCAGCCCACATAATATTCGCTCTTGCGCCATAATCGTTCGGATTCTCTATTGCTTTTGGGCCTTCTTTGATCATCGTCAGCAATAATGCCTCCAACAGGCGGTCCGTTACTTCTACTTCCTTCGTATTCGTAAAATACCTCTCCAAAAGATGTGCCATAATATCTGTAATACCACAGGCTGTCTGATATGCCGGAAGAGTCTGGGTCAGCGCAGGATTCAGAATGGAGAATTTTGGATAGAGTACTTCACTTCCAGTAGCACGCTTGTAATTCCCTTCCTCATGCGTAATGACAGAACCATTTCCACCCTCGCTTCCTGCTGCCGCAATCGTCAGGACTGTTCCTATCGGAAGTGCCTCTGCAGCAGCCTTTCCCTGATAAAAGTCCCAAAAGTCTCCCTCATACGGAACACCAATCGCAATTGCCTTCGCTGAATCAATCGTACTTCCGCCGCCAACTGCCAGTATAAAATCTACCTTTTCTTTCCGGCAAAGCCCAATTCCTTCATACACCAGACCACTTCTGGGATTTGGTTTTACTCCTCCAAGCTCAACATACTCCAGACCGGCCTGGGTCAATGACTTTTTCACACGATCCAGAAGACCGGAACGTACTGCACTTCCCCCGCCATAATGAATCAGAACTTTTTTCCCACCAAACCGTTGAACATATTTCCCTGCATTGTTCTCTTCTTCTTTTCCAAATACAAAATATGTCGGACTATAAAATGTAAAATTATCCATAATCTATAACTTCCCTTCTTCTTTCACTTATATGAACACCTTACTTCTTTACAAAAGATAGCACTTCAAGTATACTTGAAGTCAAGCATAAAACTGAAAATAATTATAAAGAAAAATATTCAAAGGAAGTGACCAAATGAAGACATATACCATCAAAGAAATCTCACAATTATTCCAACTCCCCTCCTCTACTCTCCGCTATTACGAGGAGATGGGACTTCTGAAGAATGTGGACCGCACACCATCCGGACAGCGCATCTATACCGAAGACCATATTGGCTGCTTGAAAGCCATCTGCTGCTTCAAGCGCGCCGGACTTACCATTACAGACATCAGCAGATTCTTTACACTGGAAGATAATGAATTCACCAACATTGATGAGATTCTGGCGCTTCTATATAAGCACCGCACTCATATGGAACAGAAGTTAGAAGAGATAACTGCAGATCTGATACATATTAACGAAAAGATCGCCTACCATGAGGCGATCAAAAAAGCAATTGCAGAGAATCGGGAATTACCTTCCTGGAGGGAATTCATGGATTAAAAGTATCATTCAACAGATCCCCAATCATATCCGCCAGAGTGATTAAAGCCAGTTCTATAACCTTCTGGATTTTAGATATCAGATTAATATTTACATATCTTTGGGAAATACAGCCTCATCTCGAATCCTACTCCCCACTCCGCCCGTGCCTCTACTTGGATATTCAGATCTTCCGCCATCATCTTCACCAAATACAGTCCCATACCAGTTGCATTCTTCCTCCCCACTCCGATATCACCGGCAAATCCTTTATCAAAAATAAACGGAAGTTCATGCGGCTTTACTCCTTTGCCATTGTCTCTGATACACAGAATCGTATACTCCGGGCTTTCTCCTTTCTTTCTATCTATATCATTTCCAAGTTCCCGTACCTCATCTGACAATTCCAATATCAGAGTCCGCTCTCCTGTATCTTTTCTATACTTTACCGCATTACTTATTACCTGACCTAGTATGAACTGTAGCCCTTTCCTGTCCGATACGACCTGGTCATCCATATCTTCTACATTCTTACACTGTTCCGATATACGGCACACCGTTACGAATCCACTCTCAAGCAGAAGATTCCCATACTCTTCCAGCATCTCCTCGCAACAATCAGATAGACATATCTTCTCAAAGATATAGTCCTTATGAACCGCCTTTAATCGTTCATAGTATAACATCTGATTCACATATTCCTGCATTTGATTTCTTGCATGCTGCAATCTCAAGTATATTCCTTGGGGTATCTCGTCTCTTCGATTATCCAGCATGAATGTCATCAGCGAAAGAGGCGTCTTAATCTCGTGCGCCCAGGCTTCTACATATTCCTCCTGCCCTTCCAACTGCGCTTTAAGTTCTTTTATCTCTTGCTCTAATGCCCGCATTCTGCTGCCTATCATCTCAATCTCTTTCCTCTCCCGCGGAAATGAGGCTTCCAGCGCCTCCGCCTCATGGAATTCATCCGGACTCTCTATGAATCCAAGGATTTTTTTCTCCCTACGCTGATCCCTTCTATAAATATAACATGCCAGAATAATGAAAAGCCCCATAGAACTTAGGGAAAATATTCCACATAACGACCAAAATGACTTCGCATCCAGCAGCCACAAAAGCAATCCCAGCAGTGCATCCACCAAAAGCAACACTGCCAGCCACAACCGATATTCCCGTAATCTATTCCACCAATCTCTGATTCTTTTCATTCCGATATTCATCCCATTATCATTATTTCTATGATCATTTTCGCCATCATTCCTATGATACGAAAAATCTGACATCTTATCCGTCCGCTTCCACTTTGTAGCCTACCCCACGGATTGCAGTCACTTTATAATCTGCCCCAAGTTTCAGTAAAGATTTCTTAAGCCTCGTCATATTAACCTGAAGCGCATTCTCATCAATATATTCCGTTGTCCCCCACAGCATTTCACACAGCGTCTCTTTCGCAACCGTTTCTCCCCAATGTGTCAGAAGCATATCCAGAATCTTCCCCTGATTCTCCGGCAAAATCACAGACTGTTCTTTCCAATACAACGTATATGTCTGCCTGTCCAACAGGAATCCTTCCCTTCCCACTAATTTACCTCTGCCTTCGTAATGTCTAAGCAGATTGGACACTCTCGCCAGCAGCCGCTCTTTATGGCAGGGCTTAGTAAGGAATTCATCCGCACCCAATCCCAATGCATGCAATTCGTCTTTCAACTGATCTCTGGACGTCAGGATCAGAACCGGGATATTGCTGCGCTGCTTTAATTTTCTACATATCTCGAACCCCGTAGTTCCCGGCAGATTAACGTCCAGAACCACTAACTCCGGAGAGTCAGCGATAATGTCATCTATCGCATGTTCAAAAGAATCCATGCATAGAGTCTCATAGCCTTCTTTTTGAAACATATACTCTAATTCTTCTCTCATGTACAGATCATCTTCTACTATGATAATTTTCTGCATGGAATCCTCCTACTCATCCTACTCATCACGCTTTATCTCTAACATCTCTAGCAAATGCCTGTCACTGGTTCTCATAACTGCCGCAACATACATATATTCTACCACACACAGAACGAGCAGCATAGCCAAAGCAATCACAAAAAGTGTTGTTGTCTTGCTTTTCATACTGGTCATCAGAATCCCGCTAAATAGTGACTTAATACCGAACACACTGCTGATGGCTGCTCCCACAACGGGTATACAGAAAAACCACCGGATCTGTGACCTTGCAGAGCGGCACAGCATCCTATAATCACATCCAAGATGTATCAATGTCTGATAACGCTTTCCATCTTTCTGCTGCTGCATCAGATACTGCACTCCCAGAACCGTATTCGATATAATCAGGAAAATAATTGCCAGATAGATTGTCAGGTAACTGGAACCTACCACGTAGAATAACTGCCTCCCTATATTCTGAAGATAACTCTCATACGGAACTTCCTTTTCATCCAGCAGCCGATTCACCTGTGCAATCGCCCGCATCAGCCCTTCCTTTTCTACAAAATTCTTCTCAAGTGTTGCATTCCAATAGACATTATCCTCTCTTCCTTCCAGCAATTTCTCATATGTCTTATCCGTTACGATCAATCCATAAGATATAGTAATCAACCGATCCGTAACCAGGCCTTCATGATAATATCCTTCCGTGATCTGATATTTTTCCCCATCGAATTCCACATACGGCTGACTGTCAAGTGCCTGTTCCACCACCTTATCTCTGGAATCTGTAGTAAACTCTGCATCACTATACAATACCATCTGATTATCTTCTATCTGAATGGGTTTCTTCCCCGCAAGTTCCAGAATCCGGTTATATCCTGACAATTCAATCAGGTATGGAGAGGTAAAATACTGTAGATTGTTCAGAAGGATCTCCTTATCTTCTGAATTCTTCTGCTGCCTTATTGTATCTATAAACGACTCTGCACTGAACGTATGCTCACTATCAAGTTCCGCAAAGAATAGTCCCGTCCGAACCTCAAATAGTTCATCAAAATACTTTGATATTTCACCAGAGCCTACGGCATCTTTCACTTCCTTTTCATCTCCCTGAAAGGTATAGTCCATACAATGTCCCTCATGAATAGAACTTCCCACAGACAATGCCACTCCATATCCAAAACAGCAAACCGCTGCCAGAATCAGAAGCGAAGCGATCGCCAGCGTATTCGGCTTAAATGCAATATATTCCTGAATCTGCCGAAATGTAAACACGTTCAGACCGCTTTCCTTTTTCTTCCTTCGAAACAGCAATTCCACCACGGCACTAACTCCATAAAATGCCAGAAAAGTTCCACATATGCCGATCAGCATAGTAATCCCCATATTTCGGATATTCCGCCATGCCATGCCTCTTATAGCCAGACAATACGCCAGACATAATAGCAGAATCCCCATCAGCATTTCTACAGCAACTTTTTTTCCACATACTTTCCTTGGCTTCTCCTCCTGAGAATCTGTCAACAACTTTTGAATCTCTGTTTTGGCAATCCTGCCGCTTAATATTGCAAATGCAACCGCCTTCACAAGAAAGAATCCAAGTATAGTATACCCTGCCGCTCCTACCGAAAATGTAAACCTATGCCCCACAATTCCAAGCCCTACCAGCCTTGCCGTCACCAGACTGATTACTTCCGATAACAGAACTGCCACCGGAATCCCGACTGCCAGCGCCCACACACTGTTTAAAATATCTTCTGCAATCAGCATCCCGAATAATCTCGTCTTCCTCATGCCAGAGATCAGATAAATGCCAAATTCATGATTCCTGCGATCCAACTGATATTTACCCGCAAAATACACCAGAAAAAATATAATGAACAAAGTCATTCCATAAAGAACCGGAATCAGCCCAAGAAGCCTGGATACCGCATCACTCTCCATCTCCTTCAGAAATATCATTACATCCTGATTCTCTAACGATAATATAATGTAAAAAGCCACAATTGACACAATCAGAGACACAAAATAGATGCCATTTTCCCTTCTGCTTCTCTTACTATTCCTGCGTACAAGATCAAAGAACATTCGCACTTCCTCCTCCCAACTGTGCTAACACCGTAATAATCCTCTCATAAAACTCTTCGCTGGTTTCTTCCGGCATCCTCCGTCGAAGTTCGTGGAACAATATTCCATCCTGTATGAATAAGATTCTGGAACAATAACTGGCCGCATTCGAATCATGTGTTACCATGAGAATCGTGCTTCCCTTCTCCTCATTAAGTCCTGCCAGTTTCTCCATCAATGTTCTGGCACTCTTGCTATCCAGTGCCCCCGTCGGCTCATCCGCCAGGACAATCTCCGGCTCCAGAACCAGCGCCCTTGCCGCTGCCACACGCTGCTTCTGTCCCCCGGACATCTGCGCCGGGAACTTCATCAGCACCTCCCTGATATCCAGATACTTTGTCAGTTCCTGAATCCTCTGTCTGCACTCCTTCTCCGGTATATTATGAATTGCCATCGGCAGCATAATATTCTCCCACCCGGTCAGATTATCCAATAACTCAAAATTCTGAAACAGATAGCCTATCTTATTCCCCCGATAATCAGCAAGTTTCTTTCCTTTCAATCTTCCGATATCCTCACCCTTCAGGAGAATCCTTCCCTCTGTCGGACGAATCGTAGACGCAATACAGTTCAAAAGTGTCGTCTTTCCGGAACCACTACTTCCCATAATTCCTAGAAACTCTCCTTCCAGGACCTGGAAAGACATTCCATTCAAAGCCTTGGTAATACTTCCTCCCTTTCCGTAATACTTTCGTAGCGACTGCACTTCTAAAATCTTATTCATACTCCTCATAGGCTAAATCCTCCTTCTGGTCTTTACATATTTATATTATAAATCAGCCAGGAAGGAATGAACACTTACAGTTGGTGAAAGGGGAGGTTGCAGTGTACGCAGAACTGAACCAGGATGGGCAGGCGTCAGTGAGAGTCATGGGCTGCGAAAGATTCCGATCTTCAGCAGCCCATGACTCTCATTGACACCGTACACTTCCGACTCATTCCAAATTCGCCAAAAACAATTCATAGAAATCATCTTCCCCTGCCAGCATCGGTGAATTCTCTCCACCGCCGTTCGTACTTCTTTTCATGGCAGCGTGGAACTCCTCTCCGGCGCAGATCAGTTCCATCTCGTAGATCTCATATCCAAGTTCCCGGCACACTTTGCAAAACGCCGATACCGGATCTTTCTCCTCTCTGGTAGCCAGCAATCTCTTCTTAAGTTCTTCATCTCTTAACGCCTTGTTCTGTAACTCATCCAACATTCCTACAACATCTGCCATAATTCTCCCTCCATATCTGCCATATTTCAAACTTTTGTCTCTTATTCCTACGATTACACCGTTATTTCTTCTTCCCACAGCAGTGTTTATATTTCATCCCACTGCCACAAGGGCAAGGATCATTTGGATATGTCTTCCCTACTATGGAAAAACCCGTTTTACGGTCTCTATTGCATAACTCTGCCCTTGTATATCCCCTACAAACAACTGTACGCGTATGATTCAACAGTTTCCGCATCTTCTTCTCAATAGTCTTCACCTGTTTACGCCTTGAAACCGACTCTCCGAATTGCCTCAATCCTTCTTCAAACGCCGCCATCAGCATATCCAAGTCATAGCCCATATGAGCCCAAGTCTTAAGTTCGGAATAAATCATCTTTGAAAAAGGCTCTTCCAATTGGTACTCCGTCTGAACAAATTTTACAAATTCCTTTGCCGGTTCATCCAAATCATTGTCATACCCTCTTACATATTCCATCATATATGAAAGGAATTCTTCTTTTTTCTCCGGAACATAATAAGGAACTTCTCCCTGCATCTCTAGAAGCCAGCGATACATCTCTTCTTCTTCCAAGTCTTTATGAAATAAAAGGTCTCCCTTTCTACACATCGCAGTACCCGCCGCAACAACATCATCAATCAGATCAATCACTTCTTCAATCGTAAGTTCATCTTTTTCATATTCAAGATAAATTCCTGCCATTTTATCAATTGGGATCACACCGTACAGATATCCGGCACATTCACAATAATCTGCTATCAGCCATTTCCGTTCTTTATCTCTTCGATACTGAATGGTAAAGATATTCTGATATTTCTCCCTTACATCTTTGGGAATCCTCAACACCCCCACCATGTTAAACGCTCCGTACGCACACAAGAACAATGATTTTCCAATCACTTCCTCATTCATCCAGATCCCTGCCGGATGATTCATGGCTTTTTCGAATATTTCGACTTCTTCTCTTGATACCACCTCAAGTATACCCCTCATATACTCATCATCTAACAGCCGTTTGGCAATCCACTTGGCCAATTCTGCTTTCTTTAATGAAGTATATCCTGAAAAAGCATTCACTTTAGCAATCATTGTCAGTACTTTCTTCGGATACTGTATGAGAACTGATTCTAACGTTGGAATCTCCCCAGCATCTTTATTTTGCTCTATCCAATTCTCCGCTATTACTTTCCGCTCATACAGTTCATCCATCATCAGATCCATTTCATCCAATAGCATCTCTCTGCCTTCAACAGATTTCAAAAACTCCTCAAATTCCTCGTCCGCATCTCTTGGCTCTGCCTCATCAAACTCCATTCCCCTGAGTACTTGATTCGCATATTCCAGTTCAAACTCCTCTGCTTCCTCTATATACTCATAGAATCTCCACAGTCCCCCGCAGTCTTCTAACATATATGGACCTTTGGACTTCACCACTGCAGCATAGCGGTATTCATACGGCACAATCTTCTCTACCACCAGGTCATGCTTCCAGTCATCTCCAAAATCATAAGTGTATTCGCACCTATTTCCTTCCCACATCCATGCATCAATACACTCTTTCTCAGCATCTTCCTGTCCATAATCATCCGGATCAATTGTAAATATTGCATCTTCATTCTTAAAATAGAATTCATACAGATGGCTATGTGTCCATCCAAATACACTTTCAATCACTGCATCCAAATCGGCAAACGTAATTCTATCCGGTACAATCACCCTTCTCCAGATTGGCGGCTTACTTCCTCTTATTGTAATTTTAATCTGATAGCCCATAATTCCCCTTTCTTATCTTTCATCTGTTCGTTTGGCGTCTCACAAATAACCGGACAATACCGATCACTCTACTCCAACCTTCGCACAGATATCCCTCAGGCAGCACCTGTCGCAATATGGCTTCGTTCTCGCCGTACAGACATCCCGTCCATGATATACTAAACGATGGCAGAAATCACTTCCTTCTTCCGGTGGAATAATCTTCCACAGTTCCATCTCCACTTTCTTCGGCTCTTTGATTCCACCCACCAGCCCCATGCGATTGACCAGACGTATGCAGTGTGTATCCGTTACGATTGCTGGTTCTCCGAAGACATCTCCCATAATCAGATTCGCGCTCTTTCGTCCCACGCCCGGTAATTTCAGAAGCGAGTTAAAATCCTTCGGTATCTTGCCGTCATATTCTTCCTTTAATATCTTCATACAGGCACTAATATCCCTTGCCTTATTCTTTCCCAGCCCGCATGGTCTGACGATCCGCTCGATATCCTCTACCTCCGCCGCTGCCAGGGCATCCACATCCGGGTATTTGGCATACAGATCTTCCACAACCACATTGACTCTCGCATCTGTACACTGCGCCGCCAGCCTGACGCTCACCAATAATTTCCACGCCTGGTCATAATCCAGGGTACATCCTGCATCCGGATATTCTTTTTTCAGGCGCTCAATCACTTCCAACGCTAATTCTTCTTTTGTCATACTTCCTCCTGCTCCAGATAGTTCCATCTAATTCCGGAATCTTCCATAGTTCTTTTTTCCTAATCCCAATATGCTTATGAACCATATTTTTTATCTACTTTGCTCCTAATCATACCATAATCACTGTAACTTGTTAAGTTTTTGCTAAAAGACTTCTTATTTTAATGCTTTTTGATGTTTTTTATTCTGTTTCTCTTTACTTCCGATTTCGCACGGTATATAATCGTTAAATCCCAGATGCATATAAAATGCATCAGATATATCAAATCCACATAGTATTTGCAGATTATATACAGATAAAATGATTCAGGAGGAACTATGGAAATCACATACGACTATTACCGTATCTTCTATTATGTAGCCAAATATAAAAGTTTTTCCAAAGCTGCTGCCGCGCTTATGAGCAACCAGCCGAATGTCTCACGGTTCATGAACAACCTTGAAAACCAGCTCGGCTGCAAACTCTTCATCCGCTCCAACCGGGGAGTGACTCTTACTCCTGAGGGAGAGAAACTCTATCACCATGTTGCGATTGCCTATCACCATATCCAGACCGCTGAACTGGAACTGGCGAATGACAAGAGTCTTGCGAATGGCAGCATAACCATTGAAACCAGCGAAACTGCGCTGCATATACTGCTGCTGCCTATCCTTCAGAGATTCCACCAGACCTATCCCGGCATCCGTCTCTGTATCTCTAACCATACAACACCGCAAGCACTGCAGGTACTAAAAAGCGGTCTTGCTGACTTTGCAATTGTCACCTCGCCCAAAGAGATGCACAAACCACTAAAAAGGACACCGCTCGTACAATTCCAGGAGATTCTGATAGGAAGCAGCCAATATGCTTTTCTGGCAGATACCACGAACCATCTGTCCGAATTATCCGGTTATCCGCTGATCAGCCTGGGCAAAGAAGCAGCCACCTATGAATTCTATTCGAAACTTTATTTACAGCATGATCTGGTATGGAATCCCGATACGGAGGTTGCTACAACCGACCAGATTCTTCCTCTTGTAAAGAATGGTCTTGGAATTGGCTTTGTACCAGAGAAGTTTGCTTTAGATGCTCTTGCAGCAGGCGAGGTATGCCAGATCCCTCTCTATGAGGATATCCCCTTCCGCACGATTTGCCTGATTGAAGACAGAAGCCACTCGCTAAGTATTGCCGCCAATGCCTTAAAACGCCTGCTGTTAGAGACCTGCGTCACAAGGCGGTCTCCTTCTCAGTCTGTATAACAGACAATCGTATAATATACAATTTGTATATCTGATATATAAATATTACATAGGTAGAAAAACGCAAATTCGTTTGACACTTGAAATAGATGCTCTTATAATTTGGGACGAGACAAAAGGAGGGTATCACAGGAAGCTGAAACGAGAGGAGACATATTTATGGAAAGCTACAAATACCTATTGGATCTGGCAGTCATTCTGCTGTCCACAAAACTTCTGGGACTTGCAACCAGAAAAGTACAGATGCCGCAAGTTGTAGGGGCACTTCTTGCCGGGGTTATCCTTGGACCGGCTATGCTGGGAATCCTGACTGAAACGGATTTCTTACATAATGTAGCCGAGATCGGCGTCATCATATTGATGTTCTGTGCCGGACTTGAGACAGATATCAAGGAACTTAAGGCAAGCGGAAAAGCATCTTTCGTTATCGCATTGTGCGGTGTTATCGTCCCGTTAATTGGAGGCTTCGCCGCGGCATGGTTCTTTAACAAGCCGGGAATCATTGATTCCGATGCTTCCAGCAGTATATTCTTACAAAATATTTTTATCGGCGTTATCTTAACGGCAACTTCTGTAAGTATTACAGTAGAGACTCTAAAAGAACTTGGAAAGTTAAAGACACGTTCCGGTAATGCAATCCTTGGCGCTGCTATTATCGATGACGTTCTCGGAATCGTGGCTCTTACTATTGTAACCAGCCTTGCGGATTCGTCTGTCAATATTGCCGCTGTCATGCTGAAGATTGTGGGGTTCTTCGCATTTTCCGGCATTGTTGGTTTCTTCTTCTACAAAGCGTACAAAGCCTGGACGGCCCGGGCAGACAGAGGACTTCGAAGGCATGCGATCATGGCATTCGTGTTCTGTCTTGTAATGTCATATATTGCTGAGAAATTCTTCGGTGTTGCAGATATTACCGGTGCTTTCATTGCCGGACTGATCATCTCCAACACGAGTAAATCTACCTTTATACAGCGCAAATTCGATACCCTATCTTATATGTTGCTGTCGCCGGTATTCTTCGCAAGTATCGGTCTGAAAGTAGAACTGCCGAAGATGAATCTGGCGATTGTAGAATTCGCAGTCATCTTGACTGTCGTAGCAATCCTGACTAAGATCGTAGGCTGCGGTCTTGGCGCAAAGGCATGTGGCTATAAGAATTACCAGTGCAAACGAATCGGAGTCGGTATGATCTCCCGTGGCGAGGTCGCCTTGATTGTTGCTAACAAGGGAGAGGCACTTGGAATGCTGGGAAGCAGTTTCCTTGGACCTGTCATTATCGTGGTTATCATCACAACCATTATCACTCCGATCCTTTTGAAGATCATATTCAAGAGCGGACCGAATATCAGTACATTACAAAAGGGAGAAGAGGTCACCTCATATTATGAAAATGCACCCCTTTACCGAGGGGAAGGACATGATACTTCCAGCCAGATAGGAGAAGACTTCATTTCTTTTTAAGAAATTTTCGATTTGTTTAAGGAATTGAACATATTTTAGACACATTTATCCATTATACTAAGAGTCAGATAGTTGAAGAACACATTCAACTATCTCCCCCCTCACAAAGTATTGCACCCAGGAATTTTGATTCCGGGTGCCGCACTTTACTCTCATTCCTTTTAGATAACTATAACAACAACGAGAACCCGTTAGCCGGTCAGGTTAACGGGTTTTCTCATGTTTAGTTATCAATTTACGCATTTCAGTCAAACTTTTTATCCTGCCTCCTATTCTCATGTATCCTAATGTATGTATATCCAATGCATATCAGGAGGTATCGAAGATGAAGTTTTATTCATATTTAAAAGAAGAGCACAATTATACCGATTACCAGGTTAAGTTAGTACACTATGTGTTAATGTCTCTTCTGTCTGAATTCAGCAAATTCATACTGATGGGAATATTCTTTTACTATACCTCCAATCTTACATACTATCTTTTCAGTGTCTCGTTATTATTAATCCTGAGACGCTATAGCGGTGGGCTACACTGCAACTCCTATCTGGCATGTCTGATAACATCCTTCTGTTATCTCTACGTGTGCATTACCATATTGCCACAGTATGCTCCTGCCAGATTAATACAAATGGTACTTCTGGCTGCTGCTATTATGATCGGTTATTATATCTCGCCGATTCCATCTCCTTACCACAAGGAACTACAGCACGGTCAGATATTTTCCTATAAGATGGTACTAACCGTACTAATCTTTCTGTATTTTATCAGCGTGTTCATATTTCCCCCGAACCGGTACCTTACGACTGGCTTCTGGGTGATTATGATACATATGCTGCAACTTGGCGCAGCATACTTGAAAAGCGTTCTTAAGGAGGTGTAATGTATGAATTTCATCAAGAGAAATCTGGCTGGCATGCTTGGCAGTTTCTGTCTCGCCTTTGTCTATGTCCTTCACTGGAAAGGATGCAGTATGCTCTTCTTTGGAGAATATCCATTCCCGGAAGAAGAATAAGCAATGCCTAAAAGCCGTCATTTCCAGCCTAGGAATGACGGCTTTTCGTAATCATTACACCTATGATCAGCCATTCCGACTTATCTCTATTTTCTTTATCTACGAGCAGATCAAACCCATACTTGCGGGAATATTTCTGCAGTTTGCCAAGTCCAAGTCCCATATGCCCTTCTTTACTGCTATATCCATTTTCAAAAAACCGCATAATCTCTGCACGGGATATGTTCTTAATCGGATTAGCCATCTCAATTCTAAGAGAATCCTCATCCTCTTCTATCTTAAGCGCCACCCGTGATTCTTCTATGTCCGCGACTGCCTCAATGGCATTATCCCATAAGATTCCCAAGATCTCGATCAATATGAAGACCGGTATCTCCCTGTCGCCCGGCAATATCTTCACCGAATATTCAATCTCAATTCCCCGTCTATCCGCTTCACTGAATTTCCCATATAAGAATCCGGTAATCACCGGATTACTGCTGCTAAGCAGCCTATAGAACTTATTGTCCTGCAATACCATCTCACAATATGCATCCTGTTCCCGCACCAGTTCCTCATAATTATGTATGGAATAATGCTGACATCGGATAGCCTGGATATGATTATAAAAATCATGCTGGCGTTCCCGAATGCTCTCGATCATCTCCCGAAAAGAATCATCATACACCTCATGCATCTTTAGTTCCACTTCTTTGGCATATAATTTTTCCCGCTCCATCTGCCAGCAATAAGATAAGATACACACCATGCTTCCGAAGGTCATCAACATCAATAGTTCATCCAGCGACATCTTCATATACCGTTTATACTGAATGATCGACTGGACCAGACTTGCACAGAATATGGCGGTCACCACGAATATGACTACATTCTTCTTTAATACAAGTTCAAATAACTGATGCAGTTTTCTTCTTGACAGATACTGAACGACCAGTACGCCAAGATTAATGTACACCGCCAGCAGATTATCCGATAATCCATCCTGCGGAAACAGGATCGTAGGTATACTTACCATCAATTGCAGAATGCCCACAATCATAACATAGAGCATATTGCTTATCAAGGTTCTCTTGACATCCCTGTCAAATTCGACCATGGAATATACGAATGTCAAAATATAAAGCATACTGATCATGATTGGATTCACCGCATAAGTATGAATCAGTTCAAAGATCAGGGCATCCGCACATACCAATAAGATTCCCGGAAGATCCACCCTGATCTTTCTGCCATGCAGAAAATGCAGGCAGAGAATTACATTGCAGATTTCCAGCAAAGCATAGATTCTCCTAATCATCCATAAACTCCTGATATACCGCTTTCTTATAAGAAGGACCGATCTCTATCCGGATATCATCCTGATCGATTCCAATATACCGGTTCACGATATCTATATATTTAACATGCATCTTATTCACTACAGTGCTGCGGCTGCACTGCAGGAATACCTCCTGATTCACCTGTTTCAATAACTGCTTAATGGTAATGTATGGCATCTCCAGAATCTCATCCTCCATATGAAGAATTAAGATATGATTCTTCACTTCTGCATAGAGAATCTTCTGGGAATGCACCGCAAACAATATGCCTTCTTTGCGAAGATAGATTATCTGGTTCTCTTCCTGCGGCGCCTGATACTTCAGTGACTGCTCGATCAGTTCCACAGCTTGCTTCATGGAAAATGGCTTCTCCAGATAGCCAAAACTATGGAGTTCCTTATACGCATACAACTGAGGATCTGTAAGCGCCGTAATAAAAATAATAGGCGTAAACATATATCTGTCGTGCTTTCTGGCCAAATCTGCAAATCTGATTCCTGATACATCTCCTGGTTTTTCCGTCGTCAGAATAATATCAATCACAAACACATCGATCCGCTTTGAAAATGCCACCGCGCACGCCTCTTCATACGTCTCCGCCTTATAAACCACAATATTCTTTTCTATCTTACTAATTGCCTGCGTAAGCGCATTAAGCGTCTTCCTGTTATCTTCTACAATTAGTATATTTTTCATTCATTGTACTCGCTCTCGTTTTCAATTATTAAGTCCAGCGCTGTCTCAAGGAATACTTCCAACTTGTCCTTAACTGTATCTGAAAATCCCTCCCACATATAGTTCATCTCATCTAAATAGTATAACCTAGAATCCAGAATCGTTAAAGGAGAATATTCTAATTCACAATATAACGTGTTCAGAATCTCCGAATCCGGATAGACCGACATCTTCTCAATCCGCCGATATCTTTTTATATTAATATCCAGAATCTCTGCCATCCTTACCTGGGATATGCCCTCCACTCTACGGATATTTTCCCAGACAGATACCGAATCACTTTCACCTTGAAAGAGTTTCAGGCTTCTGTAAGACCTCGGGGATATCGTACTCTTCTGATGATCCAGCCCAATCCCCTGATTCATCGCCCATAGCATGACTTCAAGAAGATCTTTCTTCCCCTCCGTAGTCCTGCATCTAGCAATGAGTTCATCCATCTTCCCATAATTCCGTGGGATTCCAGTAATCAGATAGCAGACATCTCCACCTTGCTCTTCAAAATACTTCAGGCTCTTATAAGAGATTCGCTTACTTCCTGACTCTATCTTCCAATAATGACTCTGATCAATTCCGAACTGTTCGCCCATCTCTGCCTGAGTTTTATTCAGAGAGTTTCTATATGATGTTAATCTTTGTAGAACTTTCGAATAATTTGATGAATCCATGCACATTCTCCAATAGGTTTTCCTATATTTTAGAATGTTTCGAATGTCCTACTTCTATCCCAAATGTGAATATTTTCTACCTATGAAGTATATGGATTCTTTTTTACATATGAAAGAACTATGGACTCTTATTTTCTCCTTCTAAATTAACTCTAATATCTGAAAGTTTCCTGCCTCTTTTCCTATCTGACAGAAAAGTTTTCTCATATTGCTTTCTCCTACATTCCCTTTCAGCGTCATATGGACAATCTGATTCTCTGCTTTCGTCTCAAGACTCATACTCAATATATCAACCTGGTTCAGATTGACCATATTAATGAACAGGTTCAGATTATTATTGCTGCTGCTTAAGCAAAAAGCAATCTTCACCTGCTGATGCTCTTTCCCAGCATCCATTCCTGCCGCCTTAAGAGCCTCTGCAAGAACCTCTTCCTGCATCTTTGGCAGAATGCCATACTCGTATCTTCTGCAAATACTCATGAGCTGCTTTAAAAATGCTACATACTCATCATGAATCCCGGCATCTACATCCGATGCACGTCTCTCAATGATCACTGCTTCTCGCTCCGGCACGTACACATCCCCTCCGGTTTTAGCCTTCGTCTCGGCAACATGCCTGGCACATTCCATACGCTGGATAAATAAAGGCTTCATCTGTGAATCAATCGCATCTATCTCTACGCGTATCTCATCTAACGTCATATCTTCATCTCCTCCTACGCTTCTTATCTTACCAAATCCTCTTGATAATTAGCAATACAAACATTAGAATTCCCACAAATGAAATGATTTTTCCAGCATTTATCCCCGGTGCATGATAAGTGATCTCTACCGTATGCTCTCCTGCTCCTATCTTGCAGCCAAGAAATGCCATATTCACCTTCTCGGCATCCACCTTATCTCCATCAATCTTTATCTCATAATTCGCATCATATGGAATCGTCGTAATAAAATACCCATCTCTCTTAACCACTACGCTTCCTGTAATCCGATTCCCACTGGTTTCTTCCCTGTCCACTCTGAATTCTGACTGGTATAATTCGCTGCTTCTTTCTTCCACACTTTCTATGGATTCTTTCTCAAGGCAACACTCTATATCAGTAATCTCGTAGTCACCCGCACCAAATGTCAATTCTGCCTCCTGACTGTTCGAATCCAATACGACGGCATAGGTAAAAGTAGTGTTTCCATTATAATAGATATGATCTCTGGCACTCAATTTATTGCGTTCTCCCTCCAGCCATATGGCGATATCCCGACCCGGCTGTTGGTTCTTTACCTTGAATCTCAGGAATAATATCTCATCTGCTGATGCATCTGCAATATTTTCAGAATTCGTTCCGTCAGATGTACTTGCCTGAATTTTTACCTGGATTTTCTCCTTCTTCTCTGCGTGGATCTGGTATCCCCCACTTATTGGCCCAACCCGCAGTTCTTCATTGTCAGTCTCGGGATTCTTAAATTCCGCCTTCACTGTATTTTTGATATCATCCTTGGCATTTTCCTTGACATTTCCCGCAACAGCGTAAGATAGCAACGCCGTCTGATTATAAGGGAACTCCAACTGCTGATAAACTTCCTCGCTTATTACTCGATCTGTCGCATACGCAATAGGCGAGACAGATTCATTACGCCACACCTTTTCATTCCCAATCGTCCGGTATAATTCATATCCCGGCTCTTCCTCTTTTGACAGGATATATTTTACTCCCATGAATCTCTGCCATATTGGATTCTTGGATACCGACTGCATCAGATAATTCCGATAAGGCATATCAAGTCCGAATATTTCCTGCCTAAACGCCATATAATCCGCATTATA
Organism: Bariatricus sp. SGI.154; assembly: GCF_050313795.1. Classification (NCBI taxonomy): domain Bacteria; kingdom Bacillati; phylum Bacillota; class Clostridia; order Lachnospirales; family Lachnospiraceae; genus Bariatricus; species Bariatricus sp. SGI.154. The sequence goes on from NZ_JBNPMC010000001.1 coordinate 137,861, forward strand.
AGCCGAAGAATACATAGAAGAGACATACTGCCACATGTTCCAGACCCGGTTCAGATTCGCAGCATTCTCAGTATCTGATCCGCCCTGCTCCATCCGATAGAAGCCGTCCTCATCTTCCAGAATCTCTCCAATCGCCTCTCTTAGTTCCTGATCCGTTACCTCCTGATAGAATTCCCTGCTTTCCATCTTATCTGCGCTCACATGGAATACATTGCCGAATACAGTCAAGAATACAATCGGCGGCACTGCCAGCAGCAGTATATCCCTTTTTCGCCAGAAAATCAGAAGACAAAACAGCATTATGACCGCATCAGCCATAATGATCTTCCAATACCTCGTATAATCGACCTGTTCCTTCCCCAAGTATAGGATTACAAGTACCAGGAGAAAAGGAATTCCACTTACAGCAAAAGAAAGTTCCCGCCTCTCCTGTTTCTGCCAATAATACGCACACAGATAACAAATCAGCGGCAGCATAGGGATCATCGCCTTGTCACGGATATACAATCCCCCATTCAATAAATATGCGAATACCGGCACAGTCAGTATCATGATACATCCATAGGAAAGAACCCGCTCATAGTTCTTCCGATATGCCAATCCAGTGATAAGAACTGCAATTGCCAGCGTGGTAAGTCCGATTCCATAGGGCGAGTAGACGAAGCGCAGGATCTGCGTATCGGGAATCAGTAATGATTTTAACGCAGAGAGAATCCCCGCTCCCAGATTCACTTCTCCGCTTCCATCAGGATGGCTTCTTGCCATCAGTGCAATTGCCGTTGGCACAAGCAACACGCCACTCATCAACACCGCCGTTATCATCGGCACGAGGAATCGGATACCTTCTATCAGGAACTTCTGAAACGTTACTTTATCTCCCTTCACCTCCTGTATCTGAAGATACCGATGCATTCCATATAATACAAGTGCCAGCATCCCCCCGATACTGAAATAGAAACTGGTCATAATCATCAGAAATACACTTCCTGCATATAAGCCCGCTCTTCGTTTTTCGAAAAAACGATCCACTCCCAGAAAAGCCATGCACAAAAAAGGCATATAATTAACAAACATAATCTGATTATAAGAATGAAAAATCATCGGTCCCGACAGCAAATACATAAATGCCGCAATAAAACTGATCTTTTCGGAGAATCCTCTTTTCATAAGCCAGTGATACAAAAGCATCACCGCCGCCATCAGGCAGAGAATCCCGGACACCATAATATAATCTCCCATTTTCACAAATGGGAGATTATAGGATAGAAGAATCACGGGATTATATAATCCATAATAAGAGAAATGATAGATGTTCTGTCCGCCGCCAAGATTCGCCGCATATTCTGGAAATAAATCCCCAGTCTCATAGAACTGCTGCCGGAAATAATCCGGAATTACACTGTGCTGGCTGATCCAGTCCACTTTGGCTCCGAAGATCCCGTACCGCCAGCAAAAGAGCCAGCAAAAGAACAATGTCAATATCCCCAGTACAAGATAAGGGAGCACAAGATCCAATTGCCGTCCCCTTATACTCCCCTTCCATCTTCCAGAAACCTGATGCTCCTTATTGAATTTATGCTCTAACCACTTCATGATGCCTCTCCTTTACCTCATCGCTGGAATCTTTCAGAATAAATATGGGTCTATGCTTTGTCTCCAGATATGTCTTCGACAGATATTCCCCTACGATTCCTGTACAGAATAATTGAATCCCGCTAACCATGAAAATAATACACGCAAGGGACGGCCACCCGGATACCGGGTCTCCCCATACAAGTGTACGCACTATAATCACCATAATCATAACAAAAGAAAGCATACAGAATACAACTCCCACGACAGATGCCAGTGAAAGCGGTGCAACGGAAAATCCAGTGATTCCCTCCAGCGAATACATGAATAACTTACGAACCGACCATTTCGTCTCCCCTGCAGATCGCTCCACATTCTCGAACTCCAGCCACTTGGTCCGAAATCCCACCCACTCGAAGATGCCTTTCGAGAAACGGTTGTATTCACTCATCTCAAGCACCGCATCCACCATCTTGCGACGCATCAGCCTATAATCTCTGGCACCATTCACGATCTCCGTCTTAGATATCTTGTTAATGAATTTATAGAAACTCTCCGACAGAAAAGAACGAATCTTCGGTTCTCCGGTTCTGGTAGAGCGCTTCGTCGCAACGCTGTCATAGTCTTCCTCCTGCAATATCCGATACATTTCCGGCAGAAGTTCCGGCGGGTCCTGAAGGTCCACATCCATTAACGCCACATAATCACCGGAAGCATTGCTGATTCCGGCATAGATTGCCGCCTCTTTTCCAAAATTCCTGGAAAAAGACAGATATTGACACCGCGAATCTCTTAGGTTCAATTCCTTCATAATAGAAAGCGTCCGGTCCGTAGAGCCGTCATCTACAAAGAGCAGTTCTATCTCTACCTTCTGCAGTTCCTCCATTCGCTCCATAACCTTACGCATCTCCCTATAATACACAGGAAGAGCCTCTTCCTCATTAAAACATGGTACAATTACCGTCATCTTATTCATCATGCCGTACCTCCTGACTTTCTGTTTCGAAAAACAAAGAATTTACTAATAATATAATTCACCGCTATTACGATGAACTGCATCACCAATTTGCTGTTAAAATCTGAAATATGCATATATTCTATTAAGACATCTGTCCCCACAATTTCCAAAAGCATCGACAGCCCTCTCATGCCCCCGAATTGCCCCAGTTCCACCAGGCTTTGCTTCCAGCCATCCCAAACAGAACGAAACACACGCCATTTATTTACGACAAATGCAAACACAATTGCTATGAGAATGGATACCAGATTCGCAATTCGCACATTCCATCCTGTCTTATATCGCAATAACGCGAATACTGCCAGATTCACAGCCGTGGTACATCCACCGTAAAACAGATACCGTACCATCTCAGTTGCAGAAATCTTTTGCAAAGATAATCTCAGTTGTCTTGCCCGTACCTTCATCTATCAGTTTTCCTCCTTGCATATCATCCTACTCTTAGTTTCTTAAGAACTTCTACAAATAAACCTTAAGATTTCTTAAGAAGAATCATATATTTCCCTTTCTTTTTATTATTATATAACACAATAATCACAGACCAGTCACAGTGAAGAACAATCTCAAAACTGTGATTTATTCTTTCGAACCGAAAAAGTGCCTTGAAGAGATCATCTTCTCTCTTCAAAGCACTTTTTCAACTCAACATCTTTTACTATATAATTTACATTTCTAAGAATTTAAATATTTTCTTTATGTATTTTCGCATCGTCTCGTCATCACTCATATAGATCTCATGCTTCGCTCCCTTGACCAGAATGAGTCTTACATCCCTTATGTTACGCGCAAATTGTCTCTGTGCCTTGTTATCCACATAGTCATCCCTCTGTGCCTGGAACAACAGAATACTTGCACGAATCTTACGGCGATTTGTTCTTCTTCGCACATGCTTCGACAGTCGTATCGCCTCCCGAAGCCACCCATAGGAAGCCCCACTGGTCTGAAATAGCGATTCCTTCAGCCGCCGCTGATAATAATATTCATATCTTTCCCTGGACACGGCCGCACTGTCTGGGAAAGTCTCATCCTCTCGGAATGCATGGTGACCTGCCACATACGTCTTACCTTTTCCAAGCCATACCTGCACAACTGCAGCCACATATACTATAACAAACGGCATATTTCCTGTTTTCGGCTTTAACATAGGTGAACTTAAGATTGATTTATTGAACAATTCCGGGCGTTTCTCAAGGAGTACCGCACTTACCCCTCCTCCCATAGAATGTCCATAGAGATATAACGGAAGTCCAGGATTCTCCTTTCTTGCAATCTCATCCGCAAGGTATTCCAGATCTGCCACATAATGTTCATATCGACCAATATGTACCATAGACAGATCCTCGCCCTCTCTTACAGAACGTCCATGTCCCCGCATATCCATAATATATACCTGATATCCCCCTTGGAGGAAATAATAGATCATCTCTACATATTTCTGAGCAGATTCCGTAAAGCCGTGAGCAATCAGCATAACTCCTTTGGGTGACTCCCGGCAATACTTCTCATAGTAGATATCTCCCCTCCCGTCAGGGTCGAAATATCCGCATTCCTTATATTTATCAAGATACGGCATCACCACCCTATTCATTCTATCTTCATATCCCTCTGTTCGGATCAATTCCATCTCTATTCCTCCTGTCCGACCTCAATGTCGGAACAAATCTTTCCCATTGTCAGTTTCTTCATCTTTCATCCCTCCGTGTAATTCCCTGTAATAATAATTCCTTTGCAATCTCCACCTGCCGCACATTCGCCACCATATCATCAGAATTCACAATCCGTCCAAGAGAAGCTAATTTCTGCATTAGGCTTAAAAGCGTATGTGTTAAAGTAAAATATAATTCATCCATAGTATAAGGATTATATAAGGTTCCATCCCGAATCCCCTCTTCCATAGCATCCGTCACATATACCTTCAGATCCAGAATATTCCTTTCATATTCTTCCAAGCGCTTAGTACTGATTCCTTCTTTCTGCACATAGACATCGAACTCATGCAAGAATCGCAAGAATGCCGTCTCATCCCTGTACATTCTTACGAATATATCCAGAATACAATTCACCTTGCCTCTTCCATCCAGTTTCATGTATCTCTCGCTCTGGATCAGTGGCAGATACCGATTCGCCATCTCTTTCCAATACCAGATCGCACATTGGATCGTCAGTTCTGCTTTCGTCTCATAATAGCGGTATATGGTAGCCGGGCCTACTTTCGCCGCCTTTGCCACATCTTCTACTTTCGTGTCCTCAATTCCCTGCCGGCAGAATAACTCCAGTGATGTCTTAATGATGTGATATGCTTTTCGTTCTTTTATCCCCATTGTTTCCATATTGGTCTCTCCATCTTATTTCTTTATGAACCTGTTGACTGGTTACAGTGATAGATTTATCCTTTGTGATTATATTTTTCTGTCCAATTTATGATAGTAATACTATCATAAATATAAATATTGCACAATATTTTTCTTTTACTTCTTTTTCTATTTAATCATTTTTACTTGATTCATTTTTTTATAAATTTTCATTTTTCTTTTTCTCAATTCTCCTATATAATAGTAAAAGGAAATTTATAAGTATGTCGTATATTAGGAGGATACAAATGTCAAAAAGAACAGATATTCACAAAGTACTCATTATCGGCTCCGGACCAATCATCATTGGTCAGGCTTGCGAATTTGACTACTCTGGAACACAGGCCTGCAAGGCACTGCGTAATCTTGGTTATGAGATTGTACTGGTGAACTCCAACCCGGCGACCATCATGACTGATCCGGAGATGGCAGATGTAACCTACATCGAGCCACTGAATGTAGAGAGACTGGAACAGATTATTGCCAAGGAAAGACCAGATGCACTTCTGCCGAACCTTGGAGGTCAGTCAGGATTGAATCTGTGTGCCGAACTTGCGAAAGAAGGAATCCTTGACAAATATAATGTAAAAGTTATCGGAGTACAGGTAGATGCCATCGAACGCGGCGAGGACCGTATTGAGTTCAAGAAATCTATGAACGCACTTGGTATTGAGATGGCACGAAGTGAAGTTGCCTATAGTGTAGAAGAAGCACTTGCAATCGCTGACGATCTGGGATATCCGGTTGTCCTGCGTCCGGCTTACACCATGGGCGGTGCCGGCGGCGGACTTGTATATAATAAAGAAGAGTTAAAGACGGTATGTGCAAGAGGACTTCAGGCAAGTCTTGTAGGACAGGTTCTGGTCGAGGAATCCATTCTTGGCTGGGAAGAACTGGAACTGGAAGTTGTCCGTGATGCCGATAACAACATGATTACCGTATGCTTTATCGAGAATATTGATCCATTGGGTGTTCACACAGGGGATTCCTTCTGTTCCGCACCTATGCTTACCATATCAGAAGAATGCCAGAAGGAATTACAGAGACAGGCTTATAAGATTGTAGAGTCTGTAGAAGTAATCGGCGGAACCAACGTACAGTTCGCTCACGATCCTGTGACAGACCGTATCGTCGTTATCGAAATCAATCCAAGAACTTCCCGTTCTTCTGCACTTGCTTCCAAGGCTACTGGTTTCCCGATTGCCCTGGTATCCGCTATGCTGGCATCCGGATTGACGTTAAAGGATATCCCTTGCGGCAAATACGGCACTTTGGATAAATATGTTCCGGACGGAGATTATGTAGTAATCAAGTTCGCTCGCTGGGCATTCGAGAAATTCAAAGGCGTAGAGGATAAACTTGGAACCCAGATGCGTGCCGTAGGCGAAGTTATGAGTATCGGCAAGACTTACAAAGAAGCATTCCAGAAAGCCATCCGAAGCCTTGAGACAGGACGCTATGGACTTGGTTATGCGAAAGATTACAACAGCAAGACCAAAGAACAGTTGCTTCAGATGCTGATCACACCATCCAGTGACCGCCACTTCATTATGTATGAGGCGCTCCGCAAAGGTGCTACTGTTGAAGAGATCTTCGATCTTACCAAAGTTAAGACTTACTTTATCGAGCAGATGAAGGAATTGGTAGAGGAAGAAGAAGCACTCGCTGCCAATAAAGGATCTCTCCCATCAGATGAAATGCTCATCTCTGCTAAGAAGAACGGCTTCTCTGACAAATACTTAAGCCAGATTCTTAACGTACCAGAAGATGATATCCGCAACCGCCGTATTGAACTTGGCGCCACGGAAGCATGGGAAGGTGTTCACGTAAGCGGTACTCCTGACAGCGCTTATTATTACTCTACCTACAATGCAGAAGATAAGAATCCTGTAAATACAGACAAGCCGAAGATCATGATTCTTGGCGGCGGTCCAAACCGTATCGGACAAGGTATTGAATTTGACTACTGTTGTGTTCACGCATCACTTGCTCTTAAGAAACTTGGCTTTGAGACGATTATCGTAAACTGTAACCCTGAGACCGTTTCTACCGACTACGATACTTCTGACAAGCTGTATTTCGAGCCGCTGACTCTGGAAGATGTACTTAGCATATACAAGAAAGAACAGCCAGTCGGTGTGATCGCTCAGTTTGGCGGACAGACTCCTCTTAACCTGGCTTCTGAACTGGAGAAGAACGGTGTTAAGATTCTTGGAACATCACCTTCTGTCATTGATCTCGCAGAAGACCGTGACCTGTTCCGTGCAATGATGGATAAATTAGAGATTCCTATGCCGGAGTCCGGAATGGCTACTACCGTAGAAGAAGCACTTGCTATCGCAAAAGAAATCGGCTATCCGGTTATGGTGCGCCCATCTTACGTTCTTGGCGGACGCGGCATGGAAGTCGTATATGACGATGAAAGCATGGTAGGCTATATGAAGGCTGCCGTAGGCGTAACCCCGGATCGTCCGATCCTGATCGACCGCTTCCTGAATCACGCTTTAGAATGTGAAGCAGACGCAATCAGCGACGGAAACCATGCATTCGTTCCGGCAGTTATGGAACACATCGAGTTAGCCGGCGTACACTCCGGTGACTCCGCATGCATCATCCCATCTGTACACATTTCCGAAGAGAAAGTGAATACGATCAAGGAATACACAAGAAAGATTGCGGAAGAAATGCATGTCAAAGGATTGATGAACATGCAGTACGCAATCGAAAAGGGCAAAGTATACGTTCTGGAGGCGAACCCACGTGCATCCCGTACCGTACCTTTGGTATCTAAGGTATGCAACATCCGCATGGTGCCTCTGGCAACCGATATCATTACTTCCGAACTGACCGGACGTCCATCACCGGTTGCAGAATTAAAGGAACAGCACATTCCATATTATGGCGTGAAGGAAGCAGTCTTCCCATTCAATATGTTCCAGGAAGTAGACCCGGTATTAGGACCTGAGATGCGTTCTACAGGAGAAGTTCTGGGACTGTCTCCTTACTATGGAGAAGCATTCTACAAGGCCCAAGAAGCAACTCAGTCCAAACTGCCGCTTGGCGGAACTGTACTGATCTCTGTAAACCGCAAGGATAAAGAAGAAGTTGTGGAGATCGCACAGCATTTTGCAGATGATGGATTCAAGATCATTGCTACCGGCAATACTTATGAATTGATTCATGGGGCTGGTATTGAGGCGACAAGAGTGAATAAACTGTACGAAGGACGTCCGAATATCCTGGATATGATTACGAATGGACAGATTGATCTGATCGTGAACTCTCCGGTTGGCAAGGACAGCGTGCATGATGATAGTTATCTGCGTAAGGCTGCGATTAAGGCTAAGATTCCTTATATGACGACCATTGCTGCGGCCAGAGCTACGGCGAAGGGAATCCGATATGTGAAAGAGCATGGCAATGGGGAAGTGAAGTCGTTGCAGCAGTTGCATAGTGAGATAACGGATTTGTAGAAACATTGATTTTAAAAAGTTAGAAGTAAGGTGTACGGCAGAGAAGAGATGGATGGCGGTGCAGGACCGCCATCCATCTCCTCTCTGCCTGACAATCTTAGGTGGAACTTTTCATAATCAGTGGGAGATTCCATCGAGGATGCAAGAGGGAAGGAGTCTTTCCGGTAATGTATATGTAAATCGCTAAAGGAAACTATACACCTGAATCATCCACCTGATTCCTCCCAGAGAAGGTCCCTGTTCTCGGATGTGTCGGGTGCAAGCGTGAGTCATGGGTGGCTTGCGAAAGGCTCCGGTCGCCAGCCACCCATAACTCACACTTGCACCGTCCCCTTTCGATAACAAACTTTCCCTAAAGAAATCTACTCTTCAAATGCAATTACTGCCCCATTATACTTCTCATCAATGAATTCCTTAATCTCATCGGATTTCAGAACCTTCACCAATGCCTGAATTCCTTCATTATCTTCATTTCCCTCTTTTACAGCAATAATATTCACATATGTCTTCGCTGCCTCAGAATCAGACTTCTCATAAGCAATCGCGTCAGACTTCACAGAATATCCAGCCTCCAGTGCATAGTTACCATTCAACACTACAAAAGCAACCTCGTCTACTACTCTGGATACCTGCGCTGCCTCTAACTCTTCAATCTTGATATCCTTTGGATTCTCTTCGATATCATTTACAGTTGCGTTCAGTCCGGCGCCATCCTTCAATGTAATCACGCCATTGTCCTGCAGAAGGAGAAGCGCTCTCGCTTCGTTAGTTGTATCATTCGGTACTGCAATTGTATCTCCGCTTTCCAACTCGTCAAGGCTTTTCTTTGTTCCCGGATAGATACCAAATGGCTCATAGTGGATCTTTCCTGCATCTACCAGATGTGTTCCTTTCTCTTCATTAAAACTATCAAGATATGGTACATGCTGGAAATAATTTGCATCGAATTCGCCGCTTTCTACCACTTCATTTGGCTGAACATAGTCGTTAAATACGGTAACTTCCAGATCATATCCTTCTTTTTCCAATAGACCTTTGGCTTCCTCCAGAATCTCTGCATGAGGTGTCGCGGATGCCGCTACTGTAATTACCTTTGAGTCAGATCCGGAATCTATACCTGATTCTGCCTTAGAATCCTCTCCCTTGTCCTTGGAGCCGCATCCTGCCAATACTCCGATTGCTAATACACCTGCCAAAAATACTGTCAACACTCTTTTCTTCATAATACATTTCCTCCTATTTTTGTTATTATTTTCTTTTATCTAGATGAACAGACAATTTCATGCCAATTGTCTGGAATATTTGGACTAATACAATCAGTAATACTACCGTAACTATCATGATTCCGGCTTCATAACGGTAATACCCATAACGGATCGCGATATCTCCAAGCCCGCCTCCACCGACGGTTCCTGCCATCGCTGAGTATCCAAGAATCGTACCAAGAGCAATGGTCACACCTACGATCAGAGAAGTTCTGGCTTCTACCAGAAGCACCTTGACCACAATTGTAAATGTGGATGCGCCCATAGATCTTGCGGCTTCAATCACCCCGGCATCCACTTCTCTAAGCGATGACTCCACCATGCGGGCGATAAACGGAATTGCTGCCACCACAAGGGGAATGATGGTTGCCGTAGATCCATAACTCTTGCCCACGATCGCCCGGGTAAATGGAATCAGTACGATAAGCAGAATCAAGAACGGAACACTTCGCACGATATTTGCAATTACATCCAACAGTTTATACAGGAATGTGTTCGGCTTGATGCCATCCTTATCACTTATGGCAAGCAGAATTCCCATTGGAAGCCCGAATACATAACCGAACAACGTCGATGCCAGCGTCATATACATTGTCTCACCAATTCCTATAATCAGCATCTCGATTACTTCACTACTAAACATCTCCTGTCACCTCCTCAATCTCCAGTCCTCTTTCCAATATGTAATCTTCAATCTCTTTTTGAATCTTCTTATCTGCAGGCAATCCCAGGATCATCTCTCCCTTAGCGATTCCACCCACATTCTTCGTGTCAGCCTTTAAGATATTCACCGCAGTTCCCATCTTAAGGACCATATTCGCAATCACCGGCTCGAATGCAGAATTTTCCGAGAATACAATTCGGATTTTCTTATCTTCCATCAACTGATCTTTTAATGCGGACTCATTTGAGACTCTCTCTCCATCAATATCACGAAGGATTAACTCTCTTGCTTCTTTCGTCTTCGGATGGCTGAAAATGTCTTCTACTGATCCATGCTCTCTAATCTGTCCTTGTGACATAATCGCCACTTGATTGCAGATCTTACGGATTACGGACATCTGATGCGTAATAATCACAATCGTAATTCCAAACTGTCTGTTAATATCTCCAAGCAGATCCAGGATCGCTGCAGTCGTCTGTGGATCTAAGGCGCTGGTCGCCTCGTCACACAGCAGGATTCTCGGATCAGATGCCAGCGCTCTTGCAATAGCAACTCTTTGTTTCTGACCACCTGACAGTTGTGCCGGATATGCCAATTCCTTTTCCTCTAGACCTACAATCTCCAGAAGTTCCTTGGCTCTCTTGCGCGCCTCTTTTTTCTTAACTCCCTGGATCAATAGTGGGAAACACACATTGTCCACTACATTCTTCTGCATCAGCAGATTAAAATGCTGGAAGATCATTGCAATGTCTTTCCTCTGCTTCAACAATTCCTTCTCTTTCATGCCTCCAAGTTCCTTGCCTTCGATCCACACTTCTCCGACCGTCGGCTTCTCCAGGTAGTTCAAACATCGTACCAGCGTACTCTTGCCTGCTCCGGACATTCCGATGATTCCATAGATATCACCTTGTTCAATCTCAAGATTGATATCTTGCAGGGCATCAACTTTTACATCCTTTGAAGTAAATGATTTTGAAAGATGTCTTACTTCAATCTGTGCCATATTCCTTCCCCTTTCTCTGCATTGCACTTTACTTATTTTGAATTCAATATTCTATCTGAGATTCCGACATATCGGGTATATTTTTGTATAATAGAACTTTCCTTCATGCCCTCAGACTCTGCCACCAATCGTTCTCTTCCGATAAAAGCCAACAAAAAAAGAACAAGTACACGTCGTACCTGTTCCTCATACTCTATCTTACACGATTCAAAAATAGTATATGTTAAAATCAGATAATTCGACGCATACGCAAATAAGCCATGTTCATCATGCACATCATGCACATGTTTACACAGCCTACCATCATCATCATATTCTGATTCGTATTCTGATGATTAAACGTCTTCATATCTGATCTCCTTTCTTGCCGTAATCTCTAAATATGTTCTGTATCTTAAACTAATTCGCAGAAGTTGTCAAGACTTTTTCTCCAATATGACCAAAATAATCTAATTTCACTTGCCCCAGAGCGGCATCTGCAATATTCACACAGCTGCCTCCCATACGGTCAATATTCCGCAGAATCTCATTAAACGGTACGGTAAGGCTTGCCTCGCATTTACCCTTTCCGACGCGGTTCATATGCGCTTTCTTCATGCTGATATCCAAAGCCATGACCTTCTCTTTCTTCTTAAGGATCTTCTTCGCATTCTCAAGATCGCCAGTCATCATTACCTGTAGGGCTTCTGCGTACATATTTTCAATGATATTCAGGCTCTTCTCCAGATCTTTCATGGCATCTTTGGAATATTTATATTTCTTCTCAATCTTATCTTGTATAGAATTCGACACCTCTGCACACAATGCTCCGATACGGTCAATATCGCCCAGAACATACATCATCCCTGCCGTCTGCGTTGCCTGTTCCTCTGTAAGCACTCCGGCAGCGAACAGATCCGTCAGATAATCCGTTATCTTTCCATCCAGGCTTCGGACAAACTCCGCTTCTTTCAGAATCTCACGAATTACTTCCCGGTCTTCCTTCTTAACTGCCTTCACAAGGTTCTGAAGCATCTCATCTACAATTCTGCTGCACCGGATTACTTCTCCTGCAACAAGCTGCAGGGCTGCCGCAGGCTGACTGATTAATTTCTCATCCAGATAGAATGCATCTGCAGGGTTCGTTGCTGCCTGCTTACCTTCCGGGATAATGCGCATGACACTCTTCACCATGAGCCAGATCATCGGAATCCACAAAAGCGTCATCACAACATTGAAGGTTGTATGAGCGTTGGCAATCTGTCTGGAGATCACCTCTACCTCCGGTCCCTTCGGCGATATCCACTGGATGAAACGGGCAAATGGATTCACGAACCAGATGAAAAGCAGACATCCTGATATGTTAAAGGTACAGTGTGCAACTGCCGTACGTTTTGCATCCTTCGATTGTCCGACACTCGCCAGCAGAGCTGTAATCGTCGTACCGATATTATCACCAAGCAGAATCGGGATCGCTCCTGTAAGTCCCAGAATGCTGGTTACTCCATCAGGTCCTGGCTGCGTGGCAAAGTTTTGGAGCACCGCAATCGTCGCACTACTGCTCTGTACCACTAGCGTCATCAGTGTACCGACAGCAACTCCCAGTATCGGAATGTCCGCCACTTTTGCAATCATATCCGTGAATACCGGGCTGGATGCCAAAGGCTCCATCACATTTCCCATAGTCTCAATTCCCAAGAACAACAAACCAAACGCAAAGATTGTCTGCCCGATGTTCTTAGCCTTCTGGGATTTCGAAATAAACGAGATAATAAAGCCCACGAAAATAATCGCATATATGTAGTCACTCAGTTTAAACGCAATAATCTGCGCTGTCATCGTAGTACCAATATTCGCTCCCAGTATGATGGATATTGCCTGCGGAAGATTCATAAGCCCCGCGCTTACGAATCCAATCGTCATTACAGTTGTCGCACTGCTGCTCTGCAGCACGGCAGTTGTCAACGCACCCGCTAACACTCCCATAATGGGATTCTTCGTTAGCAGCGCAAGAATACTCTTCATCCTCTCTCCGGCTGCTTTCTGAAGACATTCACTCATCATATTCATCCCAAAGATGAACACAGCCAGACCACCTAATAATCCAAATGCTATCTCTAATGTACCGTTCATATCCCTCTCCTCAATTATTATAAGTATCGCACCTTTGGCCACAGACACGGCAGTCGCCTGCAGCCATGGTATTAATGTAGCGTATTTATGTAAATTCAACGGTACTCTCATTGTAAAATCTATGTAAAATGTGAAGTTTGTATCTGGTTTTTGGAAAGTATATGTAAAGTGGGAAGTTTGTTCGTGAAGAATAGGTCTTAAGATGTACGGCAGAGAGGGACAGTATGGCAGTTCATATCCGACTCCAATCGCCTACAATTCGTAGGTTCAAAAGAGGTCTGGAATCAGGAATCGAATGTAATCGTCGGAGAAAATCTGAAAGATTTTTCCGACTCAGACATTCTTGAATTCTGTGCTTGTGGCACAGAATTATCCTGATTTCAGACCTCTTTTTTACCAACGGATTGTACGGCTCTTCTACGGACATGAACTGCCATACTGCCCCTCTCTGCCTGACATTCTTATGTGTGACTCTTCATGAACTGTGAGGATTCCTGACTGGGGGGGGTGCGTGGGGCACGGTGTTGGCTAAATAACAGATTGGAAATGGAACGGATGTGAGGGAGAACTGGGCGAGTGATCGCTTTATATATTGGAATTGTGTTGACTGGAATGTATATGTATTATGAAGTAAACAGGAGTTTTGTGATTAAGACATAAATTAGTGCAGGGAATATGCTTTACATATAATTTTTCATCATTGCATACCGTAGAACAATCCTTTTTGAGCAAAGTATGCAAGCATGCATAGCCTGAACCCAAATTACATACTGCTCTCTTTACCCACCCACTCTGTTATCTTCCATAAAGTGCTTCTCCACGTACACACTCTGTTATCTATCCAAAACGTTCCACACGCATCTCCGCCGGAATCCCCCACTAGAGAAAATCCCGAGTACACGGGGATGTCAGGTGCAAGGGCAGGGAAGTTGTGGGCTGTGGCCGTATCATAAGCCCTAGACCTCGTTGCAGAAAAAGATACCGTCAGTTCGTGCGAAACCAGGACCACAAGTCCTGGTTTCGAGGGCATCTGAGTCGTAAGGCCATCAAGGGCTTACAGCGAATATGCCCGGTTAGAACGGACGGTATCTTTTTCTGTTACGAGGTCTTAGCGAAATGATCCGATTGCAGCCCACGACTTCCCTGCCCTTGCACCGTACACTTCCTACACTCACTTTTCTCCCTAAATTCCCATTGACAAATCCCCCCACCCCTTTTATACTGTAAATTGTAAATACAACTGGGGAGCTTATCGCATAGGCTGAGAGGAAGTTGACAACTTCGACCCACATACCTGATTTGGATAATGCCAACGTAGGAAACGTATACTCAACGAATATAGACATGAGAATGCGGGAGATGCTTTGGCGTCTCTCTTTTTTTCTAATCAGGATTTACATTGAACAAATACATATAGAGATGTTGAGAGTGAGCGCGAGTTCATGAAGGGGTGCACCACCACGGGTGTATTACTTTGTGAACTCTTTTTTGTTGGAATTATGCATATACACCTACAGAATTTGCCACCGTCAATTCCCTTCGAATGCTTTGGCTACTCATCTGCATCTCTAAAAAAGGAGGTGCACAATGATTACTGTAAACGGACAGGATGTAATACTTAATCAGCCCATTACCGTAGCTGAATATCTTAGGCAGCACCAATACCAGATCAATCGTATCGCAGTTGAGATGAACGGTGCTATCCTTCCCAAATCCCAGTATACATCCGTTATTCTAAAGGATGGAGACAAACTGGAAGTAGTAAGTTTCGTAGGAGGCGGCTAGATTACAGTATATAAGACACAACGACCCCGACTATATAATAGCAGATTGGAGGCAACTTAATTGAATTCTTTTACCAAAGAACAGATCTACAATGCTTTAAATGAACGTCACTCTCCCGAGACACAAGCACTTCTCTCTCAGGGAAATGTTGCCGTTGCAGGACTGGGCGGCCTTGGTTCCAATATCGCATACGCGCTCGCCCGGATTGGAGTCGGACATCTGCATCTGATTGATTTTGATGTGGTAGATCTTACAAACCTCAACCGCCAGCAATACTTTATGGAACACGTCGGCATGTACAAAACAGATGCACTAAAATCCCTGCTTCTTAAGATCAATCCTTACCTGGACATCCGAACAGACTGCATCCAGGTAACGCAAGACAACCTTCAGGAATTATTCCAGAATGATGCTATCATCTGCGAAGCCTTCGATCATCCGGAAGCAAAAGCAATACTTGTAAATGGCATATTGGAACATTTCCCCGATAAGCGGTTGGTGGCTGCTTCCGGGATGGCTGGATACGAGAGCAGCAATTCCATACATACCCGACGTATCACTCGCAATTTCTATCTCTGTGGTGACGAGACAACAGAATCCACCTACGGAAGAGGGCTTATGGCACCACGGGTTGCCATCTGCGCTTCCCATCAAGCAAATATGATTACACGGCTGATTCTTGGAGAAGAAGAACCTTGATTGCCAGGTTGTAACTTATAACTTATAACAAAAAGAAAGAAGGACATATTATGAGCCAAATGCAAAAACAAACTCAAAAACAAATTCAAAAAGAGGGTCAGAATAAAGACACATTTATTCTTGGCGGACATGAATTCACATCCCGCTTCATCCTCGGTTCCGGCAAATTCTCTCTGGATCTTGTAAAAGCCTGTATCGAGAAAGCCGAAGCCCAGATTATTACCCTGGCGCTCCGCCGTGCCAACGAAGGCGGACTTGCCAACATCTTAGATTATATCCCGGATAACGTTACACTGCTTCCTAATACCTCCGGCGCACGCAATGCCGAAGAAGCAGTCCGTATCGCCAGGCTTTCCCGTGAAGTTGGCTGCGGTAATTTTGTGAAGATAGAAGTTATCCACGATTCCAAATACTTACTGCCGGATAACTACGAAACCATAAAGGCAACTGAGATCCTTGCCAAAGAAGGATTCGTTGTCATGCCTTACATGTACCCGGACTTGAACGCCGCCAGAGATCTGGCGAACGCCGGCGCCGCATGTGTGATGCCTCTTGGTTCTCCTATCGGCTCTAATAAGGGACTTTGCACCAAAGACTTCATTCAGATCCTAATTGATGAGATTGATCTTCCAATCATCGTAGATGCCGGAATCGGACGTCCGTCACAGGCATGTGAGGCAATGGAAATGGGTGCATCAGCAGTTATGGCTAATACTGCGATTGCTACCGCTGGAGATATACCTGCAATGGCAGAAGCATTTAAGAAAGCAATCGAGGCTGGACGAAGCGCATATCTGTCTGGGCTCGGAAGAACGATTGAGAAGGGCGCAAGCGCCTCCTCTCCACTGACAGGATTTTTACAGGATTAAGGAGTGACCGCATATGGAACATACACATACGAAAAATGCACACATCAATGAAAGCATCCTCAGCAAGGAAATATTAGAAGACCAAAAGAAAAACCGCATTGACCATATGACCTATCTTCCAGGCATGGAGGTACTGGAATCCGATATTATGGACCAGGTAATTCATGCTATGGAATCCTATGATTATACCCAATATACAGAAGCAGACGTCCACCGCGCTTTAGCACACGAAAGCCGCACTCCGGAAGATTTCAAAGCGCTTCTATCCCCTGCTGCTCTTCCACTTTTGGAAGAGATTGCACAGACTGCACGCCAGGAGACACGAAAGCATTTCGGCAACAGCATCTATATGTTCACGCCAATCTACATTGCCAATTACTGCGAGAACTACTGTATCTATTGCGGCTTCAATTGCCATAACAAGATTAGCCGTGCCCAACTGAATCCAGAGGAGATTGAAAAAGAGATGGCTGCAATCTCCAAGACCGGGCTTCAAGAAATTCTGATTCTTACCGGAGAGAGCCGTAAGAAATCCGATGTAAAATACATAGGAGAAGCCTGCAAAATCGCCCGCAAATTCTTCAAAGTAATCGGCTTGGAGGTCTATCCGATGAACTCAGATGAATACGCTTATCTCCATGAATGTGGTGCCGACTATGTGACTGTATTCCAGGAGACCTATAATTCTGATAAATACGAAACACTTCATCTTGCCGGACATAAGCGCATCTTCCCATACCGGCTGAATGCACAGGAACGTGCTCTAAAAGGTGGTATGCGCGGAGTCGGATTCGCCGCCCTGCTGGGGCTGGATGATTTCCGCAAAGATGCATTCGCCACGGGATACCACGCTTATCTTCTACAGCGGAAATATCCCCATGCCGAAATTGCCTTCTCCTGTCCGAGACTTCGTCCAATTATTAATAATGACCGGATTAATCCGATGGATGTACACGAACCTCAGTTATTGCAGGTTGTCTGTGCTTACCGCTTGTTCATGCCATTTGCCAGCATCACCATCTCTACCCGGGAATGTGCTCGAGTACGCGATAATTTGGTTAATATCGCTGCCACCAAAATATCCGCCGGTGTCAGCACTGGAATCGGTGGTCACGTCGACGATATTGAAGAGAAAGGAGATGACCAGTTCGAGATCTCCGATGGGCGCTCTGTAGACGAAGTTTATAACGCTTTGCTGGAACATGATCTTCAGCCGGTCATGAATGATTATGTATATGTCTAACACTAAGGCGAAATACAATACCAAAGAAACATCCACTTACGATCATATAATCGCTGTCAGCAACCGCCATCTCTGCTCCCGCCCACTGCCGGAGCAGATAGCGCGGGTATGCAGTCTGCACCCTAGAGCAGTTATTCTTCGGGAAAAGGATCTCACAGAAAAAAACTATACACTCCTTGCACGCCAGATAACAGACATCTGCAAGGAATATCAGGTGCCATGCATCCTGCATACTTATGTAGAAACCGCAATACAACTGGAATGCGATGCCATCCATCTCCCGCTTCCTCTGCTTAAGGATTATAAGAATACAAAAGCAGATCAACTTTATACATTCTCCGCAATCGGCACCTCTGTGCATTCTGTTGAAGATGCACTAGAGGCACAGGAACTTGGTGCTACCTATCTCACAGCGGGTCATATCTATGCTACAGATTGCAAAAAAGGACTGCCACCACGAGGAACTGAATTCCTCCGTCAGGTATGCCAGAGAGTGAATATCCCCGTTTACGCCATAGGCGGAATTAAGATCAGTGAGAAACAGATTGCAGAAGTTAGAGAATGTGGCGCCGAAGGTGGATGTATCATGTCCGGAATGATGAACTTATAAGAACCTGTCTGTTTACAGTTTAAAGAGAATCTTATACACAGTTCCTGCCTAGAAAGCAGACCTCATGCAGCACTCTAGACTTTGTCAATCAAATCACCATTAGCTGGATTATCGAGCAGCCTGCCGCTTCCATCGAATCTCGAGCCATGGCATGGACAATCCCATGAGTGCTCATCCTTATTCCATTTTAAGGCACAGCCAAGATGAGGACATCTCTTCTCAGTAAAAGTCAAAAGATTGGCTATTGCTGTGCCTCCATTTATAAACAACTGCGGCTTTATCATGCTTCTTGATGGGTTAAAAACTGTTGTATATGGATTCTCTTTTTCTAATATCAGATCACCTAGAATCATTGCTGCCACCATAGATGAAGTCATCCCCCATTTATTGAATCCGGTTGCCACATGGTATCGTGGCATGTTCCTGGAATACTGACCAATATAAGGAATCCCATCCAAAGTCATACAATCCTGCGTTGCCCAGTAATATTTTTCCTCTCTATTCGGATAATAGAGCCTCGCAAAATTCCTTAATTCATTCCAATTACCGCCCTCTTTTCCAGTCTTATGGCTACCGCCACCTATCAGCAGAAAATTCTTATAATTCCGAAAGGACATGCCTCCTACTGCCTCATCAATATACATCCCCTCCACCTGTGGCGCATTCTCCAATGCCATTACATATGATCGATGCTGATACATTTTCAAGAAATACATACCATGCTTATTATCAATTGGAAAATGAGTTGCAAATATCAATTTTTTGAAAGTAATACTTCCTTTATCAGTTATTGCCGTATCTTCCTTTAATTCTTGCACAAATGTATTCTCATATATATTCAAATCGGATGCTATACGGGATATGAATTTCAATGGATTGAATTGCGCCTGTTTCTCGAAGCCAATTGCTCCAGCTGTATGCATAGGCAATTTATTCGCCTCTTCTATATTCGTCTGTAAGCCAATCCTTTCTAATGCCCTTGCTTCGTCTTCCAGTTTTTTTCTGTCATCTACTGAGTAGACATACGCTGTTTTTCTTTCAAAATCACACTGTATAGTCTTACATAGTTCCGCATAGTTCTGTAATGCTTTTTGATTCGCCTCCAGATACAACTTTGCTTTCTCAAGTCCTATGCTTTTTAGCAACTTATCATATATCAATCCATGCTGTGCGGTAATCTTAGCCGTCGTATTCTTTGTAATTCCTGAACATATCGTCTTTCTTTCCGCAAGAATGTAATCAACTCCACTTTTCTCCAGAAAATATGCGCACAGAATACCAGCCATGCCTCCGCCGATAATTAACACATCCGTCTGCGCATCACCCTCTAATGCTTGAAAATGGGGAAGTTCAACACTTTTCGTCCAAATAGAATCCATATATACCTCCTTCAGACTTCCATCTGAAAATATATCTTCTCCTATTTTCTCGCAGGCATTGGGAAATTATGCATCTTTCCAGCCATCTCTTAATATTCTTTTTCCAGTTCATCTACACCGTACATCCTCTTGAATTCCTCCAGATCCTTTGCATTCCGAATCAGCATGATATCCTGGAATTTTCCAGTATGGATATCTTTGAATCCTGCAACCTGTTCACCTGTACAAATGCTGCACCGGATGACCGGCTTCTGATTCTCTTTGTCATACTCTTTTCTAATTGTCTCCTTTTTCTTAAATGGATGTAGCATCTTTCTCCTTCCTCCAAAGAACTCTTCTCTAAAATAACTCATAAAGTGCATTCCGGTATCACTCGCTTACTATGCTCACCGCTATCCATTATTATGCAGTTCGTTCCAACGCCTCTCCATAAAACGACAGAACTCGGTCATCTTTCTTGACCTTTGAAATCGTACACTCACAGCGTGTCGCTCTTCTCGTCCCGTCTGTCGGAGAATCCGCATCTACAATCAATGACTCCATCGGTATTCCCAACAGCCTCGCCAGAGCATAAAAGTTATCCAGAGAAGGTAAGTTCTTCCCTCTAAACCAGTCATACACCGATTGCGTTGACGCGAAATTCATATATTCCCGGATATCTCTTGCACCAATCCCCGCCTCTTCACAGGCTTCCTTTATCTTCTGTCCCGTCTGCTCTACACTGATTATCGGATACTGCATTCTCTCATCACCTATCCCTACTGTTAATTGTTCGTAATTACTTTTGTTCCTCCGTAATTTCTCCACATAATCCAATCAATTACATATTCTAATATATAATAGAATATCAAAAACTCCCGTCATATGCATCCAGTTACAAACTGGTTGACAGAAAAAGAACTTATACAGATATACACTCCTGTTCCAATTTTATCTCATGTTCTTCCATATATTGCAGAACATCTATGAATTCGCAGGATGTTTCCTTCTTCTTTTCTATAAGTTGTTTTAATCTCTTCTTATCATTCACTGTTAACTTCTTTACATATTTCTCATATATTTCCAGTTCATGAATTCCCATATGATAAGGTTGAAAATCAATTCCTGTCTTTTCCCGGAGATCATCCAATATCTCGAATCCTCCCACATCAATATCTCCAAAATGCAAGTATTCTGCTTGTGGCATCTGTACATAAATCATCTTTAACAGTTCTCTTCTCAACGAGTTATGATATCCACCAAGATATATAATAAGACTGTCTGCTTCTGACCAACGGAAAAACGTCGTCAGATTCTCAATGGTAATCACTCGTTTGATATCTGCCTTATTATCGATTCTTACAAATCTCATATCCTCCCCGGACAATCCGATTCCCTGCTGCATCATTCCCAGATCAATCCGATTCTCCTGAATCGCACCTTTCTTTCCAAAATTCAACAACATCCTGTCATCTTCCCCAGCAACTGTCAGATTCTCTTCTTCCCTCTCAAGATATAAGATGCCTTCCCCTTTCAGATACACATAATTCGGCGTATGATAGATAGAATACTCCGCTAATATAGCATGAGTATCCATCTCCTCATATCCGCTGCCAAACCGCCGCATAACCTTCCCGACAATCCCCAGCATATCCTCGAACACTTTCGAATCTCCAAAATGCCGAATAGAAAATTCCCGAACATAACACTCCTCTTCATTCTCTTCGATTGACGCAACCGTTTGAATCAGACGCCTCGTCTTTTCACACTCTGATAATTCTATATATTCTTTCACAGACTTATTCTCTTCCAACCGTCTGATAAGGTATCGAATCAACGCTGCAACAACCGGAGATCGATACTGTTCTCCTAACCGCTTCAACATACGTAAATTTTTTCTTACATTCTCTGACTTTGGCATCCTCTGCAAATGCTGATATACGGAATCTACGCAATTCGTATTCAAGAGTACTTTCTGCACAATATGATTTTCTTTTCCCCGTTTCCAGACAATCGACAGATATCCTCTTTCCTCCAATTCCTTAATACAAGTATGAATTTCCTCATATTCCATGGAACTTTCGTTGAAATATTCCGGGATATTTCTCTTCGTAAATAGAAATGCAATATGCACTGTAACTTTATTCTTACCTTCTGATAAGAGACTGTTCTCATAAGTATCCAGAAGCGCATTCAAAATTCTCTTTTCATACTGTGCCATTATCATACTCCTCTGCAAAATACATTATCCTATACTGAGCCGTTATAATACTCCTCCACATAACTTACCTTCTCATCTGTCATGACAAGCAGCGTCTCCTCCATCGCAGGACCAATATACTGAATCTTATCCGGCGGTGCTGCAATGATAATCTGAAGCGGGAGTCGACGCAGGAACTCCAGTACTCCTCCGATCCTCTCATCATCCATGTTGTTAAATGCCTCATCAAACATCACAAGCCCTGCCGCTTCTCCACCGATATTATTGCTGTACAACTGCACAAAAGAAGCCGCCACCGTCACATAGAACGGTGTTTGTGTCTCTCCGCCACTCTTTTCCTCACAAACTTTCGAATAATAAGAGTATGTTCCGTCATTATGAATAATCTTAATATCATAATCCATATACGTTCGATAATCTGTGAATTCATCCAGTACTTTGGCATTATTATCGTTATTAATTGCCAGCCTGTCGAACAATTCATCAATGACTTCTTTATGCGTCTCATGAAAAATGCCGCTGAAAATAGATTCACCTTGTACTACGTTAAAGTCATCCATAATCATCTCATAATAATTGCGGTAATGCTTATTCGGCATATACAGGAATTCATATTTTTCCGAACTGAATGCAATATCTTTCAGAGCCTTATTCAACTCTTTGAACTCACTTTGCGCCTGCTTCATATTCTCCTGAAGTTTCGCCAGGAACTGCTCACGGAACTCTTCTTCTGCTGCCATTCTTGCAGACTGAACCTTCTCCTCATAATCCAGAAGTTCAGAAGTCTTCAACCGATCATACACTGCTGCGAACTCCGGGAACCCCTCCAGACTGGCTGCCGCTCCAAAGCCATGCTCTGTCTTATACTCAACCATCCGGTCGATCATATCGCCTTCCGCTTTCTTCCGTGTCGTATCATTGGCTTTTCGCCTCCTGTCGTAATTCTCCCGGAATTGTGTGTAAGACTTCTGCGTGGTCTGCTTATCGTATTCTTTCTTCCATGCCGGGAAATCATCTCCTGCCCTTTCTACAATCTCTGCAACCCGCACCTGGTGCTCCATCTGATCGGCTGTGGAGGATTCTACCTGCATCTTCTTTGATTCAATCATTTCCTCGATTCTGCCGATATTCCTGTTTTCTTTGGAAATCTGCTCCTCCAGCTCCTTACGGATCTTTTCAAGAGCATCCAGTTGAATCTGCTTCTGAATCAAAGATGAATTCCTCTCCAGTGTCTTAATATTATCCCTGCATATCTTAAGCGCACTCTTTACATGGGATATCTTGGTTAGTATGTCCAAGCGGTACTTAATATCCACATCCTCTGCGGTTGAAAGAGGAGCAAGAATATTCTCCATATTTCTCAAACGGCTTTCTTCCGCCTGTATCTGTTCGTCTAAAACTGCTTTCTGCTCCTTTGCCTGAGCCAGTTGTACTTTAAATGCATTTTTCCCGATAAACGGAACCTTGAAAATCTCCGGTTTGATTGCACTTGCCACTCGGTTCTGATATTTCATGCATTCTTTCGTGATAGATGTGGGATACTTTTTCAGGTCTTCATACCGGTCACACATCTGTACTTTGCCGAGCAGCATATTGATAAAACGTTTGGCATAGCGATTCTTTGAAATGACTACAGATGCCAGAGTGCCTGCCGGAGTTGTATCATAGGCTTCCATGTTTTGCGTATTAATCAGTCCTACACCATACGCTTTTCCATTCCGTCTAAGCTTATCATAGATTCCAAGGGCAATATCAAAACTCTCCGGCTCTACCAGGATATAGAAACGCTGTGTATTCAGATAGCCTTCCACTGCGTTTCTCCAGTTTTCATCCGAGATTTCTAACACCTCGCACAAGACAAATGCTTCTGTCTTTCTGCCAATTCTGGCGAATTCTTCGCGGATCGCATCCGTCAGTCTGCTTACCGCATCAGGATAGGAAAGTTTCTTCCGTTCCAGTCTCGCAATCCTCTGCTCCAATTCCTTTCTCTCATGCTGTTTTTCATTTAAGTGAATCTGTACCTCTGCCATCTTGCGCTGAATCTTGCCGTACATCTCGCCCTTATACTTGATTGCCCTTTCAATGACCTGTTTGGCATGTGCCACATCCTGAATCTCTTCTATATGTTCAAAAAGTTCCTGATACTCCCGAATACATCCGTCCACATCTTTCACTTCTAGAAGTTTATATACCTTATCAAGAGCCTTTCGCACACTTGCCTTCAGTTCCCTCTTTTCTGTCAGAAGTTCCTTCTCTTCCTCCTCCAGTTTTTCAAGTTCCTTCTTCTGCTCTTCTAATGCCAGGAAATCTTTGTTCTGCTTAAGTTCTACCCGAAGAGATGTCTCCATCTCCTGCTTCTTCTCCTTTTCACTGATGACAGACTTCAGATTCTCCTGTGCCGTTTTCAGACGATATTCTTCCGTATGAATCTGAGTATGCAACAACTGAATCTTCTCTTTGACCAGATCCAATTCTGCCTGGGATAGGAAGAATTCATACATATTATCCTTGCGAATACAATCCTGCACCTCATTGTAGAACTTCTCAATCTGTTCCAGTTTCGCCATACGTTTCCTGACCACATCTAAGGTACGCTCCAGATCCTGGTAACTGCGGACATTCTCACGCAATACGTCTATATTTACCTCTTTTTCATCCAATACATAGGAATATACAAAGTCTTTGATATCATCAATCGGCTTGAAAGCCAGTGCTTTCGGAATCAGGTTAAAGAATTTATCCTCGATTCTTCCAAGGCGCGACTTGACCATCTTCTTTGCTTCGATCTGGGTCTTACACCACTGTCGGATTTTCTTATTCGCCGCCCGGAATTCTGCAATAGATCTCGGAGTCTTACCTTTAAAGAACATATCTTCCGTAAGCCTTACGTTGTCCATCAAATACCTTCCGGTCGTCTCCTGCCCTTCCGAAGCAGAATCCACAACCGCTCCGATGATAAAATACCGATCCTTGCTCTCCTCATAGAATTCCAGTGCAATATGTGCGCTGAGTTCCCCGGTACGCTCGTAAGGCTGATTCTCTTTTCCTGTCTTACAGCGTATATATCCTGTCAGTTTTCGTTTTCCATTCTCATGCGCCGCCTTATTGAATGAATTGGCAGAACAAGTGATAACAAACTGGATTGCATCCAGAAGCGTAGACTTTCCGGCTCCATTTTCTCCGGAGATCAAAGTTGAATCGCCAAAATCAATCGTGCAGTTAGTGAACCTGTGCCAGTTAATCAGTTTCATTCTCGTAAGTTTCTTCATCTGCACGTTTCCCCTTTCTATAAAGTTCCAGTCTCTCGTACGCCTGTTTAATATCTTCCACTCTTACCGCCATCAGAATCGAATCATAGATTAATACCCTTGATTCTTCATTTGCCAAATCTCGATCCAATAGTTCTACCAATTGAAATCTACGGAACAGATGGAGTGTATTGCGCATCGTCGTCTTATCAATCATCTTGTCCCGAATCTGCAGGCTTAAGAACTTGTCCTGAATATCTCCCAGATTGACGATCACTTCATCACTCACTGATAATTCTCTCTTCTTCTCATCAAAAAGAATCCGAAGGATCAGTAAGATAATCGATTCAAACAACTTCAGATTCAGCCGGTTATAATTCTGTGCGTTGGTTAACTGTATCACGCCATATTCTTCATTGATCTCCAGACGATATCCCAGCACCTCCAGGTATTCCCGGAACCTCTCCCGGTATTTAAGTACAAAATAATAATCCGACTTATTGGTCACATTACCTTTACATAAAAAGCAGTTCGCAAGCAGACGGTTACATATTCTCTTGAATTCATCCTTATCCTTTTGAAGCATTCCCTCCAATAATTCCACCACTATTTCCTCCGAATCTTAAAATCTTTAAACCGAAATCCATTGACCTCTTTTTCTTCCTGGACTTCTACTTGATATCGCATGTTCTTGCGCTGTCCGTATAGGCGCACATATATAATCTTCACGAAATCTTCCACTTCTGCAAGAGGAAGTTCCGTGGCAAGCATCTCTGTTCTGTCACCTAACTGCTCATCCACATATCTGCCAACCCTCTCCGGGCTTAGAACTCTTCGCATCTTTTCCATCATTTTCTTTAATTTTTCCTGACGCGCCATCAGATCCGGCTCGCGCTCATCCAGTTTCTGCGGTATGAATTCCTTTCTACCCTCCGTCGGAGAATAGAAGGAATTGCTGTCAAGAAAACTACAACTATAAATGCGAACCAAGTGTTCCAGGAATTCCACCTCATAGATGCCGCCAAGATCCATCTGTTCTTGATTCATAACTTCATTGATACCCAGAAGGATCTCTTTTAACTGTCCTCTGACATCCTCATTTCCTGAGAGCAGGAACTTAGCTCTGTTAATCGCGGCCCGCTGATACTGCGTATTCTTCTGATTGATCTCATTCAAGATCTCATCCATGTTGCGAAACGCCTCGATAATCTCATGCAAATAGCGATAGACCAACTCCGTTGCATCTTCTACGGATATCTCATTCAAAGTCGCAATCTCTGCTGCCGCTTTGCCTATATACGACTTGCTTCTGCTCCTGCCCTCCAGACGCTCAATAATCTCCGGCCGGAATTTGGACACATTGTCGGAGGTCAGCAGACGGTGATACGCCTTGTCCACAATATTCGTAATATAATCATTAAACAAGGCATCCATAATCTCTGCCACTGTACTGTGCTTTGTCAGTTCATCAATGTAAT
This sequence comes from Bariatricus sp. SGI.154, assembly GCF_050313795.1. NCBI lineage: Bacteria > Bacillati > Bacillota > Clostridia > Lachnospirales > Lachnospiraceae > Bariatricus > Bariatricus sp. SGI.154. The sequence continues at coordinate 164,830 of NZ_JBNPMC010000001.1, forward strand.
GCTTAATATTCGAATTCAGATTCTTAAGTCCGGTGATTAAGTAATCTGTATTCTCCAGTATCTGAAGAAGTACCACACCCGGATTGTCCGTATTTGCCCGAACCAGACTATAAATGGTATAGATATAACCCTGGTATTCAATCTGTTTCCCTTCAGCAATCTCAAGCATGGTTTTCATAAGACGGACTGCATATTCTTTAAAGTTCACTCTCTGTACGTAACTTTTATCTGTCTCTATCTCAATCCACCCATAGTACTCAAGTCTCCTTAAGATGCCATTTGCCTTGCCCCGGCTGTCAGCCTGAGCAAATTCTTCTTCTACCACCTCTGCTGCTGAGGACTGTTCAAAATAATACTGTAGTTCGTCCACCAACACTTCTCTCTCCACACCAAAAGAAAGCTGATGTTCCATAACAGAAAACAGCTTACAGATACATTCCCAATATACAATTTTATTCGGTGATGCCAGAGGGGTGAAAAAATTCTCTGGAATGATATGAAACATACGCTTTCTCCTGTGTGGTTATCTTCCACAGCACTTCTTATATTTTTTGCCGCTTCCACATGGGCATGGATCATTCCGCCCAATCTTCGGTTCTTTTCGCACGACCTTGCTCTGCTCCGTGGAACTAAACGCAGATGATTCTACTTCTTCTGTATCATCCGGTTTTCCCATTTCTTTATTGCTGAATCCACGATTGCTCCAGCGCTTTACTGTATATAGCCATTTCTTGCAATTCTTTGCAAAATAATCTGCCCTTGTCTTATTCGGGAATACTACAGAATGCATATTCAGTAATTCCACGATATCTTTAAAACTCATATCATCCTGCACTACCCGAAATTCTATTTCAAACAGAATATCATCTGCCTTTACTTTATCCTTGAACAACTTTTTCAGGTCTGATTTTAGTTTTTGGTAATACAGAAAATCTATACTGATGATATAATCACCATCACACCAGAATCCTTCTTCCCGTTCAGCCAGTATATCAACGACCTCATCGATTTTCCCAGAAATCCCCTGCATAATCTGCTTGTCATCCTCTGACCAATCCGCACGTTCAAACATCTGGTCTATTGCAATCTCTTTTAGTTTTTCTCTTTCTATAACACCAAACAGATTCAGGCACGCACGGAGCGTAAATCGTACACCCGTGACCAGCCCCATTTTCATCTGCTGTTCCGTATCTTCTTTTAACGTTGTAAGTAATATATCTTCAATCTGTCTGGGAACAACAAAATCCATTGCGTCTACATTCCCAAACATAAACACCCAGCCTTTTTTGCAATAGTTCTCCATAAGGATTCCACAATCCACATGGGAAAGAGGACGATTATTCATTGTTTTTACCAGAAGTTCGATATCCTTCACATCAAGAAAAATGATCTCGCTCTGAAAAGATTTGGTAATCAATTCTTCCGCAAAATCTTCCTTCTCCTTCCAGCTTGTAAACTCTGCTTCATCTGTCCATGTCTCTATAATCATATCCAGAAGGCTATCCTGCGCCTTCATTAATATCTCTGGCAACTCCAGCGTAGTTTCACCGGGAATCATGAAATTGTCAGCCATACTCTGCGCCATCTGCTTTACAAAATCAGTTAATCCATTTTTTTTAACGATCTATTTCATTCATCTCTTAATTTCCTTCGTATTTTTCAAATATATGCTTGCTTTGTTAACTAATTATACGGCATATGAGTTGAATTATCTACTGTAACAACTCTTTTCTTCAATTCTCATTCAATATATTCCACTGTTAATCTCATAAGCGTCCTCATATTCTCCAAGTCCCGCTGCACATCGCCCGTCTCAAGAGAGTGATTTGCATCCTCCGTGATGTACAACGTTAACTCCTTTTCTTCACATCCGCGTCTCACTGCCGAAGTCTTCACCCAAGGGTCAGATGTCCCATGAAATACAATTCCTTCCCGCCCCATGAAACGAAACGATTGCTCAACGGGCGTATAGAATATATTCCTGGTCTCTAGCCCGTGCTCTGCCGCGTATGCGGCTGCAACCGCTGTACCTATACTTTTGGATATGAATAAGATATGGCTATAATCTTCCCACACAATATCTTTCAATATGTCTTCTGCCTGCTCCAATGCAGTATAGAATGACTGTTCCATCTTCTCTGCATTGCCCTTGACATTCTGGGGAAAATTACCGTAGGGGACTTCCTGCAGCACATATCCGTTCTGAATTGCGAGTTTCTTGCTGTAGTATAATAACGGCTTATCGCAGTGGTATCCGATTCCTGGAAATATTACGGCTATTTTCTTATCCTTTTTCATTTTCTTAACCTCGATTCTTACTTTATGTATATCTTGCCAATCGTCTGTATTCCTTATTTTTATCGTAATATACTGAATTTAAACGCATATATTAATCTTTGTCAATCTTGACTATTGTGGGACAATTTGGACATATACATTCATATACGCCTGAATAATCCGGTGTCCACACAGGAATATTCAATACGTTAACATGCTAATCTTCATTACACTATTTGCATCAGTTTTCTATGCCTTGTTTGCTATTCATATACATTTCATGTTAATCTTCATCAGAATTATAACTAAAGAGATATACTCACAAATTTGATTCAAATACATCTCATGTTAATCTTCATCAGGATCCGAGAATATATTGGGCGAAAGAGGTTACATTATTCAAATACATCTCATGTTAATCTTCATCACAGCAGGAATGAGTGTGAATCAATACATGGAGTATTCAAATACATCTCATGTTAATCTTCATCTTATCTTTTGTCATGATCCGAATGTCACATCCCTGATTCAAATACATCTCATGTTAATCTTCATCCGGTGACATTTGCGGCAATCGAAGGGAGCGAATAATTCAAATACATCTCATGTTAATCTTCATCTTAATTTTTCAAGAAAATTCATTATATTGCCCCCTTATTCAAATACATCTCATGTTAATCTTCATCGCATCCAACGCCTCTTCCAGTATTTTTGTTTTGGAATTCAAATACATCTCATGTTAATCTTCATCATATTATTTTGCAATACTTACAGTCCTTGCACTTCAATTCAAATACATCTCATGTTAATCTTCATCTGTGCAAACAAACAGGGAGATGATGGACCGAATTGCATTCAAATACATCTCATGTTAATCTTCATCGTGTGAGAAAATTGCAGTATTTTACAGGTATTCGGAATTCAAATACATCTCATGTTAATCTTCATCTCGGCGTTAGATGCGGATGCTTCTACGGCACGCTGGAATTCAAATACATCTCATGTTAATCTTCATCTTGGCGGATCAGGTATTTGCATTGGATATCCGCAGATTCAAATACATCTCATGTTAATCTTCATCTGTAGGTGTCCAGTCGTCCTGGCTGGTGTGTGCGGATTCAAATACATCTCATGTTAATCTTCATCCGCTCTTCGTTCTTCCTCCAGATCCATACACGACAATTCAAATACATCTCATGTTAATCTTCATCATAACTATTATACGATAAAATATTTCGTCGCTCAAATTCAAATACATCTCATGTTAATCTTCATCTTATTGCATTTCACCATATACATCATTCCACCACTATTCAAATACATCTCATGTTAATCTTCATCGATATACACATTCGACCGATTACCCTCCTTCTTTAATTCAAATACATCTCATGTTAATCTTCATCATAAACCGGATGATTGCAACGGGTGTTAGATGGGAATTCAAATACATCTCATGTTAATCTTCATCTCTCTCTGGAAAAAGATTTGGGTTTCTTGCAGTCACATTCAAATACATCTCATGTTAATCTTCATCGGTAATTACGATTACGTTGCTTCCCTTCACTAGATATTCAAATACATCTCATGTTAATCTTCATCCGATGCAGATCACGGACGATGCGGAGGCTCTGGAAGTTCAAATACATCTCATGTTAATCTTCATCGGAAGAAAAGGAAACAATAGACCGAAGTCACTGCTGTTCAAATACATCTCATGTTAATCTTCATCGAGATCAGGAAGTCGTGGATACAGATGCTAATGAGTTCAAATACATCTCATGTTAATCTTCATCTCCGTCTGGCTGCACATGATAATCGATATCGCACTGTTCAAATACATCTCATGTTAATCTTCATCCTTATTTTCTAGTATTGTCACCAATGTGCTGTACTCGTTCAAATACATCTCATATTAATCTTCATCAAAGTAAACACCTTACTTGCGTATACTATGTCCATAGTTCAAATACATCTCATGTTAATCTTCATCCTCTCAATCATAAGACCTCCATTAAATCTCAGTTGTTCAAATACATCTCATGTTAATCTTCATCTACAATGCTTCCCTTTCCTTCCTTTCCGTAGTTAATGTTCAAATACATCTCATGTTAATCTTCATCGTGCGCCATTATCAATAGCAACATCATAATACTTGTGTTCAAATACATCTCATGTTAATCTTCATCGATTTCTGCAATTTTTACATCAAACTACGCTGTTTTGTTCAAATACATCTCATGTTAATCTTCATCACACTGAATGAGCGTCTTGCAAGATTTAAGGCTCGTTCAAATACATCTCATGTTAATCTTCATCTCTTCATTAATGTATCATAGTTTCCACACTCAATAGTTCAAATACATCTCATGTTAATCTTCATCTTTTGAAAATTTGGGTTATATACTTCCTAAACATTAGTTCAAATACATCTCATGTTAATCTTCATCTAGACCGTCATTGGTTGCTATGGTGGCATATTCGTTGTTCAAATACATCTCATGTTAATCTTCATCGTAGATGTGACGATGGAAACTGCTGGCTTTGGTTTGTTCAAATACATCTCATGTTAATCTTCATCGGTATCTCTGCATGCAACTTATTGGCATCGTATGTTCAAATACATCTCATGTTAATCTTCATCTCGTTGCATTTTTCAACTGTGCAAGAATATATTCAAGTTCAAATACATCTCATGTTAATCTTCATCATATTCGAGAACATGCTTTTTTGGAAAGAGGACAGTTCAAATACATCTCATGTTAATCTTCATCAATCTCCGGATATTAATTTTTGCCTCGCAATGGAAGGTTCAAATACATCTCATGTTAATCTTCATCCCAAACTTCATTTACTTTAAACTCTCTGCAAATATCGTTCAAATACATCTCATGTTAATCTTCATCAACCATTTTTACCATTTATTTTTATGACAATTTGGTGTTCAAATACATCTCATGTTAATCTTCATCGGTATCCAAGGTACTGGAACGGAACCGAGAAACTTGGTTCAAATACATCTCATGTTAATCTTCATCATCATGCTTATAATTCCTAGCCAGATCACTGCAAAGTTCAAATACATCTCATGTTAATCTTCATCATTTCCCGGAGATATTGCCGGATGATTACTAAATGCGTTCAAATACATCTCATGTTAATCTTCATCCGAGAAATTCAGCCATCTCGCAGGTTGTCATTCCGGTTCAAATACATCTCATGTTAATCTTCATCTGTATATACATGCATTTGACAGAATGTTAGAGGCTGTTCAAATACATCTCATGTTAATCTTCATCTCTCCAACCTCTATCTTTACGCCGTCCACAGCCTCCTGTTCAAATACATCTCATGTTAATCTTCATCGTATTGTTTGCGATATTTTGCGATATCTGTTCGATGTTCAAATACATCTCATGTTAATCTTCATCACCACACTACGCGTAGATTAGGTTAATTTATTGTGTTCAAATACATCTCATGTTAATCTTCATCAATATTATGTTCTATTTCTCCCACGTTTTCATCGTCGTTCAAATACATCTCATGTTAATCTTCATCAGGAACAATAGAAATATTTGTTAGAAAATAATATGTTCAAATACATCTCATGTTAATCTTCATCGCGGATGTATGTTCCATGCTGTAAAAGAAAAAAAGTTCAAATACATCTCATGTTAATCTTCATCCAATGCCGCAGATGCGATTTGTGGAAGGTTACTTAGTTCAAATACATCTCATGTTAATCTTCATCAAATACGACGGTTATCATACGCAGTTCAGAAACAGGGTTCAAATACATCTCATGTTAATCTTCATCTCTTCGCCCATTCCGGGACGGTAGGGTCTGTCTCTGGTTCAAATACATCTCATGTTAATCTTCATCAATTTCAAAGATTCCACTCCTGTTTCGACATTATTTGTTCAAATACATCTCATGTTAATCTTCATCTGATATCCCCGACTTCTGTAATTTTCCCTTGTGGAAGTTCAAATACATCTCATGTTAATCTTCATCCGCAAAGAAAAAAGAAGAAGCCATTCGCATAATGAAGTTCAAATACATCTCATGTTAATCTTCATCGCAAGGCTGCATCGTCAAAGATAAGCGCATATGACGTTCAAATACATCTCATGTTAATCTTCATCGAAAAACGAAAAGTTTAGAGTAAGAGCAATCGGATGTTCAAATACATCTCATGTTAATCTTCATCTACATTGCAACATCCAACAGAGAAAAATAAAACCGGTTCAAATACATCTCATGTTAATCTTCATCTTATCAAGCCAACGGATATCTGCAATATAATCATTCGTTCAAATACATCTCATGTTAATCTTCATCAAATAGTAGGGGATAACAAAGACTTGTCCACGTTGTTCAAATACATCTCATGTTAATCTTCATCGAACGACTGGCAGCAGGACTTAATGTCCGTATCACGTTCAAATACATCTCATGTTAATCTTCATCCGTTCTTCATTATAAGCATTATAATGAAATTGGTTGTTCAAATACATCTCATGTTAATCTTCATCAAAGAGGGACTAAAGGGGCGTGGCATTTCCACGTAGGTTCAAATACATCTCATGTTAATCTTCATCTTTTTCATATTTCCACTTTTTCGACCATACATCCGTTCAAATACATCTCATGTTAATCTTCATCAGAAGGGTGACCTCCTTTTGCGATTGGTATAATAGTTCAAATACATCTCATGTTAATCTTCATCCTGCAGAGAGGTACGTGCGGGGACTGCATGGATCATGTTCAAATACATCTCATGTTAATCTTCATCTATTGCAGACTTACAAATATTAATCCTAATATTATGTTCAAATACATCTCATGTTAATCTTCATCATCTTACTTGCATCCCAGGAACGCAAGTAATCAAGTTCAAATACATCTCATGTTAATCTTCATCTACTGCCGAATTCATTTTTAATGCTCTCTATAATCGTTCAAATACATCTCATGTTAATCTTCATCACGAGGGAGCAGTTCGAGGCAGACAGACGGAGATGGTTCAAATACATCTCATGTTAATCTTCATCCCATCCTGCTTCACCTCCGTTTCGTTTGTCGTTATTTGTTCAAATACATCTCATGTTAATCTTCATCTCAAGCGTTTTCTGAAAGAATCGGGGTGTTCGTAGTTCAAATACATCTCATGTTAATCTTCATCCCATTTAGGCTGGCGACAGTGTCGTAATAGTAATCTGTTCAAATACATCTCATGTTAATCTTCATCAACATCAAACGCCGGATTTACAGCAATCCTGCATTTGTTCAAATACATCTCATGTTAATCTTCATCCAACGAATTTCCGCCATTTCCCGAATCCGCTATACCCTACATTCCTCTATTTTACAACTATTTCCCTTTTTTTACCAGCCATACCTCATTTCCCTTCATACTTTTCTCTCCTCGCACTTTTCCTTTATCTTACCTGCTTTTCTACACTTTTCTCTCAAATTCCACCTGGTAAAAATGGCCTAAATAATCAAACTCTCCCCATTTTCAACATCTCCATTCCCCAATATCTCCTCACCAAATACATTGTCATTCATCAACTTAATAATACATACAAAATCTTCATCCTTATTTATCACCTTCTTCAAATCTGTCTTTAATTGTATCAATTTTGATGGCGACATCTCCCCACGAAATACCGACTTTTGAAAATGTGACAGATACTTCTTACAAACCTTAAACACTTTCTGTACTCTTTTCTCTCCCACATCATAAAACACAAATGCATAATTATAATTTATTTTCTTAGCCAATCAATAACCCTCCTTCAAACTAAAAGGAACAAATTCTTTATCTTCCATGATTTGCTTAATTAATTTATAGCAATCCAACTTAATTGCCGTTCGATAAGACACCTTTCTTTTCAATATGGGATGTTGAAATACCGATTCCATCCTTCCCTCAAATGCTTCAATAAATATTTTTCTTCCCTCTTCATTCAACAAACAATAATTTACCTTTTTATCAAAATGCTTTCCCACCTGAATCTTCCTATTATTTACTAGATCAAAGATTGTCCGATACACAATTACAGGTTTAAATACTTCACTCAGATCTAGGCTCAGCGAAAATCTACCTTCAGATGGTTCATGCAGATAACTAATTCTCTGATCCAAGTGAGTCCTATAAATGGCAGAGATAGTTTTTGTATAAAGCAACGTATTCCCAAAAGATATCATTGCATTAATCGGATTATCCGGCGGCCTTTTCACTCTCTTATTCATGATAAAATCTTCTGGTAAAAAATATTGAAAATCATCATAAAACCTCATCCACAATTCACCTTCCGCCGACATCAACGACTTTATATTATCTGCCTTCTCTACATCTGCATAAAACTCCTTCCTGATCCAATCAATAGTCTCTTTAACCTCTTTCTTATCATGCTTATAATAATGATATAGCACCTCGTATATATTAACTCCGATTCCTTTCACAATAGCCTTAGCGATTTTCAACCGCTCATTCTCATATTTCCCAACCTGTTTTACCAGTAGTTTTCCACTCATATACTGGTCTTTGGGATAAAAAGTACCACTATATCCTCCATAATAATTAAAGAAATGTACGACCACATGATTTTGTCCAAGAAAATCCAACAACTTACTATTAATACTAACTTCATTCATACAATAGATTTCTTTTGTATTTTCAATCGGAATATACACATTCTTCCCATCTTTTCTAAAACAAAGGGAATTGTCTTTCCTTGTCAATTCTCCCATTGACGTAATATATCTTGTACTTCCCATGTCATCCTCCTTATTCTCTATATGTAGCAATATTCATAATACGCACATTTTTTACACTTTGGCTTATCTAATGCCGGCGGAATCTCTTCTCCCTGCAGCAACGCTTCTATCTCTCGTATATACTGATTCAATTCTTTTTCAACCTCATCAGTCAATTCTATGATCATTGTCTTCTTACTACTCTTATTTTTTTCTACAAATTCCAACTTTCCCTTTCTATCGATCCCCTTGTCTTTTAACACTTTCAGATATAATATCAATTGCCATTTCGACGCTTCAATATCTGCATCTGATTTTTTCACTTCTGTCAGATATTCCGCCGTCAATTTATCCAGTTTAATATTCTCAATGGCTATCTCCGTATTCTCTTTCTCTGCACGCTCTTCATGGATTGCTTTTCCAATCTTAACTTCTTCACTATTATCTTCCAGATTCAGCCTATTTCCGAACAGATAACACTGTCTCTTACAATGGAAATAATAATTCATCAATGTCCCATTCACCTTCATCTCGTCCACCTCTAAATAAAATCTACAAATTCTCCAATCTCACCCTGTATCTTCTCTCGATTCAATTTTCCATCATCAAAATACTGTTCTCCCTCTTCGATATAGAAGATTTCACCAACCTTGTCGTTATATATCAGATTATGATTTTGCTTTATCTGATATATAAAATAATTCATCTGACTGGTAACTTTAGAAAGTTCTACTCTCTTTGTCGAATAATCCATACTGAAATCATTCAAAAGTTCCACATATTTTCTCCAAACTTCTCTTCCATCAATCTGATTACCATTTTCATCCTCTAAGATTCTCGCCAGATACACCAACATACTCCAGGTATCTTCCGCAATTAATCTCATCCTGTCTCTGACTCCAGGCCATTCAAGCCTTCTCACCTCATTATCAAAGAAATCTTTTAACCCGCCTTCGCCTGATCGCTCATTATAATTCGCCTTTAACACCTCCAAAATACATTCGTAATATTTCTGAAACTCTTTGTTCACAAGATATGCCCGCATCTCTTCATTTTCCAGAGTAAACATTTTCTCTATGCGGATATCCTCTCCATATATCCTTTTTCCATCATCTATTTTAAAGAAATATACGATACCTGTTCTTAGACATGAACGGTTAATCCGCCCTAAAAACTGCTCCTCGCTATCTAATTTAGAAATATTTTTATAGCCAATATCCATATCAATGTCTACCCCCGCCTCAATGACCTGGGTTGACACAAGTATAATGGAATCCACTTCCTTAATTACGTTCAGGATTCTACTTCGTTCCATCAAACTATCATCTCCTGACATATACTCCACTTGGCAAATGACCTCATCATCCTCCTTTAAGCTTTCAAAGAAATGATAAGCCGTATCTTTTTTAATAAATTCCACTAATACTTTCTTCTTACATGCTGCCGAAGCCTTTACATGCTCCAGCAACTCCTCTTCTATATTTTCTTTCTGCATCAACTCATAGGATATATGCACACGTTCTCGGAAACACGGATTAGAAAAATACTTTTCTTTATTTTTCAATAACGCAATCGCTTCATAGGAATTCTTTGACACCACATCCAAGTTCGGAAGTGTTGCTGACATAATAATCACTTTCATGTGAAACAGATAGGCAAATTCTTTTAAGAACTGTATAATTTCCGTCCAAATTGTATTCTTATAACTTTGAATTTCATCTAACACAATTATACTGTTCATCAACTGATGGAAACCAAATGCCGACTCCTTTGTATCTCCAAACATCGTATCAAACAGACTCACATGGGTTGACAGAATCATTGGATAATTCAAAAATTGTCGATCCAATAGCGCTTTTTGGTAATACATCGTCTGCTCTGATTGCTCTTCTTCTACCTTTGCCTTCTTAGTCATCTTAATCGGAGTAAGGGAATTCACGACTGCAATATCATCAAGAATATCCGGTCTATCTCCAAATATTTTTTTCAGACTCTTTACGTTCTGCTCAACAAGCGTATTGAAAGGATAGATATAATATATCTTTTTTAGACAATCATCATGCTTCATCATCTGAAAACTCAGATCCAGTGCTGTATTACTCTTTCCGCTTCCCGTAGGTGCTTCCAGATAAAACAGATTGTCTGACAAATGTTCCTTTAATACTTTCTCCGCATCACATAACATCTCTGTACGGAGCCTGTTAATGTCCTTTTCCTGCCGTAGTGTCTGCTCATCTTGCGGATACTCTTCCTTTTGATACGTTCGAATCTTTCGCATCAATTCCGTATTCTCATACACCTCCATCCATTTCTGGATCTCATCCAGACTTCCTAACTGGCTTATCTGCACCTCTGACATAAATTCTGTCGTGGCATAATAATCACTTGCCACCAATAGAGAATACAACATTCTCACATAAGTATAGATTCCAACACTTTCTGCAAAATCACATTCCTCAGAATACTGTTTATTAAACTCTTTAATCAGACTTTTCATTTTTCGCTCATGCAACGAAAAACCAGTCAGCCATGCCGTACATTTCCCTCCACTAAATATCTCGGCAATATCTTTTCCCCGTCCTTCCTTTAAAGATTCCAAAAACTTCTCAAATTCCGCCAGATCACTATGATGGCGCTCGATAATGCATGCATGGAATAGCAAAAATACTCTAAGTCTTCTCTTTTCCTCACGGTCACTGATAGAATCTTTCAATTTTTCTAAGTAATAGTCCATATATAAGACAGATGATATGAGAGAATGCTTTCCTGCAACACATGCAAAAATATCACTTTTTTCTATCTTACTGTTATGAAGTTTGCGATTTTGAAATTCAGGATTTATCTTTCCCATATCATGAAAAACAGGAATTCCAAAAATCATGTCTTCCAAAAACCTTCGCGCTTCCAGTGTAATATCTGCCCAGATCTGCTGGAGGAGGCGATCCAGCATTCCTCCTGCTTGCTTTTCTTCCCAGATAAACCGAAAATACTTTAATGTCAGTTCTATATGTGACTGTAATGTCTCACGCTTCACAATCTCATGATTATCATCTTCCACAATATGCGCCTCATAACAATCAATATCCGAAATTAAAGTCCTTAGTTCTTTTATCTCCATACATCCTCCTTCAAATCGCAATAAACATCCATCAGACGTTTATCTTTCCCATACACTTAGTATCAGAAAAGGAGACCCTTTACTCTCAAACTATCAGGTCTCCTTCTTTGCTTCTAGTAAAACACTATTTTCTTACCGTCTTTCAGTTGATATACTTCTGCATCACCTACTTCTACTAATGCATCCGTATATAAAAATGTTTTTAAACTATATTGATTTGTCCAACTATCCATGCCAACAGGGAGTGCTTCTTCATATTTAAACTCACTAAATGCGTTCATCTCTTCCAACTCATCAAAATCCAGATCCGTAACCTGCACCTCTTCCTTTGGAGCAAAACAGTCTAGTCTGCCTATATCAAACTCAATTGCTTTCGCATCCTCCACTGTTACCGCTGAAATATCAGCTGGATGATCATTCTTACCAAGATACGGATAATAAACACAAGTCCCATTTAAAAATGCATCTCGTACGTTCCCCGCTTCTTCAGAATCTATTAAAAGGCATATTTCCCAGCCCGGATTCTCTAACCATTGCTCCTTAACAATAAGATTGCCCCCTAACTCCTTTGAAGCATAACCTACAGAATTGTTGAATGTCTGCACTTTTTTAAGAATATATCCTTTTTTATGCTCCGAATCCGGAAGAATCGAAATCTTCAAATCCTTCAACCGTTCATAGAATTCAGGAAATCCTTCGGAAAGTCCTGCCTTCTTCTTTGCCTTATCAAATCCCTGCATCTGTGTATATCCGCCATAACCTAAGACAGCACCCAACATCCCCAACAGTGCCACCTTATGTATATTGCCGTAGGTATAATAACAATAAGAATTTACTTCAGGCTTTTTGAAAAATGCGTTCTTTCCACTTAATGTGAACCTCAGTATCTCCATCTACTACACCTCTTTTTGTGTTCGTATGTCATAGATTCTCATTGTCCCTGCCATTCCTTTTAATTCCGTTGTGTGCGGATTATAGTAAACATCTACTTTCTCAACAACATCACCTAATTTTGTCAGCAAATCTGCACACTGTAATTCAATAATATTCTTATCTCCGTTCTTTTCAAATTCTATATATTCTGATAGATTTGGCAAATATGCATCTGCTTTTGTCTCAACAAAAAGAGCAAACTCATTTTCACATCCTACTTTAGAATTTGTCGCAAAAGAAGTTGCCGATACAAGCGCCGCTCTACGGAAAGTCTGGTAATCCTCCTCCGTATATCCTTCTGTTACTCCAAGTTCTACCAACTCCTTATATGCCATCGGATTGATAACAAATGGGTAAAAATAATGCGCCTCATTACTTACAATCTTGGTTCCCAATGTGGAATTCTTCGCATCTTCGTCCTTTGCATCTTTAAACGGGGACAGAATCTGCTGCTCTTCCGGATTCGTTCCGTCATATTTATTGAATCCCTGTCCAATCTGCACCGCACCTGTAATCGAGATGTTACTGCCGGCCTCCGCAAACGTTGCCCCAAAATTCTTAACATCCACTGCAGACATGAGATTTGTCAACACTTCTTTGATGTCCTTGGAATCTTTCAGATCTTCAATCCCAAAGATATGTTCATATCTTTCTTTTAAGGTTCTGGGAACCAATGTAACTTCACCTTTTTTACTATTCTCCTGAAGTCTCATAGACTTAATATACAGCACTTTCTTGCCTTCATTATCCCACATCTTCTTCATAGGATATTTCAAAGCCTTATCACTTCCAAAAGTTTCTCCATCACTGGTAGTCTTTGGATAGCCTGAAAAATCTGCATTCCAGTTCGCCATTATTGAAGAGATTCCCAATACACCATACACTCTTTTATTCATTTTCATTTTCCTCCTTCGCATAGATCAAACTATCACTGGCATAACCCAATATCATTTTTTCCTGATCAATTTTTCCATCTGGCACATATCCTTCAACCATTGCCAATAGATTCCTTACTCTCTTATAACTATTAGGGATATTATAGTTATATTTTTTGTATATCTGCAAAAGCCGCCTTTTAATGATTTCATCTGATTTTGCATTCAAAAATGGATTCAATAATGAATGATTCTTTTCCTTATCCTTTGCCTTACTTAAAGATATCAAATACGCCGCCAGCTGCCCTACTGCATAATAATATTCCTGATCATTCTCTAGCGGTATCACTGTATTCGCAAGTACTTTCGTTTTCATATTTGTCTGCAGTTCAGTTATAATCTCTCCCATACTTCTTTCTCCTCCTTCTGTAAAATACTCTTTGAATGACATCCGTAGATTCAACTGCCACAACGCACGTTCTCGATTATCATTTAATAATGTATTTTTTATCAATTCTAACGAAACTTTATTAAGAATCTTCTCAAACCCCACATCATTTCCTTTAAACACCCACGCAAAAATAGCATCCCGGGATAATAGGATATTCTGCTTTATTGTTCCATCTGTAACACTTATATCTCCCGCATCTGTAGTATAATTACCAGCAAGCCAATTCGAGAAAAACACTTCATTTATCAGTCGTCCTACCTGGAGCCTATTATCATACCTTTGATAAAAATCCATATATTCTTTATGCAACTTATGCTTTGCATTTACAAAATTTTTAAATTCAAAATTCTTCTCTAATTTCTGGCTATAACCTGCAATATTATCATATCCCCAAATCTCTGCTTCCGTCTTTCCCTTTTTTATTCTTAAATAACAGCCAGATTCTATTTCCTGTGGTGCCTCACCACTTCTACAGCCTATGATCTTTTTCCTTTCTGTGTCAACATAGATGTGATATTTCCCAGCCGAAACAAGATTCATAAGATAATCAAAGAACTTCTTTTGAAACAGGACCTCATTGCCATCCAATAAGTACGACGCAGGATATTTTCGGGATTTGATAGATAAAAACGGTTTCTTTGCATTCATTCCAAGATTATTATCCGGCAATCCGTAGACTACATCATTAATCACAATATTATAATCATTACTATTATAAATATTCGGGAGAAAATAACGTCGTCCCTCTCGCTCAAAATCGCTATCCTCTGCTTCAAAGAAAATCTTTAGATAATCTTTTTTCTCCATATCCACATCATTAAAAGAAAAGATATGCTCCTTGATCCAGTTCTTATTCCGCTCTATCGAAGTCCCGTCAGCTTTCCCTTCCTCCGCTTCAAATAATTCATAGATTTGACTCGCTTCTTTTGAATTTTTATATTTCTTACCGACAGGATCTTTTAAGACTTCATAGTAACCATCTATGATATCGTTCGTCAGTTTCCCTGATACAACACTGTCTTTCTTCACCCAGAACGATAGATAATTATTAGAATGAATTACTTTCTTGGCATCCATTGGCTTATTCATCGAAATCAATTGGCTATGATAATCGTAAAAGCAAATCTTTTTGAAATATGGACTGGTTCTATTAACTGTCCGTGTTTTCTTGTCCAACTTAATATCAATAGGTTCTCCTGGATTCCCGTTCTTGTCTACGATCAAATATGTCCCATCCGCCGGAATGTAGGAATCTAAGATTAACTTATCTCCTTCTCCGCCTCTCTTCAACTCGTATTCAAATACTTCCAGACATTCTCTTAGCATATGTATTCACCTCCTATAGCCAACGGTAATTTACATATCCGGCCCCACGGGAATTCATGCTCAAAAGCCCTGTTCCCAATGCCATATAAGCAATTTTCTGGGCAGTCTCATTGTCTGCAATCTGAAGCCTGATCTTATCACCCAGCAATTTTATACTTTTATATTCCATTGGTACCGGTGTTTCATTCAAGAACTCTAACAGTGTGTATAGACAAAAATCTTCTGATAATTTTTCGCCCGTGAAAGCATTCCATTTTTTGATCAAATTCGCCTTCAACTGATTTTCAAACTCTGCCAACTGCATATGTTTTCTCCAGTATCCTTTATCATCTTTTAAAATCACCGGAGTCAACGTGTATAGAGAATCTATAACTTTCTTAGGTATAATCCGAATCTCTGATGTAAGTCCCTTTACTTCATCTGTGTAACTATTTACGCACACTTCTTGAAAATACTTTGCTAACTTCGGATCTATCGTCCGAATGGTTACTGTGTATATCTTTCCCTTCTTATAGATCTTATCTTTTTCTATAGGATATGGCAGATCATAACAATAATTTTTAAATCTATTCTCTTCATGCATCTGTAACAATTCTTCATTCTCCAGAAAGCCTTTGTCTATAAATGCTGTTAAGTTTGACTGTATCCGATTTAAGGCAACATCCGTCAGCATGTACAATTTTATTCGAATCTGGTATACTTGCATTCCTTATCTCCTTTATAATATCTGTCCTTCTCTGTAACATGCAGCTATATATTCTCTCGATTGATAATATACCGCTATATTATAATCACTCAATAAATCATCCATCCAAGAACAATAAACCTCCATCAGAATATCTACTATTCTTTCTTCAGGAGCAACATCTTCTATTAGTCTTTCATAAACCTCACCTATTGTCCAATAATCAGGGATTTCATACTGGCAAGAATCCTCATTATCAAATATTCCCGTTTGTATGTTATATTGTTCAACAAACTCTTCTGCAACTTTTTCAATTGGCTCGCAATGAAACACATCAGCATATTCATAGATTCGGGTAATTGCTTCTTTTCCTAATGATTCTACAATCTCTCTTCTCTTTCGTTTCATTTTTCGACCAATATATTCAATCAGACTACATGTATAGAACAGAGAGTTATTATTTTTATTTGCCATGAACTTCATAACTCCTTTCGAATTTCACTGTATTTAACTTGCGTTTGGCTTCCGCGATATAGCGTTTTCTTTCCTGACATATACTTCTTCTCTCTTTACCTATGCTTATATAATATACTCACTTATATAGTTTGTCAACACTATTATTCTCAATTATATCTATTGATTTTTGTATTAATCTATATCTCACTAACATTTTCAAATCCATAAAAACACATCACTTCAAATACATCATATGTTATAGTTTATCCAACCTATTCCTCAATTATTTCTATATTCAAATACACCTTATGTTAAAGTTTAATCTAATGGATTAATTATATCATTTATTATATTGTGCCACAATAAATAGATTGATTCTTTTTTATACGTTCAAATACCTCTGCCTGTTAATGTCATCATAGATTCAAATCCAAAATTCCTCATCTCCACACCTTTTCAATCAACTTCCTCAATGACTCCTCAAATCTCCTGTCATCTTCCTCCGTCCTCTTCGCCGGGTCTTTCAAATGATGTTTCCCTTTCCCCATCCTTGCCTTCTTTGCCAGATGGCGCTCCATCAGCATCTGATCAATATTCTCATTCGTATACCATTTCCCGCTCTGGTGAATCCCATAAGCACCCTTTCCAAGAATCATTGCTGCCACACCATAATCCTGTGTTACCACGATATCGCCTTTGCTGCATTGATTCAACAAAGCAAAATCCACCGCATCCGCCCCGGCACCTATTACTTTGACTTCACTATAATCAGAAGATAGCACATGATTTGTGTCACACAACAAAACAACCGGGATATTTTGTTCGCGGGCAATCGTCTCTACAATTCTTATAACAGGACACGCATCTGCATCCACGAGTATCTTCATAATCTTTCCCTTCTATTTCACAACTTTGTTTCTTTCACTTCTGCATATTTCAGATTATTCCCTTTCGCTGTCTCTACCGGATATTTCTTGCTATTCTTTTGGATTTTATTATGGATACATTCACTTAGATCCAGATGATTCATCTGTGCAAAACGTAATAAAAAGAATAAGATATCTGCTACTTCTTCCTCTATATGCTCTTTTGACTTCGGATTTTCAAAAAGTTCTTTCATTTGCGCTTCCGTTTTGAACCGAAAGATATCCAACAGTTCGCCTGCCTCTGTTGAAACTCCTATTGCCAAATCCTTAGGATTATGAAATTGATCCCAATCGCGTTCCTCGCAAAACATTTGCACTTCTTCTTTTAATTCATCTACTGTCGCTTTATTGTCCATCTCTACCTATCCGTCCTTTTAAATATTCTCCTAATGCCTCATCCACACAATATACATAGCATCCTTTCATCCCTCTCGTCATCAAGGTACGATATGTATTTTTAATGATTTCGTCTGCGATTTTTCTGGCTACTTCATGATTCTCTTTATCTAGTTTCTTAATCCCTTTTAAAGACGAATCTGTATGTGCACGCTTTCTATAATCAGTAATAATTCTTCCATTTTCATATCGCATATCATTTCCGATAATAACACCAACATAATCAAACTCAAGTCCTTGAGATGTATGGATACATCCTACTTCATTAATTGAATTTTCATCTATCGCAAATGTCGTTGTATTTCCCAGATTCCAACTCATCTCAAAATCGCCTATCTTTATGTCATGGGCCTTTGTATCATTTCTCTCTTTTTTAGGCCAATTCCAGCAATATCCTGCAAGCATTCTGGCACGGTTTGCCGCTTTATTTTTCTCCACTATAATCTTATACGCTTCATGTGGAGAGTCACATATCCGGATATCATAATCTATATCCGTCAGATCATAATTAGCAGTCTCCCGAATCTCCAGCACATTGTCAAGCCATGACAAATAACCGTCAGATCCATTGCATCGAAACTGGGATAATAATTCCATATGATACACTTCTGATTGTTCATGTTCCGCCCATTTTTCAATCTCAGCAACACTGCCTATATCGCTGATTGTAACTCGCTGACTCTCATCAATAAAAATACACTGCACTGTGCAGCGTGAATAATCTCTTTTATCTGATTTTCGCCCATGTTTTGATAAAGACCGGATTTTGCATTTAGGCGATGGGCCTCATCCGCAAGAACAATCTGAACAATATCTCTGTCCGCATCTGTATATATTCCGGAACTTTTAAACATATTGTCGACACTGCTTTTCTTAATTTGCCCTTTTAATTTTTTAAGATAAACATTACGGGGCGCTCCATTCTTAGAGACATACTGTGCAAAATGGCCTCTCGCTGTTAATTCGGCAAGCAAATTAATCGCCACAACAGTCTTTCCAGTCCCCGGACCACCCTGAACAATAATCGTTCGTTTCTTTCCATCCAGTACACACTTCTCGGACAATGTAAGTATCCCTTCATAGACAATTTTCTGTTCATCAATCATAATAAATTCTTGATTGCCTTTTAGCATACTGGCAATAGAATCCTGTAAACTCTTGGAAGGTCGTATCTTCCCATTATCAACCATATAGAGAACTTCTTTGTCATCTCCCACTGCCACACATCTTTTAATAAATTTCCTTAACTTCACCACCTCGCCACGCGTAAATGCCGGTGCTTCCTCCAAATATGTCTGATATTGTTTATAATCTAAAGGATCTGGTTTATTTCTTCGATAATTGTGCAAATATGCGCATGGATACAGTTCTATCCTCTTGTCTTGTACCGCCCGATTATAGTCTCTGATCAACATTGCATAAGACCATGCCTGATAAGAGGGATGCACCATTTTCCTTAGCGCGCTTCCCACATATGTTTCAACCACTGCCTCTTCACTGACGACTGTATTCAGCATATCCCACTGCTTTAATTCTATGATTACAACATTCGGTTTTTCCTCCCGGTTATAACCGGATATGATGAAATCAATCCTCTTAGAAGTCTGAGGAATATTGTATTCTATTGCAATTCCTGCATTATCGGGAATCGATTCATCACACAAAACCTTATACATATATTGCATAGAATTCTCCCAGGCACGAAATTCATTTCTCGCCGTACGATGTTTCATCTTATGGTAAATATTATGTTCTATTTCTACTGCAATTGTATCATTTACTACACTATCAAGAAAATCCGACTTTATTCCATCATATACAATCATTGGAATCATCCTTTACTATAAGCTCTCTATACCATTTATTTTCTTCCTATAAAATTGATTTCATTATACTTCATCCAACATTGAAATACAATCTTTGTTATGTCAATGTCATTATCCTCTCCACAACATATTGGTATAGATTCTCATAAAGACTCTTCACAACAATCCTCATGAAAAATATCATGTCTCATCCCGGTATACACTCCCTACCTCAACACTTTCATCAACTGTTTTTCCGTTGCCCCTTGGAAATTCCTCCTCACCTGTTCAAATATTCTCTCTTTGGATGTCGTCGGTTCCTCCGCATATGCTCCTGCTGCCACCTCATATCCCCACAACTGCTCCGGTGTGGAATAGACTGCCACCGGCCAGCCGCATTTCACACCTTTCTTATTCACCTTCTGCCTGAAATCCCGGGCAACCAGATACGTCTGCATCTGTAATTCCGTGACAACTCCTTCGAAGTTCTTCTCTCCGTTCTTCCCGAAGCCCGCCAATTTCTTTAATTCAAAAGAATATAATTCCTCATGATTAGCAAACTGTTCTACAATCTTCTTACTTCTGGCACTTGCAAGTTCCTCATCCCATCTAGCCTCAAAATCATATCCGTCCCGTCTATAATTTGCAAAATAAGGAAACCACTCTTTGGATATGAAACCTGCTTTCTTATTGAAAAACTTCCCATAAGCGACCCTCCCACTTCTTGCAATCAATTCCCGCCATTTCCATGGGTCTTGCTCGGGATCACCTGTCCACCAGAACTGATCTGACGTGTGTTCTTCTGCGGAAAATCCTTCAATCTCATTCTTAAATAAGGGCAAAAATCCAATCTCATCTACCCAGTTAATTAACTCTACATATGTACGGATTCGATAGGGATTGTCCCACTCCAAACCGTGCATAATCCATTCACCATTTTCTACTGCCATACTCTCTCCTAATCATTTCATATTTCATTTATAATAATACTCTTTAAGTTCTTTCCATTATATCTTCCTAAAACTAAAAAGGAACTCAAATTCAAAAATTAAGATTTGAGTTCCGTTTAATTTTCTTGATAAAACGTCTCTTATGGTAAATCTATTCTACAAAAGTTCCAATCTCTACCAGATTCCCCTCCGGGTCCGCAACATAACAGGTTCTCTGTCCCCATTCCATAGTCGCAGGCTCCATCACCGGCACCGCTCCCTTGGCAACAATCTCCTGAAACGTAGCATCCACTGCAGCATAATTCTCCACGCCCAATGCAATCTCATAATGCCCATTGATCTGATCTGTATATCCAAAAGAATGATTCCGAATCCATCCAAACGCATGTCCCATTCTCCTATCTTCATATCTTCTAATGCAATTTCATTTTTCAGGTTGATATCTGTCGTTCTGTATTATCACATAGCATATTCTTTATAAAATCAACTAAAACGCGACTTCTCATAATTATACGGAATGCTTGTCCCTACAACTACATCTTCAATCTTCTCAATAATCAGCCAGTCATCCATATTCCCCTGGTGGTCGAACTCCAGCGCTTCGATCTCCTCCACTTGCCCGAACTCCACCAGGCAAAGACATTTCTTATGCCACCGTACCTTCTGCTTCTCTGACAGATTCAATTTCGGCTGATTCTCTTCTAAGACTTTCGCGATCTCATCCTCGGTAAGTTTCACATAGTTCTTCACATCACAGATCTTCGCCTTTGCAGTAATCTTACCACTTCCCTTTTTCATAAAAAAGAGTTCTTCTCCCGCAAATACCCGGCTGTGAGGAATCTTACGCCCTGCCGCCCCTCTGACCACCATAGTCTTTGTTCCTGCGAGAATCTTATCAAGAACTTTTTCACCTTTCTTTCCTGCATTGTCACAATATACCAAATGAACCATCTCTTCTCCTCCAGTTATAAAATTCTGCTATACATAGGTATATTCTCACTATACATCATCTCATCGAATCTCTTCTTGTAAAAATGCGACATGTTGCATGGCATGACGCCTGGCATCTGCCATATTCATCGTATGAAAACGTTTGAAATCACGTAGAAGATAGGACTGATCCGTATATCCATACTGTCCCACTGCATCGAGCACTTGGAAGCCCGGACGAAAAAGGACATCATTCCACACATACTGATACCGAACCAACGAAGACAACTGCTTTGGAGAAATCCCTATATTCTCATGGAAAATTCTTTCCAAATGACGATTACTTGTATGAATATCCCTTGCAAGACATTCAATCTTAACATTTCCTCTTTTTACTAATATCTGTGCAATGGCATCCATTAGAATCGTATTATTTCGCGATGCATGGATATGATTCAGCAGATACCGTTCCGTCAGCCGAATTCTGTCCCGCATATGCGTAACATCAAAAAGTAATGGCTCTATCTCGCTTTTTAATTTTGAAAAATGACAATCCAAATCGTAAAACGCATTCTTCGTATCACACATGGATTCCTCAGAAAAGAAAATCGCACTCCAGGGATAGAAACGAATGGCAAATGTGGACAACATTCTTTCTTCATTTGTGATGCGCTGTGCTACAAACGAACGATTATCAATACCACAGAATTTCCCATGAATCTGATTGTTGGTATAATCTACGGTAAATATAATGTCCATACAAGAGTCCGGAGTAACGATACTTTGGAGCGGAGTCGCTGTTTTGAACTGTTGGTAGGGTCTTTCGCTTCCCCAGAAACACTTGATGTAGGGTTTAAGTTCTTCGCAAGGCGGGAATTCCATGTAAGATTCGCATCTTGCAAACGGAGTGGAAGTGATAGGATTGTATATTTCATATAATTGCATAACGAATCTACCCCAATATCTCCAGTATCTTATCCCCAATTGCCTTCGCCAATTCACGATGATTCTCCGCATCCATATGCATAGGATCTGCATCACATGGCTTTGCATAATCCGATGCTGCCATGAATTCAAATCCATGCTTATCCGCAATCTCTTTATAATACTTTGGAAATTGTCTAGAACGTATTACTGCCGTCTGACCTCCCATATAGATGCCATATGGATTTTCTGCGATCGTCTCGCCCACTTCAATCGGAGAAATAATCAGAATCTTTGGTTCTTTTACTGGTTTTTTCTTCATATATTCTCCTGTCATTAGTGCCAGAGTCTCAACCCCAGCTGCAATATCATGAGTGCCAAGCCCAAATCTGGTCTTCAGATCATTCGTACCAAGCATGATAATCACCAAATCCAAAGGCCAGTGCGATTCCAGACAAGATAGTAGATAAGACTTCCCACTTTGCCGCTCTTCAATCGGATCATCCCATAACGTAGTCCTGCCGCAAAGTCCCTCTTCTATAATATGATATTCTGGTCCAAGCGTCTCTTGCACAATACTTGTCCAGCGCACTCCCCAGGGGAAACGTCTATCATTGGCCATGTCATAGCCGAATGTATTAGAATCTCCAAAGCACAAAATATTTTTCATGAATCTTTTCACTCCTTTCATTTAAAATCCCGCTGTCCTCAGTTCATCCATCATCGCACTCCACTTTCATCCATTATAAACTTATTCTCGTAAAATTTCTCCGTAATCTGAAAAAAATCCTGTCACTTATCACATTTTTGTAGTACTATAGAGTTACAATTCATTCGCTTGTGGCTATTATCAATGATTTTCGGGTAATCCTATCTGCCACAATCCGCAATGATTGCTTTGTTTATGAAAAATAATTTAGCGAGGTGTAAAGATGAAACCTATCAAAGAAGGTAAAGTACGTGAAATCTATGATAACGGCGATAACCTTATTATGGTTGCTACCGACCGTATCAGCTGTTTTGATGTGATTCTGAAAAATAACGTAACTAAAAAAGGAGCCGTCCTGACACAGATGTCCAAGTTCTGGTTCGATATGACAGAGGACATCCTCCCGAATCACATGATCTCCGCAGATGTGAAAGACATGCCAGAATTCTTCCATCAGCCACAGTTTGACGGCAACAGTATGATGTGCAAAAAACTTGAGATGCTTCCAATCGAGTGTATCGTTCGTGGCTACATCACCGGAAGTGGCTGGGCAAGTTATCAGAAAAATGGTACCGTATGCGGCATCACTCTTCCGGAAGGACTGAAAGAGTCTGACAAACTGCCAGAACCAATCTATACTCCTTCTACCAAGGCTGAGATTGGCGATCACGATGAGAACATCTCTTATGAGCAGAGCATCGCTCACCTGGAGAAATATTTCCCGGGAAAAGGTGAGGAATACGCTGCAAAACTTCGCGACTATACAATCGCTCTTTATAAGAAATGTGCTGATTATGCTTTGAGCCGCGGCATCATTATCGCAGATACCAAATTCGAATTCGGTTTGGATGAAGAGGGCAACATTGTAATCGGTGACGAGATGCTGACACCAGATAGTTCTCGTTTCTGGCCGGCAGAAGGATATGAGCCGGGTCATGGCCAGCCATCCTTCGATAAACAGTTTGCCCGCGACTGGCTGAAGGCCAATCCGGATAATGACTGGACACTGCCAGAAGATATCGTGGAAAAGACGATTGATAAGTATCTTCAGGGTTATGAGATGCTGACTGGAGAGAAACTGCAGTAAGATTCAAACGCAAAGGTCTTGAGATAACACTTTACTTGACAAAGTCTAACAAAAGGGATTGTTCGTTCTATACGAGCAATCCTCTTTGATATGTATCTCTTATTTATTAGATATCTTCTCCGACAATTCCCAGTACCTTCTCCAATAATTCCATATGCGGATGATCCTGATCTGCATTAAAAACCGCAACATGATCTTGATTCCCACTGCCGCTCCTTATCATTCCCCTTCACCGGCACATCATATCTGTCATGGAACACATAGATGGCATAATCATGCGCCGCCTGATAATGGGCCGCCACCTGCTCATAAAATATCTCCATCAGCGCATCATTCTTAAGTCCACACTGCTTCATTGCCTCCAACAACTGCCACATACTCCCCGGCTTCTTTGCCTCGTGTGGAAATCTATATTCTTTTAACTGTTTATTGGTCTTTGAATAGGGAATGGTCTTGGCAATCTCAAGATTCGCCTTCTTCTCACTGCCTGATAGTTTCAGAAAATGTATATTAAACGTACCGTCAATCTCTCCTTCTCTGTCCAGATAGCATCCGGCAACTCTGGTAAAAGATCCTAATTCTCTTTCACGCTGTCTCTGATATACAGTTTCGTAGGAACGGTTACTTTGACACAGATCTCCCTGCCATTCATAATCCGCTCCTCCAGCATACGAACAGCATGTTCACCCATGAATTCCATGTAGAGCCGTACCGTGGTAAGCGGTGGAATCATGTATTTTGCCGCAGGTACATCATTGAACCCAACGATACTAATGTCATCAGGAATCGACAAGCCCAACTCGTATACTGCCTTATAGCATCCTGCTGCCATGGAATCATTTGCCACAAAAAGCGCGGTCGGCAACTGACTATCTCGATACATTTCTTTGAGCAAACGATAACCATAATGCGCGTGATAAGGTCCTTTTTTTACATATTCCTGTCGATACAGGCCTTTCTCACTTAGGTATTCCCGGAAAGCAGCCAGCCTCTGATCCAATACTTCTTCTCCATCTTCGTCTACTTCCAGTCCGCCAATCATTCCAATCTCCGTGTGCCCATTTGCAATCAGATAATCCAGGATTCCGGCAACTGCCTGACGATAATCTGTTACGATGGAATCAAACCGCCCCGGGTCTGGACAGGCATCTATGAACACAACTGGCTTTTCCCAATGTTCAATGCTTTCTACCATCGAACGGCCAAATGTTCCAACACAGATGATTCCATCAATCCCCGCCAGAGATTCCTGCGTATCTTCCAGTGTCACAATCTGCTTGCGGTATCCCTCTTCCTCAAGGGTTTTCTCAATTGCAAGCCGGATGCACAGATAATAGGGATCTTCCAATTCCTCTTGTGGTGAATAAGAGTAGAATACGCCGATTTTGAACTTTTTCTTCCGTTTCTTCTGAGGACGCAATTCATATTCCAGTTCTTCTGCAATCTCGAAGATTCTCTTCTTCGTCTCCTCCTGTGCATTCAGCGTCTCATCATGATTCAGCACCCTGGATACCGTTGCAATTGATACGCCCGCTTTTGCTGCAATGTCTTTTATCGTTGCCATCATTTCCTCCTGCTTTCCTCAATAACCGCTTCGTTCTTTACACATCTGAATATTAGTTTCATAGAATAATCATTCAGTCTCGTCTTATTCGCATAGGTCTGCTCCTCACCGCAAGAGTTGCTTCCCACACCGGAATGCTTTGCATCAATGTGTATCACTGTCTCCTGACAATGCTCAAGTTCACCCACATGTCTGGCTTTTTCCAATGCTTCAATTGTATAGTCATGTACATCTATCCCGACTTCATGTTCGGAACAGATCAGAAGACTCTCCGTATCATCTCCAACTGCCAGCCATCTGACCTGTTCACGGTGTCCATTTTCTTGCGGCATAGCATAGTCCACATGCATCTTATCCACTTCTTTTCGGTAAACTCCCATCATGGCAGCCGACTTCATGTCACTGTAATTCTCATCCGGTCCCAGACCATACCATGTGACATGGCGCATCTGTCCCGGAAGTTTCATCTCGATACCGATACGTGGAATGAACTCCGGAACAAAATCACTGTATTTGAAGCCATTCATATTAAGTTCAAGTTCCATCTGACCATCTCGGCAGATACGGTACATATAGTGTCCTTTGAATCCAAATGCCATGCTCAGTGGTGAAAAATGTGTATGCACATGAACCGTGACAGACTCTTCTTCCTCCTGAATAGAGAAATCCTCTAACTGCTCCTGCTGCCGATACAGGAAATACTTTTCTCTCCAGTCGGTTACCTTGTACATATCATTATCAATAGCGGCTCTCCATAGATTCAGCGATGGACCATCCGTAATCCGGCATTTGCCGTCCGTCTCGCAGGCCAGAAGTTTACCAGTTATTTTGTTGAAAATTACTTTCACATGATCATTGGATATTTCTGCATATGCTGTCGTCTCTGTAACTTGAAGTTTTTCAAAAGTTTCCGCCATTGTTATTTCTTCCAACTCTTCGCAAGAGCCATGACTCATCACATTCTGGTAAACAGGAAGTAAAAACTGCCCTTTTGCAATCTCCATATCTGCTGATGCGAATTCGTTATCATACTTATACACAAATGACAGATTCATATAATAATCGCATCCCGATTCTATGCACTCTATCATCCAAGGTATCCTAACACGAACCGTCTGCCTCGGCGCCACATCCAGATTCTCAATCCGTCCTTCCCCATCAATTGTCTCATCATGCACAATCTGATAGTCCACCGCAATATCACTAAGATCTTTAAAATAAAACAGATTCTGAATCTCAACGATTCCTTTTGCCAAATCTATAGCCTCTGCCTTTACCGGGGCTATCACCTGCTTGTAATGCTTTAATCCGGTTGAAGCCACTCCGTCCGGACGAAGCAGTCCATCCATGCAGAAATTAGAATTGTTCGGACAATCTCCAAAGTCTCCGCCATACCAGTATGTCTTCCTTCCATTTCCATCTTTCTGCTCGATCCCATGGTCATACCATTCCCACACAAAACCGCCTTGAAGTCTCTCATAGCGCCGGAACAACTCCTGATATTCTTCCAGATTGCCAGGACCATTGCCCATAGCATGTGCATATTCGCATAGAATATGTGGTTTCCCATGGCAATCATTACTCTCCCCGATACGTTTTAATCCGTCAAGTCTGGTATACATCGTTGAATAAATATCCGTAATATCTGCATTAAAGTCACTCTCGTAATGAACCAATCTGGATGCATCAAGGCTTCGCACTGCCTCTGCCGCTTCGGTAAAATTCACTCCAACCGAGGACTCATTTCCCAAAGACCACATGAGAATACACGGGTGATTCCGATGCTCCTTTACCATGCGGGTAACCCGGTCACAATATGCCGCCCTCCAACTCGGCTCATTATTCAGCCATTCATATCTCTGAATCCATTCAAACCCATGGGTTTCCAAATCCGCCTCATCAATCACATAGAAGCCATATCTGTCACACAGTTCGTAGAAATACGGCATCTTCGGATAATGAGAGCAGCGAATAGCATTGATGTTATACTGTTTCATCAGACGCAGATCCTTTTCCACCACCTCGCGCTGTACCGTTGCACCACCAGTAGGACTAAAGTCATGCACATTGACTCCATTTATCATAATTGGCTGTCCATTTACTAAAAAATTAGCGCCTTTTACTTCAATCCTTCGAAACCCAGTACGGACAGTCACTTCGTCCACTATGTCTCCATCCTCATATAATTTAAGAGCCAGTTCATAAAGATACGGAATCTCCGCACTCCAAGGCTGTACTTTTCCAATCACTTCTGTCATCTCGGCATAGCCATCCAGCAGTGTCTCTCTGCCACACATCTCTACCATTCCATCTGCATCATGCAGCGTCCACTCTACATAGTCTGCATTTTTCGAGGCCGTTATCTTCTGTACCAGAATTCCATTCTTGCAGTTTTCATCCAATCCGGCATCTACAACATAATTTTCAATCGAAGATTCCGGTTCACTGATCAGTGTCACATCACGGAAGATTCCGCTATACCACCACATGTCCTGGCATTCAAGATAGGTTCCGTCTGACCAGCGGTATACTCTGACCGTAATCTGGTTCTCTCCCGGATGGAGAAGCGATGTAAGGTCGAACTCGGAGGAAAGGCGGCTGACTTTGCTATAGCCCACATATTCCCCATTCACCCAGACATCAAAAGCACTGCTTACACCATCGAAGCGGAGGATATTCTTCCTACCATTCCACGCATCCGGCACTTCAATCTTCCGCCGATAGATTCCGGTCGGATTCTCAGAAGGCACAAATGGCGGGTTGATTGGGAAGAGATACCATACATCTGTGTAATGCATCTTGCCGTATCCTTTTAACTCCCAGCAGGACGGCACTTCTATCTCATCCCATCCGTTATCACAAAAGTCTGCATTAGAGAATCCTTCCGGTGAATATTCGGGTGCTTCAAGGTAGCAAAACTTCCAGTCGCCATTCAGGGACATCTGATATTCTGACTGGTTCTTTCTTCTGTAATCTGTATGAGGTTCTCGACGGTTAATATGTAACAGTTCTTCATCTTCCCAACGCTTTTTTGTTCTTGACATTTGCGGTTTCCTCCGTTTCTTCTTTGCAATAAAACATTATCATTTTACTAGTTAATTGTCAATATTTTACTAATAAAATTCTTTTTTACTCAGTCTCTTCGGATACTTTAGAAGTACAAAAATGGGTCATAACACTAGCCAATACGCTGTACCACAACCCTTTAAAATTAACCTCTTCTATTTTTAATTTTTAACAGTCACAGTCTTCTATAAGAACTCCGTACGCCCCTCAATTCTCGGCGTAAGGTGAATCTGCTCTCTCATATATTCATCAAGCGCAACACGGATATTACCAGTAATCAGCCGCGCTTCTCCTCTATCACGTATCTTCTCTGCATCAATCCCTAGGAACTTGGACAGGTTATCCAGATGATACCCTTCGATTCCCACCTTAAACAGCCGCTCATCCGCAATCGGCTCTCCCTGATAAGTTGTTTCCACAAGACTTTCCGTTTCTCTCTCATAGACAAAATGCCAACCTTGACTAATCTGATAATACTCGCTATGCCCCGCTCCAGATATCGGCGCTTCCCCAAGGACATGGAGCATTGCTGACTTAATCTCCACACCGGTCAGAGTAATCTGCACAAGTTTCTCATCAAACGAGTACATATCCAGAAGATCACCTGCTGTGATGACTGGACCGATCGCTTCTTTTCGAAGGCTCCCCGATCCCAGCATAACCAGATCCACCTGATACCGTTCTTTCAGCATATCACAGAATAGATTCCCCACAGAAGTCTCCTGATAACGGAACGGATGGGTTGCCTGTGCTGTCATCGTTGTCAGAATAACACCGTACTTTTCATCTGTAATCCTCTTATAATTCAGAATTAGTTCTTCGATTGCCGTGTTTTTCTCACAATGTCCGGCATCAATCGGAACCGTCTTCCACGTATAGCTGTCAACCGCATTCCTGTCAGTGTCTATCTCGATATCCATCCTTCCAATCTGATCCGTACCAATTCCCGCCTGAACAATCAGAATGTTATTCACTTCAGCAGGCTTTTCCAGTAACGTATGGCTATGACCGCCGATGATCACATCCACTCCCAATTCCGGGTCCAGCTGCTTTGCCAATTCAATATCATTCTCATAACCAATGTGTGTCAATAGAATTGTAAAATCAATGTCTGCACCCTTATAACCATTTACAATAGCGCTAACCTCTTCTGCCGCATCATTTACATCAACAAATGTTCCGAGCAGCGTATCCTTCTTCGCACGTCCCATGATTTCTTCCGTCACAATTCCAATGACCAGAATATTCATCCCATCCATCCGAATAATCTTATGCGAGTTAAACAGACGCATACCATTTGTCTTAATATAAATATTGGCATTGACAATCGGGAACTTACAGCACCTCTCCAAAAACAGCAGGTGTGCAATCCCATAGTCTACCTCGTGATTGCCTAGAGAAACCACATCCGGTCCCAATGCATTCATAATCTCGATCGTCGAGATGCCCTGAAATTCGGAATCAATTAATGAACCCCGGAACATATCTCCCGCAATCATATAAAGTGTATTGGGAACTTCCTCTCTGGTCTTGTTGATATAACCTGAGAGCATGGATACGCCGCCAACCAGGCGCTCATCCAGTTCCTCTGCCATGAAATCTCCGTGAAGATCGTTGGAGTGAAGGAGGGTAAGATGTTTTAGGTGTTTATTCGTTGTCTCGCTCATATTTTTCCTTTCTGCTGTTTATAATGATTTCAATTTCTGCAATTCCGCAGAAACTGCTTATGCACAGGTATAATGTCTGTTGACATTGTACCAAGTCGCTAGCGCGACGGCTATTTATCAGAAGAAAAACATTGGGAATGTCAAATAACGATGTATACCACATTATTTCTTGTGTAATGCATTAGTAAAACAAGTGACTTGAAATGGATGAACCTACATCTTCATCCATTTATAAGCCCCTCAGCAATCGTTATTACACCTGCAGATGAACTTTACTTCACCTTTTTCTGATACATGGATAACAGTTTGTCCAGATAAATTGACTTAAACTGCTTACTTGCCAATGCCTGTTTAAGCGGCGGCAACTTCAGTATCGTACCAAATACTGCTGCCATGGCACGATGATTGGCAAATGCCTGATTATCGAATATCAGATTCTGCAGCGTCCCTTTTTCAATTGCCTGAAGCACGAACCTATGTGTACTGTTCACCGGCGTAATGACCTGTATCGGTCTCCGTTCCAGATTGATCGCCTTTGTCGGGCAATTTCTTGCACACACACCACATCCAAGACAGATCTCTTCATCGATAACCGGATGCTTCTTTTTCTTTGAATCCGCGGAATCTTTCTCTTCCATCGCTATTGCCAGAATTGGACATACCTTGGCGCATTTTCCACAACTAATACATTTATCCGGAGAAACTTTCGGGATATAATTGGTGGTTGCCACTGGCTGCATCGGGCTGAATCTCCGTGCCGCCTGTAACGCCTCACAGCAGCATCCGCAGCAGTTACAGATGAACGCCGGATGTTCACGGACATTTTCTCCAATCTGTACCAGATTGCTTTCATAAGACAACTCCAGAACTTCTTTCGCCTCTTCTTTAGAAATCAATCTGGCATAGCCGCCGTGTTCTGCAAGAGAGCGTGCCACATTGTCGAAAGTCAGACACACATCCCATGGTGCATTGATCTCGCAAGGATGACCTGCATGGTACATCTTATGTCGGCAGTAGCAAGTACCAAGTCCGATGTATTTCGCCTCTTCTACGATATGTGTCGCACGCTCGTAATCTAATATATGATTGGTTTTATCATTGGTAAGTACCGGTTCCTGCACATAGACACGCCCAAGCCTGGTCTCCGTCGCAAAGAACAAATCTTTCACGAAGTCCTCTTCTACATTCATGTATTGATAATATAATTCGCCCAGATATTTCTGGTCAATATCTCCTCTGGTACGCATCAGTGCAAATTCGATAAATCCTGCCATCGGAGGCGGCATAACAAACTGACGCTCGCCGTGATAATCAGAATCTACCAGCAAGGCTTTCTCACAAAGGTGATCCAATAGTTTCTCCGCATTGGCTTCGGTGGTTCCCCAGATTCTTGCTGCTTTTTTCAATGTGAAGGGGCGAACTGGAAGTAATGCTACCCATTTTGCCTCTTTTTCGGTGTACAGGACCTGAAGAATCTTATATAAGGTCTCGGACGGAGGGGCGCCCTGGGTAAACCAGTTGATTCGTTCTTCTAAGTTCTTATATGCGTCTTTTGTTGTCAAGTGTCCCATTTTTATGCCTCCTTGTTTTCATTATACCCTTTTCCATCCATCTCCAATCCTACGGAGTCATCTGTATGCCTTGGCAGTTCTAGTTAATACCGATTATGTACATCCTCCGCAAAACACATCATATCTTTCACATGGATCTTACGTCCATCATCAAGAACCGCCACTCCACTCATCTTACCAAACACCTGATGCTGGTCAGTCTCAATAATAATTGCGGAAGTTTTTGCAGCCCGGTCAAGCACCGGAACAAAATCCATCTCAAACCGCCCATCGCTGGAGGTGAATTTCCAGGGCTTCATATAACTATCCTTCGGAATATGGAATGTAACATCATCAAGTTTGTGACCAACACCATCATAGAACAGCATATTCTCCGAAGCTGCAGACGTATCGCCAAATCCATAACCTATATTAAAACCAAACGGTTTTCCATCTATCATTGTATTCCCTGAACCCCAATACCATCGGTTGTCATAAGTCCATACGCCCCGTCCCCAATCCAAAGTACCAAAATCCGTATTCTCATTAAAACGATATATTTTTCCATCGTATTTCATATAACCAGATGCTGACATACAATTCATCTTCTGATTATAGTAGAATGCTTTTTTATTCTCCTTAAATGGCGTCGCAATTACCATGGTATCCATTGGCGGCTGCTTTAAGATAATATCACAGGAAAATGGCTTGCCCTGATAGAAATTCCCGAATGCACACTGGATACGCCGTTCGCCATTCTTTACTGTAAATGCCATGTGTAAGCGTTTATCACGATATATGATGTTGCCCTTTTTCGAACTTTCCGGCAGTTTGAACTTGCCCATTGGGAATGCATTCAGAATTGTCTCGGTATGCTCCCATCCTTCTTTAAAATCCAGAAGAGATACTGACTGAAGACCGATGTAACCATCATCTGAAAGGGTGAATGCACCAGCAAAATCTTCATTGAGTACCAGATAATAGTCCCATTCTTTGATTCGGAATTTCGGGGCTTTGATGTCGTTTCTTCTATAGATTTGACATAATTGTCTCGACCAGCCAGGTTCTCGTAAATGCCCGGCGGAAGTTAATAGGTTATCGTGGGATGTTACTTCATGATTTCTCATATGGAACCCTCCTTGGATATTAATTTATAACGTTACTTTTACTATAATTTTATCCTCAAATCACCTTATATTGCACTAATCACTTTATAAGTTGATTCCTACAAAAACGGAGTACGCCAACCGGCGTGCTTAATTGTGTTATTTTTCCCTATGGAAAGAGATTTTTACTGTATGCCGACTTATATTTCAATCCACTCCTTCGCCGTGGAAGGAGACAGCAATTTTACACATAAATCCTCCTTATATTTTCGCCATTTATATGCAACTTGCACTTTTTACATCAATTATTACTCCCTTATATTACTTTTCACCTACATATTTCACAAATCACCGCCTTCGTCTCAGTGCGAATCCCCCTGCACTTTTATGTTCACATCACATTCGCACTAGAATATAAGCGGCTCTGTCACATCATATCCCGCTTTTGCACCAATATGTTCTATCTTGGTTTTATAATTATTTCCCAAATTATAAAATCTTAGGCTATCTACTTCCTTATCTATAATTTTCTCTAAGACATCCTTCACCTGCCGATATTTCACTGCATCTAACTGACATTCAAATACCGAATTCTGTACCCGCTGACCATAATTCACACATTGTTTCGCCACTTTTCTGAGACGTCTTTTTCCCGCTTCCGTCTCCGTATTAACATCATAAGTTATTAGCACCAACATCTTCTCACCTACTTCCACAAAAATGGTGGATATTCATCCAAATCACCTCGAATATACCTGGCAAGAAGCATTGCCTGTGCATATGGCACCAATCCCCACTCAATTTTCTCTCCTAAAAATGGATGAGTGATTGTCTCTTTCTTTTTATTCTGCCACTGTACCAAAAAACTCTTCCGGGTTTCTTCCTCCATGACTACAGCTCCACTTTCCTTTTTTATGAATCCGCTATCGTCAATCATCTTTTTATTTATCAGAGTTAATACAAATCTATCTACCACTACACTACGAAGCTCTTCCATCATATCCAGTGCCAACGATGCTCTTCCTGGTCTGTCTGTGTGGAAAAATCCTACATACGGATCTAATCCTACCGTTTCCAACGCAGATGCACACATACCAGCCAACAATGAATACGCAAACGAAAGCATCGCATTTACATTGTCCAATGGTGGTCTTCGATTTCTTCCTTGGAAACAGAATACCTCTTTCTGTTGTAAAATCAAATCATCAAACACTGAAAAATACACAGATGCAGCTTCTCCTTCTAAGCCCAATAAAGTTTCCGCATTCTCACATACACGTATATCTTTCAACCTCTGTGCTAAAAATGCCGATTTTGCTTTTAATTTGTCTGAATCCAGCCGCAACTCCACCTCTGCTTTTGTCAGTGTCGTGCCTTTGTGTCCTTTCTGCCCACCGGCCTTCCGGCTGGTTTTTTGTCTTCCGTTGTAAGTATTCGCCGGTTTTCCGCCCTTCTGGTCTGTAGAAGGCGGCTGTGAGCTATTGGAACTGTCGTTATTGAGGATGCTTTTAAACGGGCATTGTCATCTTTCAGAAGTTGATTCTCCTGTGTCAGTCCATCAATTTTAGCATTCAAACGGTCAACATCCTCTTTGTGTTCTATTTTTTCTGTATGAAGATCCTGTTCCACTGCATCAAGGCGGGCCATAACATCCATGAGCTGGTTATAAATGCTTTTTTCATAATTCCCTGCCATTTATGGTCGCCTCCTTTAATTCTGATATAAAGAATATACCAGAAATCAGGAAAAAAAGCGAATCAGGAAGAACTCCAGTTTCGTCATAATGACGGTGGACAACTTTTTTCATTTCGTCGCTGATGTGGATCCGGAGCGGATATTTTTAAAGAAAACCAGCGGAACCGCAGAAGTTATCCACAATAAACATATCTAGGGCTTTTGTGAGTCTCCGATGATCCCTGATCTGATTCTTGTTGTGAATAACTCGACAGCGAAACTCATAAAATTTTCGGCACTTTTTTTCTATTCAGTTCAACCGGGAGGCTGAACTGTTACCGAAAAATTAAAAAATTTGCAAAAAGTATTTGCAAAATCTGTAATACTGTGATAGAATGTTTTTTATCAGCGGAGATGGCGGAATGGCAGACGCGCTAGATTCAGGTTCTAGTGGGAGCAATCCTGTGAGGGTTCAAGTCCCTTTCTCCGCATGGTTTAAAAGCCCTTGATTTTCAAGGGCTTTTTTCTATACAAATCTAATCACCTCATTGTATTCCCCCATTTCTAAAGAAAATCTTATGTCTTCGTGAACTTTCTGTGATATCTCTTGAGTATTGCGACTAAACATACTAAAATAAGAAAATGTTTTAGGGAGGATATCATTACTATGAGTATAAATAATACAAAATCAATGAAAAAACCAACAGACCTCTTCGATGATGACTTCGAAGTCATCTACCAGGAAGAGGATTTCTCTGATCTCTTACGAGAAGAGATGACCGAGAGAAAATACGATGATTATAAAGATGTCTTATCAAACCTATCCGAAATGGACGACACCGATTATATTGAAAAGAACCGTACCGGATATTATAGAAAAAGCGCACGAAAATATGACACGAATACAAATACCCGAGACGAGGATGCCGTTTCCTCCTCCGAAAAGAAGAAGAGCAAGAGCCATATCAAGATGCCTAACCTTGTGTCCCCGGTTGCCAAGACTGCCAAAGCCGGAGGCAAGGCAATCTATAACGTGGTCAACACGCTCCTTCGGGCTGCGACACTGATCTTAATTGCAGCAGTTGCTTACACATTGGCAATTAATTTCTGGAAGAATCACAGTGCGTACGGAGACATTCTCCGTGCAGTTTCGGATAAGAATTACATCCTTGGCGCATACGCCGGAGTCGCTGCATTCCTGCTGCTGTTTGAACTGATCGCGTTCTTTATGGTCTTATCAGGCAGTAAAAAAAGCGGCCGCAAAGGTCGCTATCAGGACACAGGCAAAGGTCTGTTCTCCTTTATATTCATCTACGCAGGTGCCTATCTGGCTTCTATGTTGAATGGACTGATACCAGCATCTCCGGCACCGCTTCAGGGGGTACAGGGTGCGCTCTTTGTATACGGCTCTCTGTGTTCTGCACTGCTTCCGCTTTGCACCGCTGGCGTCATCAGTTGCCTGGTACGCAGATTCCTCATTCGCTAGTTTTTTTCAACTGCTAAATACAGCGGTCTTCCAGACATCCGAATCTGGCAGACCGCTATCATTCATCCTATATCCACAGAATCTTTCTTGCTTATCTGCTGTCCCTGCATCGCTGCTTCTTCGTCCTTAACCTGCTGCAGGAAATCCGCATCTTCAGCCTTGGGGCGCGGAATGAACCGATCCGCGAACTTCCCTTTTCCCCGGCTCTTCACATAGAAATATCCTATAATGGAAAATACCACCGCACCAATAAAATTCACAAACAGATCCTTCATCGTATCCAGGAGCCCTATATCCAGATAGCCTCCAAGTCCCAGATCCTGCCCATTCACTGTCACATCCGTAATATTATCTATTCCCACCGGAATATTACTGTTCGTCGGATCCAACATGACCGAATTAATATTGTACACAATCGTATCCTTCTGCATATCCAGACCGAACAACTGATCCATCCCACATTCGAAGAATTCCCACAGTACACCAATCGTCATAGAAAAGCAGAATGCCACAATCGCCACAAATACCGGAGATAACTGAATTGAAAACCGCTCACTCCGATTCAGAATATCCACCAGCGCGAATCCAATAGCTGCTGCCAGGAATCCATTCAACGTATGAAGCGCCGTATCCCAAAACTCGAACTTAATGTAATAAGCCTGTATCTCTCCTAAAATCTCCGCCGCAAATATAAACATCAGGATCGTAATCTCCAGCCCCGTAGGCAATTCAATCTTCAGATTCACCTGGATAAAACTTGGCATTATCAGCAAGATCAATGTAAGCAGACATAAGAATACATTCTCATAGTTCTGATTAAACACCTGACGAATCATTGTTATTATAACCAACATTCTAAGCACAACGTATACAATATAAGAACTTCGATGCTCTCTTCGTTCCATTGCCAGTGCTTTTTTCATTAATTTTAGTTTTCTTGTAATCTTCATATATTCTCTCGCATTAGTTCAGGAAGTTATCGATAATAATACCTTCCGCCTCTTCTTCTGTCATTCCCAGGGTACGTAATTTTACCAACTGCTCATCATTGATTCGTCCAATGGCTGCCTCATGGATGATAGCGGCATCCAGGTGTCTCGCGTTGATTTCCGGAATAGAACTAACTTCAGCGTGATCCATAATGATCGAATCACACTGCACATGCGCATGGCACTTCGCATTGCCAACAGCCTTCGGATGGAATACCTGCTTTGAAGTTCCTTTCGCTACAGATCGTGAGATAATCTGCGCCGAACTTCCTTCACCATTCATCCGAATCTCCATGTTAGACTCCGCAATCTGATTATCATGCGTCATCAATTTCTCGATCACATATAATTTGGAGCCCGCCCCCATCTCAACCTCAGTTTCACGGACAGTAGAATCCACGCCTTTAATCTGTGCCGTATCCAGCGTAAATATCGAATCCTCATCCATATAGATCTTCGTAACCGGGTTCAGCACCTTAGTGCCTGTTCCTTCACCCTCACCATAGTGTTTTTCTTCATAGCGTACATTCGTACCTTTTCCCACATGAAAAGAATGGATACCATCATGACGACTCTCATTGCAGCCGCTGTTATGGATGCCGCAGCCTGCCACAATCGTCACATCTGCACCATCTGCGATGTAGAA
Source organism: Bariatricus sp. SGI.154 (assembly GCF_050313795.1). NCBI lineage: Bacteria > Bacillati > Bacillota > Clostridia > Lachnospirales > Lachnospiraceae > Bariatricus > Bariatricus sp. SGI.154. The sequence goes on from NZ_JBNPMC010000001.1 coordinate 203,195, forward strand.
ATCATTGTAGACCTCATCCCTCATACCGGAGGCATCTACCACAACCGGAATATGCACCTGCTCCCCCTTCGTCTCTCCATCGATATAGATATCAATTCCCTGCTTATCCGTCTTCTTCTTAATCTTAATATGCTCGCTGTCGCCATGACAAAGCGCAATTCCATTATGGCGCAGGTTAAAAGCGCCCTTCTGTTTGAACCCTGATTCATCTATCTGCTTCAATATTCTCTGTGTAATCTGATCTAAAGTTGCCATATCCGTTATCCCTCCTACTGTCGATTCATGCAGGCGCAGCTGTCGCCCTTATTAAGCAATGTCGGAAGAATCTCATCCCTTGATCCGATTGCGCCGATAGTTCCATCTTCAATCACCATGATCCGGTCTGCCATCTGAATGATTCTCTCCTGATGGGAGATCAGAATCAAACTCTCTGCCTTCTTATTATGAATCTTTTCAAACTGCTGGATCAGCATAGAGAAACTCCACAGGTCAATCCCCGCCTCCGGCTCATCAAAGATACATAATTTGTGTGGTTTTGCAAGCACCGTAGCAATCTCCAGACGCTTCATCTCTCCTCCTGAGAGCGTTGCATCTACCTCTCTCTTAAGATATTCCTGCGCACACAATCCCACGCCGCTTAACAGAGCGCAGCATTCTTCCTCTGTCAATTTACGTCCTGCCGCCAGTGATAATAATTTATCAACAGTCATTCCCTTGAATCTCGGCGGCTGCTGGAATGCAAACCCAATCCCTGCATTCGCCCGGTGATTAATATCATAAGAAGTGATGTCTTCTCCGTCCAGTATGATCTGTCCTTCATCCGCTTCTTCAATTCCCATCAGCACCTTGGCAAGCGTAGATTTGCCGCCGCCGTTCGGTCCTGTTATCACAAGCATCTCGCCATCACCAACCTGAAAACAGATATCTTTAACGATGCTTCTCTCTATTCCATTCTCATTCACTTTGAATGTCAGGTTCTTAACTTCAAGCATAATGTCAGCTCCTTTTACTTCTGTATTTTTTAAGCTATTGCTTATTATAATCCAAATACCTGGGTATAGCAAGGGGAGACAGAATTCTGCCTCCCCTTATATCTCCGCTTCTATTCTATTCCCTAATGAATTATTCTTTCTCTATTCGCTGTTGACGGCGGACTGTTCTACGATATCGATACAGGCAGATTCCTAATCCAATAATCAAGACCGCCGACAGAATGATACGCACGCCTGTCTTTCTGTACCCTTCTTGCTTCTCCTTCGCTCTCTGCTCCGCCTTCATCTCTTCCGCCTCTTGAAGTTGCTCGCCTTCTTCTTCTGATAGCGTAACCAATTTCCCGATATCCAGTTGCTCTTCAACTAATTCCTTAATCAGTTCCTGCCCCTCCTGATTCGGATGAAGCCCATCCGACTGTGTATTCACTCCTATATCTGAAGCAAATAGATCCGCTACCTGATAATCATATTCATCTGCATACTCAATAATAATATCATTCATTCCATTAATGACCGTATCGACTACTATATTCAGCGTTCCTGGCAACTCCATATTGCTGACCGGATTATAAATCGTGGTAACGACCATCTGCACATTCTCTTTCCGATTCTGTTCAATACTTTCCATCGCCTGAATCCAGTCATGTTCAAATGATTCATAATCCCATCCGCCAATTGCAGCTGCCACCTTAACCAGAAGCAGCGGATTATCCGCAATTCCTTCCTTAAGCCCTGTAAGAGCGGAATTCGCATCCCGGAACTTTGTATCAATATTCAGAATCTCCTGCGAAACACTCCGAAACTCAATGAGAAGATCATTTGCCCCAATGGTAAGGCTAATCATATCCGCTTTCTTCAACTGCTCTTTTACCTCCGAGTCTGCCAGATACCTCTCATATAGTTTACCAGTCGTCAGCCCGTTCTTGGTATAGCAGGAGAGATTGACCTGACTTTCTCCCATAGCCCCAAGATCATCCGCGACCAATTGCGGATATCCGGTTACCTCCATCTCATCTGCCGCAAAATATCCATTCGGTATGCTGTCTCCCAGGGCAACATACTCCAGCACCTTCTGGTCAGACACATTCGGGGAACTCTCAGCAGCATCCTGTTTTGCTTCTGTATTTTCAGCATTTTCGGCTGCATAAAGTATCGGGGCAGATATGACACATGCTAGTAATACTGCCCATAGAAGACACCGGACTACATATTTCCCTGCCCTCATTCTAATCACTTCTATCTTCTTGAAATTTTAAAACAAAAGTCCCAACTCCTTGGATTCCAAGGAATTGAGACCTTTCTCCATGGCGAGTGTTCTTATAGCATTTGAAAAGCTGTAAGAACACTCGTCTTTTTTTATTGTTTTCATCCGGCGATTTCGGCTGGGATGTAGTTGACAAACACGCCCTTCCGGGTATTGACGGTCACATCAGGGATGGGCAGGGGCAGCATTTTAGGGATTGTGATTTCTCCCACGCAGTTATAATGGATGCGAAGCCGCTGCTCCCATACACCATCAATTTTCTCCGCATTATAAACCTCGATCTTCTCAACCAATTCGTTGAGCATCCGGGGCGTGAGTTTGCGTGCGCGGGTGTACTTTCGCACCAAAGAGATGAACATATCCGTGGTCATGGCCTGACTGCTCTGCTTCTCGATTTCGGAGTGGAGCTTTTTGATTTTCTCCGCCAGTTCCTTTTGCTCGTCCTCATACCGTCTGGACATTTTCGCAAAACGGTCGTCGGAGAGTTTGCCGGAAACATTGTCCTCATAGATGCGTTCAAACAGCCCGTCCAGTTCCTCGTCACGGGCAAGCAGAGCCTTCAATTCCTTCTCCTTCAGCTTGCGGTCGGTCTCCGCCGCTTGCTGGGAGTGCCCGATCACTGCTTTCAGAAATTCGTCCTCATAGAGACTAGCGAACTTCGTCAGACGACGGATTTCACCAAGCACCACCTGTTCCAGAAAATCCACTCGGACATAGTGGGTGGAAGTACAGCTCCCACGGTTTCCCTTATAGTTGGAGCAGTTGAAATACTTGATCTCCGGGTTTCCCTGATTGAAGTGGAAATGAAGATTACTGCCGCAGTCGGCACAGACCAGCAGACCGGAGAACATGTTGTGCTCGCCTTCGTTGGTGCGGCGCTTGCGAATTTTTCCCCGCTTCTGCTGTACCTGCTCAAATATGGACCGTTCGATGATCGGCTCGTGAACGTCCTTGAAGATGACCCAATTTTCACGGTCATTCTCCAACCTCTTTTTGTTCTTGTAGGATTTAGAATAGGTCTTGAAGTTGAGAATGTCGCCGCAATACTCCTGCAAAGACAGGATTTTGGTCACGGTGGAACTGTTCCACTTGGTAGCGGGCTGCTGCTTGCCCTTTCCGGGCCGCTTGATGCCCTTCTTTAGCCAATAGGCACGCGGGGTAAGGATTTCGTCCTTTTCAAGCTGGGCTGCAATCTGCTCCGTTCCGTAACCCTCCAGGGTCATGCTGTAAATCCGCCGAACCACCTGGGCGGCTTCATCGTCCACGATCCAACGCTTCGGATTGTCGGGGTCTTTGATGTAACCGTAGGGAGGCTGGCCCATTGGCTCACCCGCATTTCCCTTGATTTTGTTGCTGATACGCCGCTTCTTGCTGATGTCGCGGGCGTACCACTCATTGAACAGGTTGCGGATCGGTGCCAACTCATTCTCGCCCTCGGCGGTGTCGATGTTATCGGATACCGCCACCAGGCGAATGTCATGCTCCGGGAAAAATTCCTCGGTCAGCCTGCCGACCTCGATGTAGTTACGGCCCAGGCGGGAAAGGTCTTTGACAAATACTGCGGCGGCCCGCCCCTGTTCAAGCTGCTGAATCATCTCCACAAAACCAGGGCGGTCCATCGTGACGCCGGAAATGCCATCGTCCAGGAAATGGACCAGGTTGGTGTAGCCTTTCTCCTTTGCCACTTTGGTCAACAGCTTTTTCTGATTGCCGATGCTGTAACTCTCACCTTCCAGATTATCGTCACGGGAAAGCCGCTCGTAGAGGAAAGCGGTCACATCACGGGATTTTTTGTTATTCGACTGTCTCATAAGTCCTCCTTTCTGGACAGCCGAACAGCGCATATCTTGTATTCCCAATACAATTATACCGCTGTCCTCTGCCCGTGTCAGCCGAGTATGGAAAGTTTACATTTTCTCATTTTCGGCCTTCATCAATCGAAGGAGGACACTACCCAAGGTATCCGGGCTTTCCTCTTTGAAAACAGACTCTACGACAAACGACCTATTGCCGAAGCGATAGGTCGTTTTTTCTTTCAAAGGGTTTTCTTGCGGCTTTTTACCGCTTGAAACAGAATTACGATCTTGCATAATAATCCCCTTTCATTTGCGTATAGTCGAAAACGAAAGAGGCAAAAAACGGACGGCTGCTGGCCGCAGCTCCACGGGAATCTCACCCCGGCCCATGCTGATGGGTGCGCCGCGCAATGCTTTGAGGGCGTTCAACGCGGGAGTATCATTATCCTGCCTGCGCATCCTCGCCCACAGGCTGCCATACCTGTTTTGCGGCCTGGTTTTGTCGCTCACCTGTTTGGTAGGGGTCCCGTCCTGCGGACTTGCAACAGGGTCATGGCGCACCGGCCGACCGGCTCCACACAGACAGATCGTATCCGTCTGCCTTATGCTGCGCCGGAGGCCTCCCGCCGGGCTTTCTTTGTCAAGGAGCTTTGAACTCTGCTGCCAGATTGCCAGGGCAAGGAAAGGGAGAGAAACTTGCCCCGGACATTTTTAGACTGTCAGCACTTTGAAACTTGTCACGATGCTATGTATCAGCTTCGTTTCCAGCCTGAGCCGCATATCTTCATCCACATACAGGTACTCGTTCCCATACTCATCCTTCACAGGTCTGGTGGCAAGAGCCCGAATGTACTTCTGATAGTGAGCGACCACGGCGGCAAGGGCATTTTCGTCACCGCTTACGGCTGCCAAGATTACCGGCACCGGGATCGGTTTCACTTGTCCGACCATTCAAATCCCTCCTTCATCAGATATTCGCGCAATTCTTTCAGCGTAACGAGCCGCCGCTTGGATACGGTCTGATGGACGATATTCAGCTTCTCGCTGATCTCACGGTCCGTCATCCCCAGGAAATAGGACAGCAGGATCACATCCCGCTTGCCTTCCGGCAGCTGCGCCAAGGCATCAGCCAAAAGATCGCCGGTCACGACCACCGGAAGTCCCAGCACTTCAAAGACATGCTCTCTCATAAAGTGCTTGTCCCACACAGCGGTTTGCTCCAGCTCGGAGGTGGTTAGCTCTCCGAAGGATTTTTCCTGATCCCGAAGGCCTGCATAATCCCGTTGGATATGCAAAGCCTCATTCTTCAAAACCTTGACACAGAAAGCGCCAAACTGATTTTGAATACGCTGCTCATAGGAGTCTTTCATTTTCTCACCTCCCTTCGCGCCGCAACGGGTGCGGGGTGGTGATTTCCTCCCTTTCGCCTTAGTAATCCAAGACTTGCAATTTTGGCAACCTGAAAAGGAAAGAAATTTTTATGAAAGGCTCCGTTAGGTAACGAAGGCCCACATAAACAGCAAAAAGCGCCCATCCGCAAAATGCGGACAGGCGCAGAGGAACTAATAGAAGCATTTACATGATTTGTTTGTTCATCTTCATGGTCAGAATATCCCGAAAATGGGAACAGACTTTTTTTGACAAGATGGCGTTTGTCGTTTTAAGTCGAAACACTTTTTGTTTCATGGCGACTCCCTCCGTGGGCCGCCGATCTCGCCAGCGTCAGGGCGTCGTTCCTAATGAGGGCATAAAAGAACGGCGGCCTTGATTGTTCAAAGCCGCCGTATATTCAATCGAGCATGGGGAATGGGCTGCTGTACGACGGCTTTTTTTCTTTGCCGTCGTCCGGCAGTTGAAAGATATTTAGTGTTTATCGCTGATGGTAGACAATATGACACCGATTTCTGTATCTACCAGGGTTCTGTAAGTGTTCGTTATGCCTTGCGAGTAGACTTCAATAAATCCTTCTTTGGCTATTACAATATGCCTCTCTTTTACTCTGTGGAAAATACAACCCAATAAAACCAACCTGCTCCGGCTGATTGGCAATCTTGGCTGCTCCGCTGCGCAAGATTTTCCAGGCAATCAGCAAATCAGCCCCAGGCAGCAGTAGATTGACAACTGCTGCCAGTACGGAAATGGTGCCTGGATATGCAACCAGGAACACTATGCTTCCTCCGCCCAACATCAGAAACGGTAGCAATACGCCGGTAAGGTAAGCCTTAGTGGAAAGCACCGCCAGGCAGGAACACATGGGCATTCCATGTTTAAACAGGTACTTAATTTCATAATTTTCCAATCGCCCAGCCACTTTCCAGCCAAGGCCGTGAAACAGCTCATGGAGAGGCAAACTTACCACAATGACAACCAGTAGAATGAGACCGGTATGATTCAATAACACCGCTCGATTCAGCAGGAATATCCGATATGCCCCACCAGCAAGAGCTACAAAAGGTAGGGCAATCAGCATCCCCCAGAGATATGCTTGGCGGCAGGAAAATGTATAATTCTGATAATGCCAGCCATCAGCTACAAACCGAGCGATCTGATTACGGACATCCATCCGAAACGCTCCCTACTCAGCGGTTTAGTGCCTTCAAAGCCGCCAGTGTTGCGTCCAGGTTGGCGCGGTGCCAGTTGTCTTTCTTGGTAATTCCTTCACTGGTCACGCCTGAGCCGAAGCCGCTCATACCAACAGACAGTGTACCGGAATGGCGCAGGGCGTTGAAGCTCTTTTGCTGGGCAGAAAGGGCGATAAGGCCATCATCGGTATCCAGCACGATGCGGTAATTGAGCATATCTTCCCGCACTTCTACCTTGCGGATATGGTCGTAGGGAATCTCCAATACCACATCCTTTTTCAGAACCATGGACATCCGCCCAAAGGGCAGCAGCACCAGAGCGTTTTCGCACATTTGCAGCGCAAAGAACTCATTGGAGAAAAAGCGAGCAATTTTCTCGCTCATGTCGGCAGGCGCATAGGTGACGATGATAGCGCGGTCAGGAATGGGGGTGTATCCAGCTTCTTTTACAAAATCATGGACAAATTTTTCAGCAGGCATTTTTAAAGCCCTCCTTGTTGTTTTTTGTTGACTTGAGTATAGCAGAGAAATTGCACTGACAACCAAATCTTTCGCCAATGGTTCAAAAGGCTTCGCCAATGGTAAAGTAATAATTGACCATACAAAAATAGGGGCAGAAGAAATTTTCTTCTGCCCCTTGTTGTAATTTACTTTAGATATATGCCGTGGTCTATGTCTGCGCTTGATACTCGCTTTTTGCTTTGCGGGAAAGCAAGCAGGTCTCACCATTGTCCATCTCTACTATCTGTTCCTTCAGATGCACCGAACGGATGCGGTTTCGGTTCACCAGAAAGCCCCGGTGACAGCGCCAGAAGCCATCGCCCAACTGAGCAGCAAAGTGGTTCAGACTACTGTTGAATTCCAGTAATTCATTGTCCAAATGTAGCCGCAGCGTATGGCGATAGCCCACCGCCTCCAGGTAGAGGATATTGTCAGTGGGAATATGGCGCACTGTATCGAGAATCTTGACCGTACAGTAGCTGCCCTGTCCAGGGCGCTGGGAGAGCATCCGTTCCCGAATACTTTCCAGACAGCTTTGAACCCGTGTAGTCATGGAAGCTGCGTCTCCCTTTACGATATAGTCCAACGCCTCCAGCCGCAGGCGGAAGGTCTCAAAAGCCAAGTCATTGTGGGCGGTAATAAACACAATAAATCCTCGCGGGTCATACTGCCTCAGTTTTTGAGCCAGTTCCAGCCCGCTGATCTTACCAGGGAAGTCTATGTCCAAAAAGTAGACAGCAGGAACAGCATCTTCCTTTTGCAGTCGAAGCAACTCGTCCGGTTCCTCCACAGTCCGCACAGGCCCCATATCGCTGTCCAGAATCATAATCTGCCCTGCCACGATCTGCTCCAGCCTTTGGCAAATAGGCGCTTCATCGTCACAGATATAAACGGGAATCATAGGCATTCCCTCCTTTGCATCAAATAGTGGGGATGTGTAACTCTTGCACAAACATCCCATCTTTCAGATAAGTGCGCATAGCACAGCCTCGGCATCGGGCTACGATGCGTCGATAGCTCGAAAGGCCGGTGCCATGGCTACTTCCTTTGGTGGTATAGCCTTTGCGGGCAAGGGCAGCCATATCTGGTGTGACATCGTAATTATTAGCTATGGCAAGATACAGTTGCTTTTCTTCCTGCAACAGCACCACACGAACAAGGCCATTTCTCTTTGCAGCAGCCTCGATAGCATTATCCAATAGGATGCCTACTGCCCGCAGTAGATCATCGGCGTCCATGGTCTGATCGCGATTTACAGGGCGAATAACCTCCAGTACACCCTTAATATGCTGCTGACGCATTTTTGCCAATTTTGTAGTTAACAGGCTACGCAGAGGATACAGCTCAATATTACTAAGTCCGTCCATCTGTGCAATCTCGTTGCCGAGCTTTTCATCAAAGTAGCCACTGGTTCGCTTCATAAACTCTTGGATACCAGCAAGATCGCCTTCCTGTGCCTGTAAAGTTAGACCGGAGAACAGATTGGTGAAGTCATGACGAAATGCTCGAATTTCCTGTTGTAATTCTTCCAACAGAGCCATGTGTGCTTGCTGCTGGAGAATTGTTTCCTCCTGCGCTTTAATCCGATCCTGCCCTGCTGTATACATAGCGACAAACTGGATGCAGAAAAGTCCAACAATGATAAATGAAAAAATAAGAACGCCGTACTCGGCATTGGGGTCAATACCCGGAAAAAGGGTGTGCAAAATGGGCATCATGCACATTAAGCCATAACATATCAGAAAGGTTAACACGGCACGGGTGCGGCTGCGAAATAGTGCCGAGAAATAGCGGTAAAATTCCGAACGGCGAAGAATAAAAGATGCAAGCCATGCCACACCGATAGTGAGAGTATATGGAATATACAGGAGAACAAAAGCGAGAATATACTGACGGTCAAATAAGGGACTGTACCGTTCTACCACCAGTGCCATTACGCTATTGGATGTATTGCCAATAAAAGAGGCAAGCACTGCCGCTGTGAAAGTATGAAGAAAGGGCATCCGAAATGTGTGTGCCAGTTGCCAACCCAAGAATAAGACCACTGGTGTATAAGTCACAATGTCAAAAGCTGACGCCATCTCAAGTTCATCATTTGCGCCCAAAAAATACAAGAGGATTGGCCATAAGAATCCTAACCACTGTAATACCTGACTAACAACGCAAAATACCACCAATGGTCGTCCTTTTATTTTCTTCCCCAATATACCACAGGTTAGGATGAATAGTGCAATCGACATCATAACAAAGGTATATGCGGCGGTAAAAAGCCGAAAAGGTAATCCCATTATTTCACACTCCTATCTTCATTTTTTATCGATCTCTTTCGATTGTTTGTATCGTCTATCTGCGGGTTTGTCTGCATCCTTGGGAATTAGCCAGACACCAGCCATTTTGACGGAACCGGAGATTCGTCCATCGGTGCAATAGTAATTTATCTGTCGGGACGAAACGCCCCATTTTTCGCTTGCCTCTTTGAGCGTCATGTAATCCATGTTCACACCTCCAACAATCTACTCCATTATATTTCATTTCTTCGAAGAATACAAGAAATAAATAATGAATTATATAGGCCATCTATGGGAACTATATAGACATATTCAGAAAGAAAGGTGAACAGTAAAATGTAATAGGGTGAATCAATATGGCAAAACGACCAGTCAAAAAATATGATTTTACGCCTTTTGGAAAGGCAATCAAATCGGCAAGAAACGAACAGAAGGAGTCCCGCAACAAAGTCGGGAATGAAATGTTTCTGTCTCCCCGCTATCTTGCCAATATCGAAAACAAAGGGCAGCATCCGAGTCTCCAGATTTTCTTTGAACTCGTGACCCGTTACCATATCTCCGTAGATCAGCTACTCTTTGGAGACGCAACAGAGAGTAAGTCCACGGCACGCAGACAGCTTGATCCCTTGCTTGATGGAATGACCGAAGCTGAACTGAAAATCGTCATTGCCACCGCACAGGCTATCTTGGATGCCAGAGCGGAGGAAGAAAAATGATGTGGTTGATGCAACTGAATAATGATTAGAAAACGCTATGAACGGATGCCGTTTGTAGCGTTTTTCTTTGCTTTCATGGTTGCCAAAGGCATGAGTTTCGGATTACTTAGGTACGGAGAGAGAAACGATAGCAAGCACAGCAAGCGAGTACCCGCTTGCGATTTTTGGCTTTAGGGAACCCTCCCCCTAAACCCGAAAAATGCTTGTTGGGAACATCCCAAACCCTGATACGAAAAGAGGCGAGATACCACGATGGCAAACCGAAAACGGAATATCCAGGTGAAGTTCTATGTGACCGCCGAGGAAAAGGAACTGATGGAACAGAAGATGGCCCAGCTCCAGACAAAGCGGATCGGCGCCTACCTGCGGAAGATGGCGATTGACGGATATATCATCCAGGTGGACACCAGGGACATTAAGGAGATGAACAAACTTCTGTCCGCCATTGGCCGGAACATCAATCAGATTGCCAAGCGGGTCAACGCCGGAGGCCCCACCTATCAGGCCGATATAGAGGAAATCCGGGAAAGGCTGGATCAGATATGGCAGTTACAAAGACGCATCCTATTAAGTCAACGCTGAAAGCGGCGATTGACTATATCTGCAACCCCGACAAGACGGATGGGAAACTGCTGGTGTCCTCCTTCGGCTGCGCCGCCGAGACCGCCGACATTGAATTTGAATGGACACGCCGCCATGCCATTGACAAGGGCACGCACCTAGGCCGCCACCTGATCCAAGCCTTTGAGCCAGGGGAGGTCACGCCAGAGGAAGCCCACCGGATCGGCATGGAACTGGCACGGGAGGTCCTGGGCGGCAAATATGAATTTGTCCTCACCACTCACATTGACAAGGATCACGTCCATAATCACCTGATTTTCAATGCGGTCAGCTTCACCGATCACAAGCATTACCATTCCAACAAGCGCAGCTATCACGAGATACGCCGGGCCAGCGACCGGCTGTGCAAAGAACACGGCTTGTCCGTCATCGTCCCTGGCCGGGATAAGGGCAAGAGCTACATTGAGCATCAGGCCGCACAGAACGGCACCAGCTACAAGGCAAAGCTGAAAGCCGCCATCGACCGGCTGATCCCCGTATCCTCCAGCCTGGAAGATTTGCTTGCCCGGTTGCAGCGGGAAGGATACGAAATCAAGCGGGGAAAGTATATCTCCGCCAGGGCGCCGGACCAGGAGAGGTTCACCCGGCTCAAAACCCTGGGCGCCGATTACACGGAAGCAGCCGTTGTCTCCCGCATTGCCGGAGGTCCCAGGCCCTCCAGACAGCCCCAACAGCGCAGCGGGAAGGTCAGCCTGCTCATTGACATTCAGAACAATATCAAGGCCCAGCAGAGTGCCGGATACCAGCGGTGGGCAACCATCGAGAATCTGAAACGGGCGGCCGCCACCATGAACTTTCTCACCGAACACGGCATCGGCAACTATGAGGAATTGGTGGAACGGTGTGACGCCGTTGCCGCCGCCTCCATCCGTACCAGGGAAAGTCTGCGGGATACGGAACAGCGGATCGCCGACCTTGCCCTCCTGGGAAAGCAGATCGACACCTACCGCAAGCTGAAACCTGTCTATGACCGATACAAGGCATCAAAGGACAAGGAAAAATTCCTGCGCGGCTTTGAGAGCGAGATTATCTTATTCGAGGCGGCCGCCAGGGAAATCAAAAAGGCCGGGCTCACCAAACTTCCTTCCTCCGATAAGGTGAAAGCAGAATTGGACGGACTCTCCGCCCGCAAGACCGCCCTGCAAACGGAACTTCGGAAAATACGGCGGGAGGAAAAGGAATATGACACCCTCCGCCAGAATGTGGACGCCCTGCTGGAAAGGCCGAAGGAACAGGAACAGCAGCGGCAGCGGAGCAACGACTTGGAGTAACGGGGATTGGGCGCTTTTTACAGTCTTTGCAAAACCCCTGGGCGCATGGTTATCCGGCTGATATAATGGAACCAGGAATGGAGGTGCTGACTGTGACGAAATCCGAAGTAATCAAAGAGTTTTTCAAAAAGAGCGTGCTGCCCGTGGCGGTGGCGGCTTTGCTGTACTGCATTTTCAAATCCGCCTGCACAAAAGATGGAGTCACCGACTATGTATGGCTGTTCATCCTTTGCGGCCTGCCTTTTGGTATCCCACGGATGTTTGCCTGGTTCGTGCCCGGCGGCTCTTTGGGAACCGCCCTTCCGTTGTTTCTGCTGAACTTTATTATTGGCGGAGTGATCGGCGGTTTCGTCCTGGTCTGGCGACTGCTGGTGGCTGCCTGGTATATTCCCTTGACCATCTATCGACTGTTCATAACAAGAGGGACTTCCTATATTCCAGAATAGCACTATGGAAATGTGGAAAACGGCCGCTCCACCGATGGAAAACAAATATTTACGACCTGATGGAAAAGCTGTCAGCTTTCCCACAGCCCGCAAACACTGTTTCCCACAGCGCCGCCCCTTTGACCGTTTACACACATTCCCACAGCGCCTACTACTGCTACTGAAAATGAGCGCCATCACCGAAAGATGATGGCGCTCATTCTTTTTCTCCGTATCCTTCCCCAGCAAGATTTAGTATATTCTTTTTTTCTTTCTGCGCATAGCGCATGGTCTGATAAGCTCCGCCGCCTGTATGGTCCACATAGAATACAACGAGATCGCTTCGCTTCACCATCTGCCGGTTGCGAATTTGAAAAGCGCCTTTTGGATGGCTGCTGGCCGCGCTGCCGCATATCTCGATTTCATCATAATAGGTTTCAAAGTTTTCCATATTGTTGCGCAGCTCCGCCGTGGGATATGGCAGTATCCAAATCAAGGAACTGTTGTCATCCCGAACAAGTCGCTGCTGGCGTTTGACAGCGGAGGAAACGATCTGGTCAAAATCTCCGTCCCGTCCGACCAGGAACTCCACATACTCCTTTTCCAAAAGCAGCGCATGAACCAGCGCCTCCACACGATCCTCCGCCTCACGAAACTCCGGGATGATCCGGTGTCCAAAAAAACTAACAGTAAATATGTTCACGGTTCTATCTTCGCCATTTTCAAGCCAGTCCCTCCAACAAAGTAAACAATCCACTTCTTATTATATACACACATTGACTTAAAGTAAATAATCATTTAATTGGTATCAATTATAATTTACCTGTTTTGTTGGTAGCATAATATCAGGAGGTGATATTATGCAAACGGAGTTTCCAGAACGCTATATCACTTTGGGCTTGAAGATCGCATATTACAGAAAAAAGGCGGGGATGACACAGGAGGTCCTTGCGGAGAGGATCGGGAAAAGTGTCAACTTCGTTGGTCAGGTAGAAGGAACAGGTACGGTTCGTGGCGTATCTCTTGAAACATTGTTCAAGATCGCCCAAGTGCTGAAAATCCCGCCCTCCAAGCTGTTAGAGGATGACTGATCGACTGCGACGCAGCCAGAACAAAAAAAGAATGGGAGCGCCAACCTCGGATAACTGCATCCGATGTTGACGCTCCCATTTTGCTTGATAAAAGGTGAAAATCCGGCGTTTTTCCTATGCAGAAACGCCCTGCCGCTCCACATGGGAAATCATACTGCCCCTACACGGAAAAGCCGTCACAGCCGGTTTCTTTGACTGTTTTGAACCCTAATTCCCGCACTTTTTGGAACGGAGGGAAAGATAGTGCGGACAGGACAACACCACCGCCCGGAAACTCTGCTTGCAGGGATGGATACAGCCCTTGCATAGCTTGTTATACTGGCGTCTGCCGTTCTCGCCCAGGAAGAACGCCCATTCCAGACGCCATTTCTTGCTCCGGCTCATAAGTCGCCCAGCTCCGGGGGCTTCTTCTGCGGGGCAGGCTTGTCCGGGCTTTTCCGTTCCGCGCACTCCCGTTTTGCGTCCTCCAGTCGCTCCCGGATGGAAGGCTTTTTCTCCGGCGTGGTCCTGCGCGCCTCGGTCTGGGCTTTCTCCAATTCCTCACCACGGCGGCCGTTGTTGATGATCCCGTCGATCATGCCGTAGTCATCCTCCAGGGTCATTTCCGCCGTGCGCAGCGGGTTTTCCGGCTCCACGGGAACGGATACGATCTGCCCGTTGATGCTGGCGAACAGCTCCGGCCGCTTGAATTGCTCGGTGTATTTCTGGATCATGTCCGGGGGCAGGGACGCAAAACTCTCCGGCCCCAGGCCCACCACCAAGAAGGTGCCTGCCACAATGTCGTAAATCTCCCCATGCTCGTCCCGGAGAGAGCGGTTCAGGTCCAGACCGATGAGCTTGCCCTCATCGTTCAGCACCAGCCCCACCGGATCGTCAAAGGGATAGGAGGCGGCAATGTCGCCGCCCACCTCCGCTTGCAGCGCATGGAGGCCGGGGTCGATTTCCTTCACATAGGGTTCCTTCATGGGCTCCACCACCAGGACAGTCAACTTCTCCGGCGCGGTATGTTCGGGTGCGTCTCCGCTGGGGATGGCAAAGGCGCGGCTGCCGTTGGCCATGATGAGATACTTTCCGTCCTCGGACTCGTGGTGAAAACCGTATCCAGCCGCCTCCATCTGTTCCCGGCTCATATCCGTCACATGGAAGGTGCCCCTGGGAGTCCGCACCGTCTCGCCGGTCTCTCGGTCATCCGGGGTGGGCGCCGCTTGCTGCCCGTACAACTCCGCTTCATACTCCCGGTTTGCCTGCTCCGCAAAGGACAGCATCTCGTCCACATGGGACTGATCCGGGTTTTCAATGGCCTCCCGGATCGCCTGGGGGTCCACATCCAGAAATTCCTCATAGCCGGTGGCGTCCTTGAACTTCTCGATCTCCGAAGGCAGATAGTCCTCCTGGGTCTGCCCCAGGGCGGCCAGTTTCTCGTCCAGGGCGGAGATGCGCCCGGCCATCAGGTTTTCGTAGATTTCTTCCTTTGCCGCGTGTTCCTCCGGGTGCTCGGCGGCATACTGCGGATCGTTCTGCCGGAAAAACTCGTCCATATCGTAGGCAAGGTCCATGGCCCATTCCGAAATTTCTTCTTCGGGGATGTCATCCTGGAAGGTCATTACCCGGTATTCCTCCGGGATGCTACCGCGCTCACCATCGTAATACTCATGGAAGCTGTCCCCGGTATCCCGCACATAGCCCAGGTCGGTGAACTGGCCGCTTTCCTCCAGGGCGATGTCCCGCCCGTAGGCTTCATAGTCGATGTAATTGCGCAGATGCTCCGGCACCTGCATGGCGTCCAGTTCCTCGATATAATACCGGCCCAGATCATCGTGGTCATGGATGTCGGGGTAAACATCGTAACAGTCCAGGTTTTCCGTCAGGTTGATAAGCTCCTGGATGCTGCCCGTGTGATCGCCGATCTCCATAGCCGCCTGAAACCGCTCATATTCATCCTGGCTCATATCATCCAGTTTGGAAGCCAGGTAGTTCAGCTCGTCCAGGTTTGCATACTCACCCAGCAGGTCATAGAGGCCGTCCACATAGCAGTCGTAGTCCGTGATGAACCATTCCTCATAGGTCTGCCCGAAGTCGTCCTTCGCACCGATCCCGATACGCTCAAAGACCTTTTTCAGTTCCTCCGCCGTGGTGGGGAACTTCACCCATTCGCCCACAAGGGCACCCTCGTTATATTTGCCCAGGTTGGTGATGAAAGCGGCAAAGGGATAATCTTTGTCATAGTCATAATGGGGCATAACGACACCTCCTTACAGTTCCGGCGCAGACTTTTCCCGATGGGGCTGCGCCTTGCTCTGATTGGCACATTCCTTCCGGCTCTGCTCCAGCCGCTCCTTGATGGAGGGCTTTTTCTCCGTCTGCCTCTCCCTGGGACGCTCATGCTCCCACTCGTCGCCGGAAAGGGTGAGATACCCTTTACTGGTGAAGCACCCCTGTTCCTCCCGCATGGCGTGGTTGCCGAAAGGAACGGGATCAATGGCGTCCAGCAGCTCCGGGGGCAGAAGGACATCCAAATGCTGCGCCAGATAGCGCCAGCCCACATCCTCCACCTTGCTGATGTTGGGCTCCAGAATGAAATACTCGGTATTCGCGGGAAACTCCCGGAACTGCTCCAGGGTGGTCAGTCGGAAGGGAGACTCCTGGACAGTGGCCAGGAGGTCACGGTCCTCCGGGGAAAGTCCGGCAAGCGCCTGGGCCGCTGCCTCCAGTTCGCTTGCGTCACCGCCTGCGGGGAGCAGCGGCTTCAAATGCTCCATGAAGTTGACCTCGGTTTTACTTTTTGCCATGCACACCATCCTTTCGTTTGGGAAACTCCAACTTGAAATTGACATACTTGCCGCCGGTATCGTCCAGGATCACCACGGCGTCATAGGTGGAACCTTTCTTCTCCGACCACATCCCCTTGACGGAAGTGTGGCCTTTTTTCAGAAGGTCGGCCGCCATCTTCCGGGTCATTTCCTTGCGGCGGCTGGTCCAGAAACGGTCATTCTTCCACATGACAAACTGGCAGGCCCGGTCCGAACAGGCGAAATTCTTCTTGCCTTCATAGACCGGCTTGCCGCAGCGGGGGCAGAGGCCCACCGTCTCTTTCTCCGGCTGGAACAGCTTTTGCCCATCCTCGGAAATGTGGGAGTATTTCCGCACCAGCTCCGCCGCCATTGCCTCGATCCCGTCCATGAAGTCCTCCGGCGACGCCTGGCCCTTTGCCACCTCGTTCAACCGCTGCTCCCAATCCGCTGTGAGCTTGGGAGAGGTCAGCAGCTCCGGCAGCACCGTGACCAGGTTAACGCCTGCCTTTGTAGGGATCAGGTTCTTGCCCTTGCGCTCCACGAACCCGCCGGACACCAGCTTTTCAATGATGGCCGCCCTTGTCGCCGGGGTGCCCAGGCCCTTGCGTTCTGCCTCGTCCGGCATATCTTCCTTGCCCGCATTCTCCATGGCCGACAGAAGGGTGTCCTCCGTGTAGGGCTTGGGGGGCGAAGTGAAGTGCTCGGTGACGGAGGCGGAGACCGGCTCAAAGACCTGCCCCTCGGTCAAGGCGGGAAGAACACCCTCGGCATCTTCATCCTCCGGCTTCTCCTTCAGGGAGGAACGGAACACCTCCTGGATGGCGCGCCAGCCCTGGGAAAGCACCTGCTTTCCTTTTGCCGTGAAGGTATGTCCGCCGCAGTCAAAGGTGGCCGTGACCGCCTCATACACGAAAGGCTCTGCCGCCGCACACAGCAGCTTGCAGCAGACCAGCAGAAGAATATTGCGCTCGCCCACAGGCAGCGCAGGGACATCCGCCTTTTCCAGTTCCAGGGTGGGAATCAGGGCATGGTGATCGGATACCTCCTTGTTGTTCACCAGCGCCAGAACATCGGGAAAAAACTCCGGGCAGGTGTCGAAGGGCGGCACCCGCGCCGCCAGATGCAGGACCACGGAGGCGGTCTCCGCCATGTCAACCGTCAGATACCGGCTGTCCGTGCGGGGATAGGTCAGCAGCTTCTTTTCATAGAGCGACTGGGCGTAGTCCAGGGTTTGCTTGGCCGTGTAGCCGAACACCCGGTTTGCCTCCCGCTGCAAGGTGGTCAGGTCGTACAGCTTGGGCGGCTTCTCCGTCTTTTCCTCCCGCACCACGGATATACAGGTTGCTCTTTTACCATCACAGGCATCCCGGATGGCCTGGGCGTCCTCCGGGGAAACAATGCGGTCGCTGACCGCCTCGGCTCCCTCCAGCGCCAGTCGCACATGATGGTATTTCTCCTTGCGGAACAGGACGATCTTACCGTCCCGGTCGGCCAGCATCGCCAGGGTGGGTGTCTGCACCCGCCCAATATTTAACGTTCGATGATACAACACCGAAAAGAGCCGTGAGGCATTGATACCAACAAGCCAGTCCGCCTTTTGGCGGCAAAGTGCCGATTGATACAGCGGGTCATAGTCCGCGCCGGGGCGCAGGTCGGAAAATCCCTCCCGGATTGCCGCGTCCTCCATCGAAGAAATCCAGAGGCGGGAGAAAGGCTTGGAACATCCGGCGGCCTCATAGACCAGCCGGAAAATCAATTCACCCTCGCGCCCCGCGTCGCAGGCGTTGACCAGCTCCGTCACATCGGGGCGTTCCATCAGCGATTGCAAGATATGGAACTGTGCAGCCTTTTCCTCGGACACCACATAGCGGAATGGGTCGGGCAGGATGGGCAGGTCCTCATACCGCCACTTTTTGTAGCGGTCATCATAGGCGGCCGCGTCCGCCAGCCCCACCAGATGCCCGATGCACCAGGAAATCAGCCAGCCGCCGCCCTCAAAATAGCCATCGGCCCTGGATGTGACACCCAGGGCCGACGCGATATTCTTTGCTACACTCGGTTTTTCGCAGATCACCAATTTGCTCAATTCTGGTCCTCCTGTTCTTTCTGTTCAGGATCGTCCTCGTTTTCGTATTCCTCGTCCTCGAACTCATAGTCGTCCGGATCGGCGCTGACCTTTGCGCCCTGCTTGGGCTTGATGAACTTGATGTAGGCGAAGGCTCCGCCGCCGCCCAGGGCCGCCAGCAGCAGGATCAGCACCAGGGCTCCGCCGCTGCCGGACTCCTTCTCCGGCTCCGGTTCGGGCTCCGGCTCCACCTCCGGCGCTTTCCCAGCGCACTCGCTCATATTCACCGAACAGACCGGACAGGCGGTATTCACCGCACCGGCCTGGCACTTCTCAGCGCAGGTACAAGCAGCGGGCTTTTCCTCCGCCTGTCCATCTTCCATCAGCGCCATCAGGTCGGCTTCGTCCACCTGGTTCAAGAAGTGAACGGCCGTTTCCTTGTCCTCGTTGGCCCGGTCGATCAGGATGTAAAAATAGTTGCCCGCTTTCGTGGTCACGGTGATAAGCTGTTTGTCGCCGTAATAATCGTCCACCAGCGTAGCGTTGCCTTCCGGGGTAAGGGGCTGGCCTTCCGGCTCCACGCCCCCGGTGGCGGGTTCCTCGGTGGGTTCCGGCGTCGTCTCGGCGGGCTCCCCGGTGTAATAGTCGCCATCCCCGCCGCCCGCAAAGGCGGTGACGGAGAAAGCGGTCATGCACAGGACCACCGCCAGCATCGCCGTAAACAGCCGGATCACTTTCTTATTCTTCATGGTCGCTGTCCTCCATATCCTCGTCGTCAGGGTCCGCCGCTGCTTCCGCCTCCATCATCCCGTCGGGCAGGGTGATAAGGCCGCTGGCGTAGGCCTTCAGGAAGGCGGTCAGCTCCTTGTTGTCCATGCGCACCGCCTTGACCATGCGGACGATCTCCAGGTTTTCTTCCTCGGTGAGCTGCGCCTCCAGTTCCCGAAGGCGCTTCTGCTGGACGGAAATCTTCTCCTTCGTCTTTTCGATGTCCTTGCGGATTTTTTCAACCGTTGCCATGTGTGCAAAACTCCTTTCCAAATCGTTCTCTCCAGGAATAGTTCCGCCCCAGGCCCTTGACCGTTTTCAGATTTTGCCTGGCGTTGTCCTCCAACGCCAGGGCGCGGCGAAACAAATCGGGATGCTGCTCCCGCAGGGCGGTGATCTCGTCGGGTTTCATGCTGGGACAGAAAAAACAGGACGATTTTCCCGGCTGGGGCAGCCCTGCCGCCTCGATCTGCCGGATGCAATCGTCCCGCGTCCATCCCCATTCCATCAGGGGATACCACTTGCTGTATTTTCGGTCGGCCAGGTCGCCCAGCAGCACCTTGTCGCTGCGGTAGCCCTCGCCCGCGTCGTAGCCGATGAATTTGACCACCCGTTTGCCCGCCTCCCAGGTTCGGCGGCATGGCGGATAATGGTTGCAGAACTTTTCCTGCGGCCCGATCTTGTGTTTCAGGGAACACCGCTTGAAGCCGTAAGCAATGGATGGAAGGCTGCAACTTTGCAGACATTCATCCTCCAGCGTCAGCCGTTTCCCGTCACGGGTGGTCTTATACACTCTGGTAATGGGTGGCATCCCGTGGTCCTTCAGCCAGCGATCCATCACATCCAGATAGGCGTAGGTGTGGGGATGCTCCGCCCCCGTATCCGCAAAGAGGATCAGGTCCACCGGGATACGGTGCTGGTGCAGCCCAATCAAAAGGGCGGTGCTGTTGGCGCCGCCCCCGTAGGAAACCATATTGATGCTTCATCACCTCCATCAGTTGTACGGCGGTCTGCCGTATGCGTAGAAATGAGACTGCCAGTAGCTCGTGTTCAGGTTGGAATATTGAATGGGGTCGCCGCAATGCAGCATCATCCCGTCGCCCACATAGATGCCTACATGAGATACGCCGGTTGTGTCGTAGGTCCCCACGAAGAACACCAGATCGCCGGGCTGGGGGTCGGATACCGGGGTGGAAATGTTGTAGAGCCCCTGGGCGCCCAGCCGCCCGGTATTGCACAGGCCGCTGTTGGTCAGCACATAGCTGACGAAGCCGCTGCAATCAAAAGAGGTGCTGGGGCTGCTGCCGCCCCACACATAGGGATAGCCCAAATACTTTTCTGCCTCGCTGATAAGGGTGTTGAACCGCTCGTCCGTCAGGTATTCAGCGGGAATCTCCCAGGCGGTGGGCGGGTTGTCGATGTACTTGTTCACATACCCGGAGGACGGGAACAGGTCGGGGCGGTTGCCCAGGGTGGACATATATGTGGCGTACAAGGAAAGCTGTTCCTCGCCCATCATGTAAACGGGGACATGGGACAGGTCGAAGTTCTCCAATGTCACGGTACAGATATACCAGGTGTACGGAACTTCCACCTCATACTCATTGCCCTCGCTGTCCGTCCTTGTTTCCGTCCGATAGCGGGTCTCCGTGGTCACGGTTTCGGTGAGGATGTATTGCTTGTCAAAGAGGGTTTGAAGGTCTCCCTGTACCTGGTCGATGGTGAACACCCCATCATGGAGAGCCGACAGAATGGAGATCAGCACATAGGGGTCATGCTCGATCTCATCCAGGTCGAAGTGATACTCGTCATAGTCGTGGGTGGCCTCGTAGGTGTCCAGGTACTCCCGCAATTCATCCTCTTTGGCGCAGTAGGCTTCTTCCGCCGCCAGCATATCGGAGTCCTCGGAGAGATAGGAGGACGCCATGATGTTGGATACACCGCCGCCGAACATGGAGGAACAGGATTGCAGGGAGCCCAGCAGCATCACCAGCAGAAGGCCGATGCCGCCCACGATCAGCGCGCCCTTCCAATGCCGTTTCAGGAAAAGGGCGGTGCGCTTGGACTCCTGGGCGGTTTTCTTGGCCGCCTTTGCCGTGGCCTCCGCTGTTTTCCCGGCCTGGGCGGTCTTGCCCGCCGCCCGGTACGCCGCCGCATATTGCTTTTGCAGCTTCCGTTTCTGCCACAGGCGGGAGATGGGATTGGATGCAAGCTGGGGGTTCTCCGCCATAGCTTTCCGATAGTAGAAATCCGCATTGGCATTGACCGCCGCCTGCTCCGCCTTTGCCGCGTCTCGCCAGGGTTTCAGCTTGCGTTCCGCCCGCCAGTTCTGGACACGGCGGTTTCCGTAGCCCACAGCCTTCTCAATGCCGCGTTCTCCCAAGTGGCCCGACTGGACGCCGGAATTTTCCTGCTCCACCTCCCGGACCTTGCCGTGGATGGCGGCGCCTGCCTCCTGGATGGGGCGGGACAGCGGATTGGTATGCTGGGGGGATGGCGGTTTGGACGGAACAGCAGCCTTTGCCGCGTCCAGCCGGTCCGCCGCCTTGTCCGACTTGCGGATGGCCCCTTGCAGCTCCGGCTTGGCCTGGTCTGCCTCGGAAAACTGCAATCGGGAGGATGGGCGGCTTGCCGCCGCCTCGCCCTCCCGATAGGCCCTGCGCTGTTTCCGACGATTCTTTTTGGCTGCTGCCTGTTCCCGGTACAGTTCCGCACGATCCACCGCTTTCCCGGCGGCACCCGTCGTATCGCCGGATACGGAATGGTCCTGCTCCGGCTCCCGGTGGTCGGGATAGGTGGTTTCGCCTGTGACCAGATTGACGGATACTGCCCCGTCACGGGTCATCTTCTGCGCCTCCTTTTCGGGGGCTTTCCATTCTTTCAAGGTGCGTCACCTCCTGTTCCATAGGGGCAGATGTTGACACAGGCCCCCGTTTCGATCATGGCGATGTACTGGAAAATGGGATAGGCCTGGGGCGGGCAGACCGCGTTCCCCAGGGTTTTCAGCCGCAGCGCCCGGTTGTCGGTGTCCTCGGTCATGCGGGGGACTCCTTCGGGCTCGGCACGCCATAGGATGCGTCCGTCCATTTCGGGGGGAATCCCATAAGCCATTCCACCCAATCCGGGTTCAGCGCCGCTTTCTCGGAACGGGGCTGCTCCTGCCGGATCACCTGAGCCGACAGGTTGGAGGTCGGGGATTTGTCCCGGAAGGCCGCCGGTTTCAGGGTGGAACGGTAGCCCTCCGATGCTGCCGGGGTCAGATAGAACACCGCTGCCGACAGGGACAGGCTCCAGATCGACCCGTCCTTGTTCCGTTTGCGGAATATCCCATTGTCCGACAGGAACACATCCAGGTTGGCAGCGTCCCGCCCGGTGGATTTGTCGGAGGCAAGGGGTGTGGGAAACATCAGCCGCGACGATAAAAGTTCGCTGGCGCTCATGCCATGCGCCGACGCCGCAAGCCGGAAATACGAATGGGAGAACAGCGTATCCCGCTTTTGCCAGGTCAAAAATCGTTTTGTCGAGCCCCATATTGATGAAGCCAGCAACATTTTCCCCAAGCACCCAACGGGGCCGCAGTTCGGCAATAACGCGGCACATTTCCGGCCACAGGTAGCGTTCATCCGCAAAGCCCCGCCGCTTTCCTGCGGTGGAGAAGGGCTGGCACGGGAATCCGCCGGAGAGGATGGTGATGGTTTCAAGTCCTGTTTTCTCAAAAAACGCCTCCTTCGTGAATGTGGTGATGTCCCGAAACTTCGGCACATCCGGCCAATGCTTTTGCAGGATGGAATAGGGATAGTCCGCCCACTCGCATTGACAAACCGTTTCAAAGCCCGCCGCCTCTGCCGCCAGGTCCAGCCCGCCGATGCCGGAAAAGAGGCTGACATGGGTGAGCTTATTCATGGCTGATCTGCTCCCCAGGGATCAGCTCCGCCCGGAACCGCTTGATGACCGCCGCCTCCAATTCATCCTGACAAAAGTTACTGTCAGCGGAAAGACCCAACTTGCGGCGCAGCCTGTTCAGCGTCTTTTCATAGTTCCCGTATTTCTTTTGCAGGCGGAGAAAATCCTTCTCGTTCTGCGCCTGCGACAGACACTTGGCGATGCTGTACCAGGTCACCAGGAACATGTGCAGCTCGCTCACCAGCAGCCGGAATCCGCTGCCGGGGATCAGATAGTGTTCCTCCTGGCGGCCGCCGCCCGGTTCGGGTTCGTCGTTCTCACACTCCACATAGAAGGCGTCCAGCTCGCACAGCTCCCGCGCCTTCATCCCGGCAAGGTCCGCCTTGTCGCCAAACACCAGGTAACGGCCGGGAATGTTCCAGACGTCAAACTTGTCATCGGCGATCTGGCCGTACCGCTTCGCCGCCGCAATGAACGCCTCCACATCCTCCCGGTCCTTGATTTTTCCGGCAAGGAAGGCAAGCTGATGAAGCAGCCCATAGAGATGCACTTCCTCGTCGATATGTGCCTCATAGGTCTTTTCCTCGATGACATACAGCTTTTCCTGTTCCATATCCTTATCCCATCCTTTCCTTCCATTCCAGCCGCATTTGCCCATCATCCAGCAGCAGACGGATCACATTTTTGCCCTGGGGCGTAATCAAGGTCTGCTGTCCAAAATGCCCGTATTTCCAGAAGTCCTTCACACGGAACAACCCGTCATTGGAGGGCTTGGCATAGGGCAGAAGGTATCCGGCCGGGCAGCGGTACAGAAATCCCGCGTCCATCAGGAAACGGCAAAACGCACGCTCCCCGATTTGCAGTTCCTTCGCCGTAGCCCGGATATTGGTGCAGTTTTCTTCATGGACAAAGGCATCATAGAAATCTGCTTTCGGCCGCAGCCGTTCCACCTCGCCGGAGAGCTGCCGGTTTTTCTCATGCTCGGCAAGAAGCTGGTCGGCAAAAGCCAGCAGTATTTCCGGCTTTTCCGCCGCCTGCTCCAAAAGGGAGGCGGTCATATATCCGCCCGTCTTGCGGATCATGGGGAGAACTTCGTCAAACACCCATTTTTCAAAGCGTTCCGCACCAGGCAGCCGACTATGAACGATCAGGCGGTACACATCACCCTCGGAAATGAATTTCATCTGTTGAATCCCGCCATTAGAAGGGGTCGGTAAAACGCAGACCCCTTTGCAATGGGCTGAAATGGCATCAGCCGTGCGTTGGTATCCGAGCGCTTTTGCAATATCTTTTCCGCAAAACAGATAATTGCCGTTCTGCTCGATCACTCGGATGCTGCCAAATTCGCGGTTATTGAAAACCGCCATCTTGTTATCCATTCTGGTCCTCCTTTTCGTCGTCCACAGTTTCGTGTGCAACCTCGCTGGGCTTGGTGGTGAGCAATTTATAGAGCTCGGTGTCTTTCGGGAAGTCATCCGCAAAGGGCAGGATGACATTGTTGAAGAACAGCAGCCCATGGCCCGGCTCGGAGTTGGTCACATAGGCAAGCTGCTCCGATGAAATGTTCAGCCGCTCCGCCAGTATCTTCCGGTCGCCTGCCGCCTGGTTGAGCATATAGATGAAGTCGCTGTTCTCCAGGATGTTTTCGATCTCCGGGGAGGAAAGCAGGTCCTTGGGGTTCTGGGTCGCCCCGGTGGGGATGCCGCCCCATTTTCTGAACCGTTTCCAAATCTCGGCGCTGTACGCTGCTGTCTGTTCCTCCTTCAGCAGAAGGTGGAACTCGTCCACGAAGTACCAGGTAGACCGGCCAATCGCCCGATTGATGGTGACGGTGTTCCACACCGCGTCCTGGACAATGAGCATCCCCGGCTTTTTCAGGTTCTTGCCCAGGCCCTTGATGTCAAAGCAGACAAGACGGTTGGAGATGTCCACGGTGGTACGGTGGTTGAAGAAGTTCAGCGAACCGTTCACATACAGGTCCAATGCCTGGGCCACTCGGTCAGCCTCCGGGATGTGCTGGGACAGCAGGGCGTTCATCAGGTCTCCCAGAATCGGCATATTCTCCGGCCGCGGGTCGGCAAAGTAGGGCTGATAGATCATCTGCACCGCCCGGTCGATGACCGTTTTCTCGATGGCCTCCAGCCCCGTCTTGCTGCCCATGATGAGCTCGCAGAAGGATAAGACAAAATCACTTTTCAGCGCCAGCGGGTTTTCTTCCTCGGAGTAGTTGAGGTTGATGTCCAGGGGGTTCACATAGTCGGTGCTGGACGGGGACAGCCGGATCACCTGACCGCCCAATCGCTTTACCAGGGGCGAATACTCGTCCTCCGGGTCGCATATGATGACATTATCCTGGGTCATCAGCATGATAAAGGTGATCTCCCGTTTGCAGCTCATGGATTTGCCGCTGCCGGGCGTGCCGAACACAAGGCCGTTGGGACAGCGGGATTGCTTGCGGTCCAGCAGGATCATGTTGTTGGAAAGGGCGTTGAGCCCGTAGTACATGGCGTCGCCGCCCATGAATACCTCCTGGGTGACAAAGGGGACGAACACCGCCAGAGCCGATGTGGTCAGGCTCCGTTCGATCTTGATGCGATTGAGCCCCAGGGGAAGGCTGCTCATAAGCCCGTCCTCCTGCTGAAAGTCCAGCCGGGTCAGAAGGCAGTTGTAGGTCTGGGCGACGCTGGCCGCCTGGGATACGGCGATCTCCAGCTTTTGGCGGGTCTCCGCCGTGTGCAGCACCAGGAAGGTCATGTTGAACATTCTCTCGTTGCGGGATTGCAGGTCGGTGAGCAAGTCCTTCGCTGCGCCGCCGTAGGTGGAGAGGTCGGAGGGAAGGATGTCCATATCGTAGCCGCTGCGCACAGCCCGCTTTTGTTCCTGTATCTTCATGGCGTCCAGGTCGGTGATCTTCCGCTTGACCATTTTGATGGCCTCGTTCTGGTTGATGCCCCGGATGTGCATGGTCACCATGATATTCCCATCCGCCTCCATGAAGTCGGTGAGGATGCGGTCGTGCATCTCCGGCGCCAGAATTTGCAGGAAGGACACCGCCCCGTACCGTTTGCCGATGCGGAAGGTGCGGGTCTCCCCAAAGTGGAAGGAGGACGGAGAAATGAAGTCCTTCACCGAAAGTCCGCTGGCCGGGAGCCAGTCCCATTCAAAGGCGAACTGTCCGCCCTCCGGGTGGAGGATGTTGTAAAGCAGCTCCAGCCGTTCCTTTCCGTCCAGCACATGAGCCGCTGCCCCCATGACCTTGAAGCGGTTGAGGGTATCGGTCTCAATGCGGGCAAACCGGGCCCTCGCCGCGGGAAGGTTCTCCGCCTCGATGGTCAGGGTCACATACTTGGTTTTCACATAGCCGTTGTTGCCCCGTTTGTACTGCATCCGCAGAATGTCAACCGCCTCGTCCCGGATGGGGTCCAGGTCGTTGCCCTGTCTGGTGATGCCGAATAGTTCATCGGCGGCGCTGCCTCCGCTGCGGCTGTCCAAAGAAACCTGCACGCCAATGGAGGGGTCGTAGCCGTTGTAGAAGTCGCAGAGGCTTTCAAAGATGCTCCGCTGGTCCTCCGGCCCCGCCAGGCGGTAATTCACATCCTCAAAGGCAATGGTCTTGGAGAAAGTCCCGCCCTCCAGCCTGCACAGGCCATCGGGGAACATATTCTGAAACGGGATGCTGTCCTGCACCGTATGGTTTTTCCCGTCGCCCTTCGCCTGCCGGATCACCGCCTCGATCTGCTTGCGCTCGGCACGGGTGAGCTTACGCTTTGCCGGTTTTTCTGCCTTTTCTCGCAATCCGCTTCACCTCCTGTTCCAGTTGGGATTGCCGCACCAGGGCGGAATAGAGATTGTTTGTCTGGTAGATGCGTACCTTCGGCCGAATGAATTTGTTCTGGATCAGATGCCCCAGGAACACTTCCAGCGGCTGCCCGTTCTTCTCGTACATGGCGAACAGGAAAAAGGGCAGCATCACCAGGATCATGCACAGCGCCGCCGTGGTGGTTCCCAGGCTCGCCTTTGCCAAAAAGAAAAGCGGTACGCCTACCAGCGCCGCCGCTCCGAAACAGATCACTTGTCGTTTGGTCAGCCCGAACAGGACCTTGCTCTGTATCCGGCTCAGGTCCTTCGGGATCGTTACATAAGCCAATGTTTTACACCTCCTTTTTCATCGGCGCATAGTCCTTAAAATCTGATACGGAATGAAAAATCCGTTTGTTATTTACCCATCTTTGCAGATGGCGGGTAATGCGTGGAGCCGTGGGACGCTCATAGATCATCACATAGGGATCATATCCCAATGCCCGCAAGGTGTTTACCCGGTACAAATCCTGTTCATGGGTGCTGCCGTAATTGGTCAGGACATAGACACGGCGGTTTCGGTCGCTCTTTATGGAAGTAAGTTCACGAAAGCGACGGAAATACTCCGTCAGGTCCTCGTCCGGGTTATCCCATGCAAAATGCACCGCTTTTGTCCGCACTTTGTTCAGCAGAGATACATTATCACGGCTGATAAGGCGAATATCGAGCCCCTGGGTAAAGTCCACCAGCGCCCGGCTCTCAATTAGCTGCTCAATGAGCCTTTCATGGTCGGGACAGGCAAGCAGGTTCGGGTCCATCAGTTTGATTTCTTCCTCACCATTCCAAAACTCGGAAAGATCAGCCACCCGGACGCTCCTGCGCCCTTCTTTTTTGCTGACAATACAAAATCCGCAGTTCCTTGGACAGCCACGACTTAAAAAGCCATAGGCTGTACCTAAAAACCGCGGATATAGAAAATAGTCCGGCCGAATATGCTCAATCTCATGCGGGAGGTTTTTGCCGAGGCCGTAACCTGTACCGCCCTGGATGACCTTATTCGCATTGTTCACCTGTATGGTGTCTTTGGAATAGGTGTCTGTAAATACCCGGCTTTTATAAACAAGGTCATATTGCTTTGCAGGGTCCCACCATTCTACCCGGTCCCCGCGTCTGGTGTGATACTCCGAGAGCTTCATCAGGCACAGGTTGGGAAAATTATGTGAGTCCACATCAATAAGGCCTACTTTCAAATATCTGCCTCCTTTAGTGGGCGCCGAACAGGGATTTTGCAAGGCTGCCGGTCTTAAACAGGGTGTAGCACAGAAGAACCGTATAGCCCATGCAACCCCAGATGGCAGCGGATATGTTGTCGCCGGATGTGGAAATGCCCTCCACCAGCACCGCATAGATGCCCACGCAGATCATAATGAGGAAGGCCTGGAAGCCCAGGGCCAGCAAAGAGCGAAGGTAGTTCTGCCCCGTAGAGCCCCACTCCCGGTTGACCATCGTGGCAAAGGGAATCGGTCCTATGGAGGTCACCAGATACACCTCAATCATTCTGCCGTAGATCACCAGGAAGATGCAGATGGAAAGAATCTGCGTACACAGCCCCACGAACACGCTCTGGAACCACAGCCCCAGCAGGGCGCCCACACTCCAGTCGGCAAGCTGGGTCTCCAGATCGCCCACCACGCCGGAAATGTCAATGCCCGCGTCCGAAATGATGACCCCCGCCGACTGGCTGACCACATTCTG
Organism: Bariatricus sp. SGI.154; assembly: GCF_050313795.1. NCBI lineage: Bacteria > Bacillati > Bacillota > Clostridia > Lachnospirales > Lachnospiraceae > Bariatricus > Bariatricus sp. SGI.154. Next base: position 231,823 of record NZ_JBNPMC010000001.1, read on the forward strand.
CGCCACATCGAACACCGCCATGACGATGTTCCAGGTGTTGGTGACGATCAGCACCGCGCAGAAGGTTTTGAAAATCCACTTGAAGAAAATCCAGGTGTCAAAGTCGTGGAGGTTGTTCTTCTCGACGATCAGTTGGATCAATTCGTAGCACATGACGAAGGTGAGGATAATACCCGCAATGGGGACGATCACCGTCTCCGAGAGGTTGCGGATCATGTTGAAGATGCTGCTGTTCCAGGCGGCGGGCGTCATGCCGACCTCTCCGGCGATCTCGCCCACCTTTGTGTTCAGGGTATCAAACATCCCGGTCAGGTTTGAAATGATACCGTCAATGAGCAGTTCCTTGAACCACTCCTGGATCATATCCAATATCAAGGGAGATCACCTCCTTTGCGGGGGCTCCCGCTATCAAGCGAAAGCCCCCGCCGGTTTTGGAGAATCATTAGGTGGTGGACAGCAGACCGGACAGCAGGGGGATCAGGGTGATGCCGATGAGGGCAACGCCGCCGCCCGCCATGAGCTGCTTGATGCCCTGGCTCTTGGAGGCAGGGTTGTCCTGACCGTAACCTTCCAGAAGGTTGATGCCGCCCCACACGCACAGGCCGCCGCCCAGGGCGATGACCAGAGTCTGCAAAACGTCGATAGCGTTAGTAAAAAAGCTCATATTCACATTTCCTTTCGTTCAGTTGAATTGTTGGGTTTGAAGGTCGGTGGCTTTCAATTCGTACAGATCGAAAGGCTCGTCCGGCTTCACGATGGCCGGTCTGCGTTTCATGTACCGTTCAATGTCAAAGGTGTTTTTCTTATCGGCGTCGGCAAGGTACTTGTAGCGGGGATGTTTCGTTATATCAAACTTGTCGCTGAAAAACGGCCGCACCCCTCGAAGCTGCAAGATACACTTGCCTCCGTCCATCACCGCGATCTCGTCCTGAGTCATCAGCTCCTTTCCTAATTTCTGATAGTTGAGGCCGTGGGAAACCTGGCTGCCCCGGTTTTCGGATTGATTGAAACTGTCGATGGTCTCCTTACCCAGCAGCTCCGAGATTTCTTTCAGGGTGGATTTCTCCTTGCCTCCCAAAAACAAGGTGGTGTCGCAGTTGCCCACAATGGTGTCTGCGGCGTCCTTGTAGATGGTCTTTAACTGACTTTGGGACTGCAAAATAATAGAAGCCGAGATTTCCCGGCTCCGGATGGTGGCGATCAACTTGTCGAAGTTGGGTATCTGCCCGATATTGGCGAACTCGTCCAGGAGGCACCGCACATGGACGGGCAGCCTGCCGCCGTACACATCGTCCGCCTTGTCGCAAAGGAGATTGAATAGCTGGCTTTGCAGCATGGCGATAACGAAGTTGAAGGTGGTGTCCGTGTCGCTCATAATGAGGAACAGCGCCGTTTTTCGGTCGCCCAGGGTGTCCAGCTCCAGTTCGTCGTCGGACATGATTTCCCGCAGCTCCGCTATATCGAAGGGAGCAAGGCGGGCGCCGCAGCTAATCAAGATGGATTTCAGGGTCTTGCCGGCAGCCAGCTTGAATTTGCGGTACTGCTTCACAGCGAAGTGGTTCGGGTGCTCCTTCTCCAGCTTTGCAAAGAGCAGGTCAACGGGACTTTGAAATTCCTCGTCGTCCTCTCTGGCCTCGGATGCGTTGATGAGCTCCAGCAGCGTGAGGAAGTTCTTTTCCTCCGGCTCCGCCTCGTACCAGATGTAACCGATCAGGGCGCAGTACAAAAGCCGCTCAGCCTTCACCCAAAAATCTTCGGAGGATTTTTCCCCGTCGCCTTTGGTGTTGGCAATGATGACGTTCACCAGCTTCAAAATATCCTTTTCGCTGCGGATGTAGGCGAAGGGGTTGTATTTCATGCTTTTTTTGAAGTTGATGGTGTTGAGGACCTTGATGCGGTACGGCTCATAGATGACCTTTCCGTGGGCGTCCAGCATGGGCTTTCCGTTCTCGTCCAGCTTGGGGGCGCCCCGCCGCAGCATGGTCCCCACCTCGGACAAAAGCTGCCCTTTGGGATCGGTGACCACATAGGAACTGTGCATCTGCATGAGGGAGGGCTTGACGAAGAAACGGGTCTTGCCGCTGCCGCTGCCGCCGATGACCAGGATGTTCTTGTTCCGGGCGTACTTGGGATTTTTCGGGCGGCTGGACATGGTGAGCTTTTCCGTCTGGGTCAAAGGGATGTTGCGGTCAGGGACCGGATCGACATAGGGGGCAATGTCGGCCGCCGTGCCCCATGAAGCGTTTTGTCAAGTGTTATTTGGAGTTATTGACGCACAATCAAGGCGAAAGCGCGAAAGTGCAAAGCGCAAAGGGTCTGCACTTTGCGTTTTCAGCTTGCGGGTTCGGGCGGCTGCTTCTTCTTGATGAAGTTGTACCATTGACCGCCGACGCGCCTTGCGCCCAAAACACCGCCCATGTTGCGCTTGGCGTTCTGTACCGTCCTCTCGGATATTCCGGCTTCGGCTGCGGCCTTTACAAGGTCCTCGCTGGCAAGCTCTTTCCCGTCTGCAAGCAGGTCAAGTATCAGCCGTTCCGCCTGTTCGGTCTTGGTGGCGGTGTTGCCGCCCGCGCCGGACAGCAGCTCGTCGGCGGTAATGTCATACTCGCCTATCCACGAAAAGCCCGTTTCCGGGTCAAGGCAAAAGGCTATGGGCTTACCCTCCGCCGCAAGAGAAGATTTGTCATGGACGATAACGCGCACATTCGGTTCCCGTTTCACGCGCCCGATCAGCAGGACGCTCCTTGCTGCGGCGCGGAAGTCGATGGAGCCTAAACCCCGGTAGGCGCTCTGTCCTCCGGCGGCTTTGTTGAGGTGTCCGATTAGGATAACGGCGCACCCGGTACGCTCGGCAATCTCGGCAAGGCGGCGGAACATGGGGCGTATCTCGTTGGCCTTGTTCATGTCGGTTTTCTCGCCCACATACGCCTGTATGGGGTCAAGGATAATCAGCCGCGCCCCGGTCTGTCGGATAGCTCTCTCTATGCGCTCATCGGACAGGGAAAGCCCCTGCTTGCTCTCGTCAATGACAAGAATGCGGTCAAGGTCTGCTTCGGCTTCCATAAGGCGGGGCTTGATGGTGTCGCCCAAACCGTCCTCGGCAGTCTGGTAAATCACATTGAACGGCTCATGCACTGCCATGTGGGGGAACGGCTTGCGGTTGGTACAAGCGGCGGCAAGGCGTAGGGCAAAGGTGGTCTTGCCCTCGCCGGGGTTGCCCTGCACAATGGTTACTTTCCCAAAGGGGATATACGGCTCCCATAACCATTCGACGGTCTGCGTGTCCACCTCGCTCATGCGGATAATCTCAACGGTTTCTTCCTGCGGCGGCCCTTTCAAGCCGTAGACCGCTTCTCGCAAATACTTCCCGTCTGTGATTTCTGCCCGGTGCTGCAATACCTCGTTCCAATCCTTGAAAAGAGGGATAAGCCGGTGGACGGTGTAGCCCTCCGGCATGAGCTTCACAAGGCGGCTGCAAGCGTCGTTTCCGGCTTCGTCGCTGTCAAGGCAGAGATAAACGGTCTTGATGTTCGGACGGTCAGAGAGAAAGCGGAGCAGGGCTTTTTCTCCCACGCCGCCCAATGACAGGTAGCTTTGCTTCTGCCAATCCTTTTTGAACAGGCAGAGGAAAGAAAGCAGGTCAACGGGGGCTTCAAAGACAAACACTCTTTCGCCCTCGCCCCGGTAGCAGAAGTTAAAGGCTTTGTCGCTGCCTTTCACATCAAGGCGGAAGTTTCCCGCCGTTCCCTTGCTGTGGGCGTAGCGCGGTATTCCGTCCTCGTCCCGCCCCACAAATACGGCGTTGTGGTGGGCTGCGTCCTCGTAAATATCGCCGCTGGCAAAGAAAAAGCCCGTCACATCTTCATCAATGCGGCGGGCGGCTGTGAGGTAGTTCCTCGCTGTTCGGTTGTCGGGGCTGCGGGGCGGTAGCCGGAAGTCGGAGAGGGGCGCGGAGCTTGGTCTATCCGGCGGCGGTGCGGCTCCCTTTTCTCCTGTGAGAAGTTCAACGGCTTCGGTAAAACTCTTGCCAAAAAACTCCATGACAAAATCAATGGGGCCGCCGCCCTTGCTCTGGCTGTGGCGATACCACTTGTTGCCCCGGACGGTCAAGCTGTCGTGCCGTTTCCATCGGTATTCCTGTCCGGCGCGTTCCAGCGGTTCCCCCTGCGATTGCAGGAACAAAACAAGGTCGGCTTGGTTCGCCCGGTCTATCTGTTCTTGGGTGTAGTACAAAAAACTCACTCCTTTCATCGGTCTATGTCGTGCCGCTTTGTGCGGGTCTGTGTCTGCTCCGGCTGGTCGGCGCGGAGTGCAATATCCACGCATTTGCGGATTTTTTGAAGTTCGGAAACATCGGCGCGGGTATCTTTCAGTTTGGCATAATCGCTGTCCCTCTGTGTTTTGAGGTCGGCATATTCCTGTTCCCATTCCGCAATAGGCAAGGTCTTTGTTCCTTTCGGCAGATTTGCATGGAGATAGCGGCTTGCTGCGTTCCATAGGGTCAACTCGGCGCGGTGGGCTTCCTCGTACTTGTCGCGCTTGTTTGTCCAGCCGTTTTGCAGCTTTTTCAGCTCATCGTGAACGGGCTTGTACTCGGTGTAGTTCTTCCCGTATTCAATCAGCTTTTGCAGCTTCTTCATGCGTTCCTCGGCGGTTTTCATTCCTGCCCGGATAGTGTCGGCCTGTTCGCTGACAGAGGAAAGGGCTGCGTCCAGCTCATCAAGGGTAGAGATACCATGCTCGGTCAGATAGTTGACCGCTGCCGCTATGGTTTTCAGTTCATCGGCTGTGTGCTGTTGTTGCCAACGCTGCGAATACTTCCGGCTCTTTTCTCTCTGAACGCTCAAATACTTCATCAGCAGATTTGCAAGGCCGGGGGATTGTTGCGGCTGTTCCGGGGCGGTTTCCCACGCTTTGAACAGGTCGGCAATCCATTCTTTGAGCTTTCCAATCTGCGCTCGGATTTCCCGTATAAGGCGGTTTGCCTTTTGGATATTCCGGTTCAGTTCGCCTTTCTCGGTGGCAATACCTTTCTTCTCCATCTGGCAAGCCGCCACGCCCATGTGGACGGTGGGTATCTCGCCAATGCCGCGCTCGGCGTTGCTGCGGTGGTCGATACGCTCCGGGCTTCCGGCTCGTTCAAGGTAGGCGTTTGAAATATCCGCCCATGCCTTACGCCACAAGAGGGCGTTGCCCTTGTCGTTCCAGCCGGTCAGGTCAACTTTGTGCGTCTTGTATCTGCCGCTTGGCAAGCGGATACGCTCGCCGTTTTCATCAAGGTCATATTCCTTTTGGGACTTTGCCGCCCATGCGCCGCGCTCGTCAAGGGGGCGCATGGTAAGCATGATGTGACAATGGGGATTGCCCTTGCCGGTGTCGTGAATGGCATAATCAACGCACATTCCTCTGGAAACAAATTGAGAGGAACAGTATTCCCGGACAAGCCGGATTTGTTCCTCTCTGGATAACTCTATGGGGAGCGCCGCGTCAATCTCTCTGGCAAGCTGGGCGTTCCCGGCTTTCTCGTAAAGCTCCACGCTGTTCCACAAGGTTGAACGGTCAGAGAAAGAGGGCGGGGCGTGGGGTGGCAGCATAATTTCCGTATGGACAACACCGCCTTTGCGGGTGTAGTCGTGTGTCATTCCGTCCCACTCATTTGTCAGCTTTTCGCCGCTTCGGTAGGCGGCTGCGGCAACGGCTGATTTGCCCTTGCCCCGGCTGACAATGCTGATATTACAATGATAGATGGCTATGGGTATCACCTCCCGGATAAAATGAAAACCCGCAAAAATGGTACAGACGCCAAAGGCTGGTATACTGTTTTTGTGGGTGTGCAGGGATAGCCGCGTAAGCGGCGCAAGGGGTGCAGCCCCTTGTTGCGGCAAAGCCGCCAATGTCGGTCAGAGAGGGAAGCAAGCGGCTTTCTCTCTGTGCCGACAAGCCCTCGGCAGAGCGCACGCACCCGTAAGGGTGTATAAGTGCGCCCTTTGTACCAAAGGGATTATTCGCTTTTCCCGCCCTCGGTGCGTTTTTTCAGATAGCCCCGCGCTTCCTCGCTCGTCAGGGCAAGCCGGAGAAAGGCGGCGGCTTCTTCGTCGGTCATGGTCTTTGCTTCTGGCACAATGCTCTCAAAGACCGCACCCCGGACGATCAGCCGATGGCTGCGCGTCCTGCGTTCCTCTTGGGATAACTTTTGCCGCAACACCTTTTCCCGATTTTCAAGCTGCCGGATTTTCTTCTTCCCGTCCTCAATCTCGGCTTGCAATTCCTCGCGTTTTTTTTCTCTCGGTTTCGTCATGGGTGGTCACTCCTTTCTACCTGTCGGCATAGAAAAAGGACAGTCGATTTCCTCGGCTGTCCTTTTGATTAGGGTGTTTGGTTTACTCCGTTCTGCTCAATAAATGGGAATATTAAATATCAATACGCCCTTTAATACATTCCTATTAAAACATCAGCTTCGATTGTCAAATGTGTGAGAGTACGCCAATCAACGCAATCTTTTTCAACGCAAAAGAGAAGCGGCGTCATTTCAATAAACGACATTCTTTGTTCTGATGACAACTGTACGGTGGCTGAAACCGTTTCTCTTGAAATGGTTTTAAGATATTTCTCAAAATATTCAACGACAGACTCATTTGAATAATCTGGATTTTTCAAGTGTGCTTGCACTTTAGTCCTGATTTCCCTCAAATGATTTTTCGTAGGAATTACTTTCACAACATATCCGTTAGGAGATAGCAATCGCTGAAATTCTTTGTAGTGTGCAGGCGAAAATATGTCTAAAATACAATCCATACTTCCGTCTTTCAAAGGGATTTTTGATAAGTCAGTAACAAACCACTTCACTGCTTTGCGCTTGTCTTTTTTTGATGCAATCTGTATTGCCTCCCTTGACAAGTCAAAGGCAAAGATGTTTCGTTCTGTTCTTTGCTGTATCTGCCTTGCATAGAAACCCTCGCCGCAACCAACATCTAAAATGTTTCTTATAGATGGCGTATCAGAAATAAACTGTATGATTTTCTCCAACACAACATCATACATGCCATACTCCAAAATTTGGTGCCGGTTGTCAAAAGACCGCTTGCTGTAGTTGGTTTTGGGCGATGATTTTAACAACAAATTTACATACCCATATCTTGAAATATCAAAGCAATGTCCATGTCTACAAATTAGGCTATTGCCTTGTATATCCATTGATTTTGTGCAAATTGGGCATTGAAAATAAACCTTGCTGTCTGCAAAGCGTGATAAATTATTATTCATTTGTTTTTCCTCCGTAATTACATCTCTGCTTCAATAAGCGAGTTATGCAATACGGATAACCGCAACATAACTCGCGGTTTTATCTTAATCTCATAAATGTAACCATTGTGTTGTCCTCCAATCAATTCCGCAGTATTACTCTGCTTTTAGAAAAAGTATAGCACAAAACTATGAACATTTCAACTCTATTTCAGCCTGTCGGCGACGTTGCTCTCTCTGGCATACCGCCGCGCCGCTTCCCGCCGTTCCTCGCTGTATGGGGCGGTCAGACGGAAAGAGAAGCGGCCTTTCTCAATGTCAAACTCCATGCAGCCCGTTTCCGGGTCTGCGTCGGTCTGGCGGCACACATCGGGGTGCTGCTCGGCATAGGCGGCAAGCCGCTTCTTCAAGTCGGTGTTGTGGGTACGGATATGGATCAACGGGTCTTTCTCATCAAACCAGATGTCTGTGATCTTTTTTTGCTTGGGAAGCCCTGTTCGCATAAACTCTCCTTTCTGCGCCCTCGTTTGGAGAGAGGGGCATTTTTGAGGGAATTTTCCCGGCTCTTGACTTGGGGAAAATGGGGATTTTCAAATAGAAACCGCCCCGGCGAACCATTCTTCGTCCGGGCGGTTCCTATCGCGTGATTTTCGTTTTTTCCGGCTCTTGACCGTCCTGCAAGCTGTCGGCAAGTATCACTTTGAGCAGCTTGTCGCGGAATGTTTCTGTGCCGCTGTGGTTGAAAAACAACTCCGCAACGATGGTCTGTCCGTCCCTCTGTGTCGTGATAACACTGTCGGGGGATTGAGGTGTCCCGTTCTGTTCTGCCATAGGCGGCTCCTTTCTCTGGGTGCAAAAGAGGGATTTCCCGTAGCCCGGAAAATCCCTCTTGGTTGTCAGTATTCGGTTTTACTGTGCGGGTGCTGCGGCGGCTTCCTGTGCCTTTTTCTTTGCCCGGTATTCCCGTGCTTTCATGCGGTCATACTCCCGTCGCTTTTCAAGGTTACGCGCCCGGTACTCCCTTGAATACTGCCGGTGGTAGGCGCGGCTCTTTTCCTTTTGGGCTTCCTCGATTTTCTCCCGCATTTGCCGGATTTCCTGCTCCGTTGGCTCTGTAAGCTGTGTCACTTCGTTCTCAAATTTGCCGATATAGTTGAAATATATCCCGATGTGCTGAATGGCTTGTTTTGCCCTTTTCTTGTCGCGCTCATGCACTTCAATCCGGCTGATAAACTCGTTGAGAATGGCGGGGGTCAGGTCGGTAAAGGCAGCGTAGCGTTCCGTCAGCTTCAAAAACTTCTGCGCCCGTCCGCCCGCGTTCTCAAAAGCGGATAGCTGCTCTTGCAGCTCGGCAAGCTCCGCTTTCAGCGCATAGTATTCTTCTGAATACTTCTGCGACATTTGCTCATAGCGGTCTTGCGGGATCGTGCCGAGGGCGTTGTCCTCATAGAGCTTGTTCAGCACCTTGTCAATCTGTTCAAGGCGCGTCGTGATTTGCGGGATACGCTTCTGCTGTTTCTTGGTCTTGTCGGTCTGCTGCATGGCAAGGTTCTTTTTCACTAAGGCTTCAAATTCCGCCCAGTTGCTGATAGAATAGTCCTCGATTTTCTTCAGCACTTCCGCGATGGTCTGCATGAGCAAATCCGCGTCAATGATGTGCGGGGAATTGCATTTGGGGTTTTTGGCTTTTCCCTTGTGGTACTCGCTGCAATAGGCAACATGACGCTTGCCGCCATTCCGATAATCTATGCGAATGTGCATTTTCGCACCGCAATCCTTACAGAAAAGCAAGCCCGACAAAGGGTGGATTTCCCCGTCCCCGTTGGGGCGTTTGACGGGCGCATTTTCCAAAATCCGCTGTACGGTTTCAAAGTCGGTGCGGTCAATAATCGGCTCATGCACATTTTCGGTTATCTGCCATTGGCTCCGGTCTACATAGTGGTTCCGCTTGTCGCGGAAGTGCTTTGTGGTCTTGAAGTTGACAACATCACCGCAATACTCCTGCCGTGTGAGGATATGGGTCAGGGTGGCTTTGTTCCACTTATAGCGGTTGGCCTCATTGAGCGCCCTGTTTTTACAGGTTCCCCGCCCGCGCTCTTTCATGTAGAATGTGGGCGTTGGGATTTGCGCCTGCGTGAGATATACGGCAATTTGGTTTCGGTTTTTTCCGTCCAGAAACAGGCGAAAAATCAAACGAACAACTCCGGCGGCTTCCTCGTCGATAATCCAAAAATCCTTGTTGTCCGGGGATTTGACATAGCCATAGGGGGCTTCGGTGGCAATCGGCTTTCCACTCATGCCCTTCGTCTTAATGCCGGTCTTTACTTTCTTGCTGATGTCCTTTGCGTACCACTCCGACATGATGTTGATAAAGGGCGCAAACTCCAATGTATCGGGCTTTTCGCTGTCTATCCCGTTGTTGACTGCGATAAAGCGCACATTGTTCCGTCTGAATATCTCCATCGCATTGCCGACTTGGAGATAGTCACGCCCCCAGCGTGTCAGGTCTTTCATAATGCAGACACCGATTTTCCCGTTCTCTACATCGTCCATCATGCGGGAGTAGGCAGAACGGTCAAAAAATCTGCCGCTTTCGTCATCGTCAATGTAGTGCCGGATATTGGTTAAGTGCTGCCCTCTGGCGTAGTTCTCCAAAAAGATTTTTTGGTTCTGTATCGAGTTACTCTCACCGCCGTCCCTGTCCTCGTCGCCCACGGAAAGGCGGGAGTAAAGGGCTGTAATTTTACTATAATCAGTCATGTGCATAACCTCCTGTGCGTCCATATAGGCTTCCTTTACACTTAAAATTATGCACTCCACCGGGCGCTGCCGTACTCAATGCCCTTGCGATATTTCTTTGTATTCTTGCTCTTGGCGTACACCGCCAGCCGGACGATGACCGCCCCGGCGATGCCCGCCAGCAGGTCCAGCGGATGCAGACTTGGTAGCCCAGAAGAAAACGCCTCCGTAAAGCCCTGGCTCAAATGCAGGAACTTTTCAGAGGCGTCAAGGCCGGGCGCAAGGCGCACCGCCTGGCAGAGCTTGTCAAAGAGATACACGAACAGCAGATACGGGAGGTTGGGGAGCAGCTTTTTCTTCCAGTCAACCGTCATAATTCCACACCCCGGTCTTTGGTCTTGACCTTCTCCCGCTGGCGGTGCTGTGCTTTGGCCTGCTGCTTTGCCTGCTCCAGCTCCTTGCGGATGGAGGGCTTTTTCTCTTTCTCCAGGTTCTTTGCGGAGAACTCCCGAAAGGCCGCCGTGATAACGTCGGCATCCCGGCCCTTGAAGAACACCAGGTAGCGGGGTATATCGCCGCTGGTGTCCTTTTTCAGCGCGAAGTCAATGCCGTACTTCTTGGCGGTGGCGGAAAAGGCCCGGATGTTCTGGTCGGTGATCTCGATGTTTGAAACGCCGGTATTGTGCTTCATAAGCTGCCGGAGGGTCTGCTTGCCGTGGTGCAGCTTGGTCTTGTGGCCGGTCACGCCCTTCTGCATCTCGTCCAGCACTTTTTTCATGGCCTGTTGCAGCATCCCGGCGGAGAGCTTGGTGGCCTCCACACAGAGGGCAACGGTGCGCTGGGTGACTTCTTCCTGCATGAGTGATTACCTCCTTTCTCCGCTGCCGTACAGATCGTGGTTCACCAGGGACGCATAGTAGCTGTCGATGGTGGCCGGGGCGTTATACAGGGCAGCCAGCAAATATTTCTTGATGTTACGGACATAGGTGGTGTTCTCCCGCATACGGTCCAACACATACTCGATGTGAGAACTATTCAGCTTCAGGAACCGGGATTTGACCACCTCCGCCGGATAGTCGTCTCCGGCAATGCGGATCGTCTCCCTGCGGGAACAGACGGTATCCACCATGAGCTCCACCAACTCATTCAGCATATCCCGATCCAGCCGGTCATCCCGGCATAGATAGTCATACTCGATATTCTCCAAAATCAGTTCCCGATAGTTCTCCCGCTCCCGCATCCAGTCCCGTCCGGTCCGTTTGGCCCCTGCGGGGGTTTGGGGGCTTGATTGGATAGGATTTGATCCTTCCGTACTTGATGAATCAGTATTTGATATTTGGTTACTTGATCCTTTAGTATTTAATTGTGCGGGGTTTTCCTGTTCAGGTTTTCCCAAGACAGGAGAATCCAAGACTGGTTTTACCTGAACTGGATTTTCCCGTTCAGGTTTTCCCGGTTTAGGTTCCGGTGGCCTGGGCTGCTCCAGGATCGTGTACTCGATGCTGCCGAGCCGCCCGTTGGCGTTACGGACTCTTTCACGGATAATATACCCCGCATCTTCCAGCTCCCGAACCGTAGCACAAATGCTGTCCACTCCATCCCGGCATATCCGGGCAAGGCCTTTGGTGGTGTAGTCCCAATCCTCCGGCAAGGATAGCATGAGGGACAGCAGCCCCTTCGCTTTCAGCGACAGTGCCGTGTTCCGCAGATGATGGTTTGCCATCACCGTGTAGTCGCGGGTTTTCTCAATGCGAAATACCGCCATAATCTCACCTCCCTCCGGCGATCTGGAAAAGTGTTCGTTTTCGGGGAAAAGATGACCTCTGTATCCAACGGATACCCGAAGGACAAATCACCTGCGCCTGCTTTCCAACAGGCAGCACAGGAAGAAAATAGAGGGATTTTCGCCCCTAATTGGCACACTAAATTTTAGGCGTAAAAAAGGGCGGCTGCCTTAAAACAGTCGCCCTAATGTGGGGGGATATACAAGATATTTTTCTGTTCGGATGCCCGAAAACCATTGATATTACTGGGTTTTTCAAAAAGTTCTGTATCGCCACTCGTACCAATGCGGATGACAGGACTTGAACCTGCACGGGAATCCCACTAGATCCTAAGTCTAGCGCGTCTGCCAATTCCGCCACATCCGCATACGAACCTTATATAATATACACTATTTCCGCTACACTTGTCAATGATAATTTTCAGGTACACCCCATATATCAATTAGGTCAATTAGGTACACCCCTCATGTCAGATGGGGACGTAGTAAAAGTGCATTTTACCACGTCCCCATCTGCTGCTATTTCTGTGCTAATTCATACATTGCTGCTGCTACAATCTGGAAAGATGTCATCAATTTATCCACTTCCGCATACTCATTCGGCTGATGAATCACTTCCGGATCTCCCGGGAAGATCGGTCCGAATGCTACCATATTATCAAATGCTTTTGCATATGTACCTCCGCCGATTGCAAGAGGTTCCTCTGTACCGCCAGTCTCTTCTCGATATACTTTCATCAGTTTCTGTACCAGTTCAGAATCCTTCGGAACATATACGAGTCTTCCAGTCTGCTCAATCTCTGCTGTCAATCCATATTCCGCTGCTGCTTTCTTCACATTTTCCACCAGAAGCTGCTGATCAGCATTCTGTGGATAGCGAATATCCAGCGTAAAGAATAACTCTTCCGGTGTACATTTGATTACGCCAAAGTTACAGCTTGTATCGCCAGTTTCCTCATCTTCCCAGCAAGCACCGAGAGACTCTCCCTTTGTCTCTGAACCAATCTTCTCTAATACAAAATCTGCCATCTTCTGAAGGTCTCCACCAAGATCGATTCCCTGCTCTTTCAATGCTGCAAATAACTGGATTGCTGCATTCACGCCAAGATGAGGCGTGCTTCCATGTGCACCTCTTCCATTAGAAATCAGAATTGTTTTTCCATCTTCTTTTGAAACAGCGATTGCATCTGTTGCTTTAAAATCAAGATCTCCTTCTACAACCATGGTACATTTTGGCGTTACAACGTTTTTGGCTGTGCCACCTTCAATAGAAAGGACCTTAATGGCTGATGGATTCTCTACTTTCTTGGTCACTTCCCAGAATGTCTGTCCCTTCTCGCAGAAGATAACCGGATACTCTGCATCTGGTGTGAAACCAATTGTCGGAAGTTCTCCACCAACTTCAATATAGTGCTGTACGCAGGATGATCCATTCTCCTCATCACATCCGAACAGCACGCGGATTCTTCTGCCGATTGGAAGTCCCAAGTCACGAATTGCTTTCATAGCGTAGATTGCTCCAATCGTAGGTCCTTTGTCATCGAGTACTCCACGGCCATACATCTTGCCATCTACGATCTCACATCCAAGCGGATCATAATCCCATCCCTCGCCTAGCGGTACAACGTCCAGATGTCCAAGAACTCCAACCATCTCTTCACCTTCGCCAAATTCAATCCATCCTACTTTATTATCTACATTGCCGGTCTTGAATCCAAGTCTCTCCCCTAAAGCCAGCGTCTGATCCAGACATTCTTTGATTGCTTTCCCGTATGGTGCATTCTCTTCCGGTTCTGCCTTCAGACTGTAGATAGCAACATTTTCTTTGATGCTTTGCATGATCTCATCCTTCATTTCAAGCATTTTCTCGTTCAGTTTTTCGTAAGACATTTTACGATCTCCTTCCTTAATAAGTAACTATTTTTCTATTCTTACAAGGGATTTTCTGCCCTTGTTGCATACGTTTCACATCTTATTTTATTATAGTACACTTTTGCATTTTCTACAATTCAATTATTCAAATCCTTGCTAAAGTGGAAATTACTATTTTGACCACAATACCGACTTCCAAAAAGCAAACTTGATTGAAAACGCTTTAATATCCTAAAGTATAATCAAGTATAATCAGAAAATCTAACACTTCTATAACACCTGCTTTTAGCAAGGAAAAAAAGTTCATTGCCCACGAAGCCCGGAAATACGAAGTTTGTGCAAAAAAAATATCCGGGGAATCATCTTCCTCGGATACCTAAAAACAATGAGCGTGCGGGGATTCGAACCCCGGACAACTTGATTAAAAGTCAAGTGCTCTACCACCTGAGCTACACGCCCATAATAACTGGGCTAGTTGGATTCGAACCAACGAGTGCAGGAGTCAAAGTCCTGTGCCTTACCGCTTGGCGATAGCCCAATAAAAGAAAAAAGGGTGGGTAATGGGACTCGAACCCATGATATCCAGAACCACAATCTGGCGCGCTAACCAACTGCACCATACCCACCATATATATTACTTATCGAACTACTTGTCCAACTAAGTATCACCTTATTCAGTTTTTCGTGGTTCTAACGAGCCTGGGGGGATTCGAACCCTCGACCTACGGCTTAGAAGGCCGTTGCTCTATCCAGCTGAGCTACAGACTCACAAGACTAGCTCTTTAGAACTATACTTTCTTAAATACCTTTCAGGCTTTAAGAAAGCGGGTGATGGGAATCGAACCCACGTATCTAGCTTGGAAGGCTAGTGTTCTACCATTGAACTACACCCGCATAAAACTATCGGGGTGACAGGATTCGAACCTGCGACCTCCTGGTCCCAAACCAGGCGCTCTAGCCAAGCTGAGCCACACCCCGATATTATGTTGTTGTGCCATTTTCAACCATTATCTCCGTGACACAAGAGTTATTATATATTAAGGGTTCCGGCTTGTCAACAACTTTTTTTGTTTTTTTTGCTACTTTTTTGAGGACTTTTTTGAGGATCGTTTTGCGGATTGGATTGCAAAGCCTTCTATGCCTCATTTGCATACTGCATCCTATATGTACAAAATATTAGCATTACAAGTACTCCAGAGAAAGATGCACGTCGCTATCTCCGTTCAATTCCATAATCATATAACTTGGCCTGCGCCCCTGCTGCCTGGGATATGCCACACTCCCCGGATTCAGAGTAATCAGGTCAGGCTCCCTCGTTAAGGCTGGCTTATGTGTATGTCCATACATTACAATATCCGCGCCACGCTCCCTCGCTTCCTCTTTCAGCCGCTCTTCACTCATAGAGACATAATAATAATGCCCATGCGTAATGAATACGCGACGCCCCTCAATTACGAACTCCTCTTCTCCCGGAAGGTCAGAGAAGAAATCATTATTTCCCCTTACAATATGTGACGGGCAATCTGCCAGCGCAGCAATATAATCTTCCCCGCCTTCTGTATCGCCAAGATGAACCAGCATATCAATCGGGCGCACCTTCTCCAGTACTTTTTCCAGATTTCTATGTGATTTGTGTGTATCACTTACAATCAGTACTCTCATAAGAATCCTCTCAACTCTGTTATTTTTCAGATTCCAGTTTCTTCTCCAGAATCACTCGCATCTTTCGTAAGCCTTCACCTCTGTGACTCAGTTCATTCTTCTTTTCCGGGGATAACTGCGCGCTCGTGCATCCATATTCCGGCAAGAAAAAGATCGGATCATAGCCGAATCCATTCTCGCCTTTTATCTCATATCCGATGATGCCTTCCATCGTCCCCCTGACCACTTCGCTGCTTCCATCCGGAAATGCTGCCGCAATCGCACACACGAATCTCGCGGTACGCTGCTCATCCGGCACTCCATCCAGACGGTCGATCAGCGTCTGATTCTTGATATCATAAGAAGTATCCTCTCCCATATATCTTGCAGAATAGATTCCCGGCTCTTTATTCAGATAATCGATCTCCAGCCCGGAGTCATCCGCCAGTATCACTGTATTCCTATACCCAGGCATATCTGCAGCCACCTTCGCAATCTCAGTCGCCTTAATCAACGCATTTTCTTCAAATGACGTTCCATCTTCTACAACATCCGCTTTGATTCCCGCCTCCTTCTGGGAGAGAATCTCCATCCCCAGATCTTCAAGAATCATTCGAATCTCTACCATCTTATGTTCATTGCCTGTCGCAAATATTATCTTCTCCATCTGTCTTATTCCCTCTTCTGCTTTCTTTTTCCATGCGCATCATCCGCTAATCTTTCCCGCTGTTCTCTATGCGTCTTTCGTACGTTTCGGCGGCTTTGGTCCCAGAAACTGATAAAAATACGTTTTCAACATTCCATTATATATCTTGCGGTTCTTATCCGCTTTCCTGCCAAAATACCGCTCTGCCTCTTCATAGGAAGTAATCATATATGCCGACCAGGAATCCAGCCGCTTATAACTCTCTCCAAATACTCTGTATAACTGTGGTAAATCCGCCTTGTCTTCCAGCCGTTCCCCATAAGGTGGGTTCGTAACGATGAATCCATATTTTTTTGGATGGCTCAGATCTCTGACATCCCTCTCCTGAAAATGGATTAAATGTTCGACTCCCGCTTCTCTTGCATTCCTTCTGGCAATCTTAATCACCGAACTGTCCACATCATACCCCTGTATATCTACATCTATATCATCCTCGATCAGATCATTCGCCTCATTTACCGAATCGTACCATAATTTTCTCGGGATCAGATTCGTCCATGCCTCCGCTGTAAACGAACGGTTCATCCCCGGAGCAATATTCGCCGCCATCATAGCCGCCTCGATTGGAAATGTTCCGCTTCCGCAGAATGGATCTACCAAGATCCTGTCTTTTCTCCATGGTGTCAGCATGATCAGCGAGGCTGCCAGCGTCTCAGTAATCGGCGCCTTGCCGGACACTTCCCGATATCCGCGTTTATGCAGGGACACGCCAGACGTATCTATTCCGACTGTTACAATATCCTTCATCAGAAATACGCGCACCGGGTAGGATGCCCCATCCTCAGGAAACCATTCCATATGGTAATGTTCCTGCATCCTCTTAACCATAGCTTTCTTCATAATCGACTGAATGTCCGAAGGACTGAATAATCTGCTTTTTACAGAGGCCGCTTTCGCCACCCAGAACTTTCCATTCTTCGGAATATAATCTTCCCAGGGAAGTTCTTTCGTCTTATCGAACAGTTCTTCAAAACTCACCGCTTTAAAACTACCTACTTTCCACAAGATTCTCTCCGCAGTACGCAAAAAGATGTTCGCACGGCAGACAGCATCCGCATCACCGTAGAATGTAACTCTTCCATCTTCCACTTCCGCAATCTCATACCCCAAGTCCTGTATCTCTCGTTTCAGCACTGCTTCCAGCCCAAAATGACAGGGGGCGATCAACTCAACTTTTTTCATATATTTCTCCAAATTCTCTATTTTTATGCCGGGCTTACCCATTCCCTCACCTGCTTACGTATCCAATCCGCAAGTTCATCGACTCCTTCGCCGGTCTTCGCTGAGATAAAGATAATCTCAATCTTTGGATTCCGCTTCTTCGCATACTCTACAACTTTATCTTTATTAAAATCAAAATATGGCAATACATCTACCTTATTGATGATCAGAAGATCACATACTTCATACATCAGTGGATATTTCAGCGGCTTATCGTCTCCCTCTGGCACCGAGAGAATCGTCGCATTCTTCACCGCACCCGTGTCGAATTCTGCCGGACATACCAGATTACCAACCTTTTCAAGAATCACCATATCGTACTCTTCGCTGTCAATCTCATGCAATCCCTGGCGCGTCATATCCGCATACAGATGGCACATGCCACCTGTATGTAACTGGATATTCATACCCCTCCGAAATCAATGTCTCGGCGTCTACCGCAGAGTCAATGTCTGCCTCCATAATGCCAATCTTTATCTCATCCCGAAGTCTTTTAAGCAGCGCCAATAGCGTCGTAGTCTTGCCAGCCCCGGAGACGACATCAGGTTCAGAAGAAACATCTTCTCCTCTTTCAACTGATTACGCAGACGATCTGCATCCTGATTATTGTTCTCAAAGATACTTCTTTTTACCTCTATTACACGTATCTCCTTCATATCTGTCATCTCAGGCATTACGTTCTATTTCATATTTCAATATATTATACAACGCTTGCCTCCATCAGCACAAGACTTCTTCTCTTATAATCCCTCACAAATTCAGCCATCCTCTCGCATACACCTTGATTTTCTCAAGACTTGGCTTGATGCTCTGTACGGACCTACGGGAAGATAGGTCTTTCAGTTTTGACTTAAACTTCTTCCATGACTTTGGATGAACCCTGATATAAATACCATTTCCGTTCCTTCCCAATGCAAAGCCAAGGAATTTAAAATTTCGGATTGCAAACACACTGACCGTACGGCTTTTCTCTCGGTTCACTGTTAATTTCAGTTTTTCCTCAAGATATTTCGTACTGCTTTCCAAGAGTCTTTCTGATGCCCGTTTACTTTTTGCGAGTAAAACGATATCATCAGCATATCGGATGCATGGTACACCTCTCTTTAGAAACTCTTGGTCGAACTCATTGAGATAGACGTTTGCCAGCAAAGGCGACAAACTCCCGCCTTGCGGAGTTCCATCGGCAGTCGGATATAACTTTTTATTATATACATACCCGCACTTCATGAACTCTTTCAGTACTTTGGAATCCATTGGGATATTCTCTTTCAGCCATTCATGGCTGATGTTGTCAAAACAGCCTTTTATATCCCTCTCAAGTATCCATTGTGGCGAATCACTCCGACACAGAATGCTAAATCCATACTCCATTGCACCTACCCATGAATGGGAACGCATAAGGTTTACCTTGTTCCGCCGCCTTAATAATTGTGATGTACTTAGATTCTGTCTATAGACCGGAGGTTCTCTGTCTTTCTCTCCATGGCATCATAGTAACTGCCACAGCCCTGACCTCATGCCCTTTTGGCTTAGGTGTATCAACCACATTTCACCTATTTGGCAGCCTTACCCTCATGCATAACCTCATATGTGCTTTCTGTTCGTCAGACCAGAGATTTGCCCGTGGGTTAGTATATTCCCCACATTCGGCTTCCTTCAGATTCCACCTCCGATGGACACCCTTGCCTTCGGCTATATCCTTCCCACTACCGGGCGGATTCGGAACTTACACCCGTTGGAAACGTGCGCCTCTGGTCGAACCAACGAAAAGAGGAATGTGACCTGACACATTCCTCTTACACACTCAACATATATCTTCCTAGCCAATTCCTCCGAAGAAGATTCCAAGCACATACACTACCAGCGTAATTCCCACGAACACGTACTTCGTCACCGGTTCAAACCATTTGCCAAGGGGCTTCTTGCCTCCCATCTCCACCTGGCTTCTTGCGTAGCCCTTCGGGCACACCCAGAAGAACATGATCCCTGCAAGCAATGCTCCTAACGGTATAATATAGATAGACACCGCATCCATCCATGCTCCTACCGCATCTCCACTCTCGATAAAGATTCCAACAGCAGTTGAGATAACCGCGATCACGCCTACCGCTGCCCCTCTTGACAGCCCAAGTTCTTTCTGCACTGCCTCGATCGGTGTCTCGAACAGGTTCATAAGAGAGGTAATCGCTGCAAACAGCACTGCAACAAAGAAGATAATTGCAAATACTCCTCCCAGCGGCATCTGCTGGAATACTGCCGGAAGTGTAATGAACATTAGCGGCGGTCCACTGGCTACATCCAGCCCGAATGCAAATACTGCCGGAATCACCACCATACCTGCCAGCAATGCTGCAACGGTATCAAAGAACGCCACATTCTTCGCACAGGCAACCACATCTTCATCCTTCTTCAGATAACTTCCATATACGATCGTTCCCGAGCCTGCCAGCGACAGTGAGAAGAACGCCTGACCCAATGCATATACCCAGGTCCGAACATCCCCAAGTTGTTCCCACTTCGGCACGAACATATAACGGTATCCGTCCGCTGCTCCCGGAAGGGTCACAACACGAACCAGCAATATGATAAAGAAGACGAAAAATACCGGCATCATGATCTTATTCATCTTCTCGATTCCCTTGGTTACTCCCAGAATCATAATCAGGAATGTCAGTGCCAGACCAAGCATCTGCCATCCGATACTTCCGAACTTTACTGCCAGTCCTCCAAAATAACTTCCATAATCATCTACCTTCATCAATCCTCCGGTCAATGCACCGACCAGATACTTAAGGAACCATCCTACAACCACGGAATATCCGATGGCGATTCCCAGAGAACCCAGCACCGGGATAATTCCAATGACCGTTCCCACAGTTCTTCCCTTCTTACCATAACGCATCTCCATCGCGCCTGCGAATGCCCCCAGCGGACCTGTCTTCGCGCTTCTTCCGAATGCCATCTCTCCGATTACTCCGGAGAATCCCAGTAATACTACAAAGATAAAATACGGGATCAGGAACGCAGCCCCGCCGAACTTGCCGGTACGGTACGGGAACATCCAGATATTGCCCATTCCCACTGCGGAACCGATGCATGCAACAATGAATCCCATCCGGGTACGGAATTCATCTCTGCTTTTCTCATTATTCTTACTCATCTTAAGTCTCTCCATTACTTTCTTTAGAATACTATCTTGTTTATTCTAACAAATATTTCTTTAGAATACCATAGTAATATTTCTTCGTGCCAATTTAACAAAAAAGATACCGAAAATATTCGCTATCTTTTTTCTTGTTACATATAACAAACAATATTATATTTTGAAAATTTATCCTACCTTCCAATTCACTTTCTAATATTCCAAAAGGTGTAGACCCACTAGAATTGCAGCCATATAATAAACGATTTTCATAATCATTCACTTCATTATCCTTGCTTTACAATCACTTGTTCCGCCATCTCACATAATTCATTCATTTTGGCATCAAGAAAGCATTTATATCCACAGAAAATGCTATGTTTCGAACCACATACCTCTCTTTGCATTCTCACACATCCTCCACCGCAAATGAGTTTATAACGACATGATTTACACATATTCATCTGCATGCGTGGTCGTTTTAAAAAGTTGCTTGCCTGCCGTGACGAAAGTAACTTCAATAATGACTGATTTGTAATATCGCCAATTTTATACTCATCCAATACATAAAAATCGCATGGATACGCACTGCCATCAGCCTCTATCACTAATTGAGGAGAACAATATCCCACTATGCCGCAAGCAGTACATATCTTATATACAAGCAAATTTAATAAATCATCAAATAATTTGACACTTACAATCTCCTTATTATTATAATCTCGTTTCCATAATTCAAATAATTTGATATAGAAATATGCAAACCGCTGTGGTGTCAAGACGAACGGATGAATCCCTTTTCCCTCAAACTCATCCAGACATGGAATCAACTGCACATATGAGATTCCCAGTTCTCGAATAGTTTTCCAGAATTTTTCGGGCTGCTCTGCCAGTTCATTCGTCAATACAGTTAAAATATTATATTCTACGCCATACTCATCTAACAGGCTTTTCGTTTTAACCACCCGCTGATAAGTTCCTTCTCCATCTTTATCCACACGGTTTGCATCATGGAATTCTTTAGAACCATCCATTGACAGACCAACGAGGAAATTATATTTTTTAAAAAAAGTACACCATGTTTCATCTAAAAGCGTACCATTCGTCTGAACCGTATATTCTACACATACATCGCCCCGCAAAGTATTGACAGAACGGACAAAAAAATTAAAGAACTCTATTCCTGCCAACAGCGGCTCTCCACCTTGGAATGCAAAAGTGATCCTATCCATTGCTTCTAAATCGCAAAATATATTCGAGAGCATACTTGTTACTGTTTCCGAAGACATAATTCCATAAGAAGATACTTTCCGCCGACTGGCAATATCGCTATAAAAACAATATCGACATCTCATATTGCATAAGGATGATGCCGGTTTTATCATTACTGTAAACTGCCTCATTTTCTGCCTTTCTAATATTTTCTGATTTACGAAAATCATCCTATTTTCCAAGATTTCGAAGCAACTCGAATATTTCAGGAAGTATAGACAAATAAAAATCTTTATATATTTCACAAAACACCGAGGAATTCATACAACACATTCGGTCGCTCTGACATAGACTTACCCATCTACACATCTTACATTCTGTTTTCACATCAACACTTTTCATAACCAACAGACCTTGCTCTTCTAATTGCTTACACAAATATTCTGTATGCCCTTCCCGACATCCCCTCGAATAAATATATCCATTAGAAAAAAATACATTCTGAAAGGGACACTGCCCGGATAAACTGCTAACTAATGGGGCATACCCTTTTATGACACCCGCAAGATTTTCAAACTCCCTCACATATACAGGCTGCCTATTCATCCGCTTATCTTTCCAAAGCCAAAACAATTGTTCCAAAAAATACTGATACTCTCTCACAGATAATAGTTCTGTCGGCATTTTCTGATGCATCTCACACATGACAGGCCAGTAAGCATGAGAATTCCACCCATTTTCAATAAAAAATGAAAAAATGCGTTGAATATTCATTGCAACCACAGAAGTGACTGTTATACCTATATAAAAATTCACTTTATATGTTGTCAAAAGCCTGGCTGCATGAACCGCTTGTTCATGGGAACCCATTCTATTTAAAAGAATATTATTGTGTTCATGAATACTTTTCGGTCCATCCATAAGTAAGCAGACAGTTATGTTCTTTTCCCTAAAAAACCCAGCCTGTTTCATCGTCAAGCCAACTCCAGCCGTACAAATCTCATATTTTATTTTTATTCCATTTTCTAATTGTCTTTTTAAAAGACCTTCTAATTTACAGAAATAATTCGAAAAATCTGTTGCTATACTGGGTTCATACAATCGGATTTCTATTAAAGTATTATTATATTCTGCCAATTTTTCCACAAATGACTTCATAATCATTTCATTATAAGAACTTAATGTTTCTTTAAACGTAATATTTAATGGCAAAACTCTCACCCTTATCTAATGATATGTAATATCGTTTTATTATGCTTTTACCTGATACTGACAATTAATCGGCTCGTATACGGTATACTGTGAAGCATTTTTTCCCGCCATCACTAACTGCCCATTCCCGGTAACTCTTTCTACACGACCATCTTTTGTAGGATCTACATATTTTTCAAACCATAATTCCATTTGTCTCTTCAATTCAAATATTCTATCCTGACACTTTTCATAGCCTATCAGATTATTCTTTTCTTCAGGATCATGGATAAGATCATAATACTCATCTGGTCCATACGGATAACGACAAACATACTTATCTATCTCTGTTCGTATCATACGTACTGGTCCATACTCGTCAAACACAACAACCATACAGTCACTATCTTTTTCCTCCTCTTTTCCAAGTAATATATCTAAAAAACTCGAACCTGGAAGCGTTGGGCCATCTGAAACTGGAACGCCTATATAGTCCAGTAAAGTAGGACGTACATCGTATGCACTCAACATATGATCTATAACCGTTTTTGCTTTAATTCTATCTGGATGCCAGATAATCATTGGTACACGAATAGATGTATCATACATATTCATTGGAAACGTACCATTTCCTTTGCCCCATATACCATGATGACCACAGTTGAATCCGTTATCTGCCGTATAAATCACAACAGTATTATCATCAATTCCTAATACCCTTAGTTGTTCCATAATCCTTCCGACCCCACGATCTACACCTGTAACCGCTGCATAATATCCCTTTATACATTCTTCTGGATGTGCCACATGCTCTTTCGTTACTGCATCATGCGCTGTAGAAAATACCGCCCACGGATGCAACTCTTCTCTTGGGCATGATTCAAACTTGCAGTCTTTATAAAGACCTGTCAACTCTTCTGGATGATTCCCATTGAGCCATGGGCTATGTGGTGCCGTATAATGTACAGACAGATAAAACGGTTCCTCTTTTTCATTCATTTTTTCCATAAAATATAGCGCATTATCTGTAATTGCATCTGTAACATAGCCTTCTTCATTAATTAATTCTCCATTTTTAATCATTGGGGCATTATAGTAATTTCCGCCTCCCATCTGGTGTGTATACCAATAACTAAATCCTTTCTGTGGATTTATACTGTCACCCAAATGCCATTTTCCACTAAGTGCACATTGATATCCTGCATCTACCAGATCATCCGTATAACCTCTCAAGCCCTGTAAATACTCAATAGCACCAGGTCCCGTATTGCCTTCTCGAATCCAGTCATGAACACCATGCTGTGACGGAATTCGTCCTGTCAGCAACGATGCTCTCGCCGGCGAACATACCGGAGACACGCAATAAAAATTTTCAAATCTTGCACCTTCTTCTGCAAGTTTATCAATGTTAGGAGTAATTATTTCCGAATTCCCATTACATCCAAGAGCCCAGTATCCCTGGTCATCTGTTAAAACAAATACAATATTAGGCTTTGTTTTGTCATGATTAGCCATAGTCTTCTCCTTATTAAAAATATTTTGTCAGCGTCCAAAGTATAAGCTTACCACCACTTAATCTGATCTGTAACATATTTTCTTAATTCAATGAATTCTTCTGATGTAACATCTCTTGGCCGTGACAGATTGATTTCCAGATTTTCCTTAATCTTTGCTGGTTTATTCGACAGAATAAGCACTCTCTCTGCCAAATAAATTGCTTCTTCAATATTATGTGTAATAAAAATTACTGTGCTTCCGAATTCTTTCCAAAGTTTCAAAACCTCATCTTCCAGGTAAAATCGCATCTTAATATCCATTTGGCCATAAGGCTCATCCATTAATAAAAGATCTGGATACGTACTGAACGCACGGCCTATGATTACTCGCTGTTCTTCACTTACAGACAACTGTTTAGGATATGCGTTCCGCAGGTTCTCCATTCCTAATAATTTTAAAATTCTGTCAACACGTTTTTTTCTTTCTTCCTTCGGTATCTTTTTAATCTTTAATCCAAATTCCAGATTCTCTTCTACAGTCAACCAGGGCATTGCTGACGGTTCCTGAAAAGCAAACGATATATTATGCTTTTTAGGATCCGCTGGTTCTTCGTCGATGTAAAGTTCTCCCGAAGATGGCTGGTAGATTCTTGTCAAAAGATTAAGAAATGTTGTTTTTCCACATCCAGTAGGTCCGACCACACATATAAACTCACCTTTTTTCACTTCGAAACTTATATCATCCAACACCAAAAGATCTCCAAACCTTTTTGTAAGATGGTCAACTTTTATTTTTACTTTATCAGCCATATATAACTCCTTTCCGATTTCTTACAAAGCGAGATCTGTATTTTCTGATATTTCTTTTCTCAACATCAAAAATGTACGATCCATAGTATCTCTAGGTTTTGAAATATTTACATCATAAATCTTTTTAATTCTGGCCGGATAATTCGTGAATAAAATAATCCTGTCACCAAGCATCAATGCTTCTTCAATATTATTCGTCACAAAGATAATCGTACGTCTATCCTTTTCCACAATATTCTGTACTTCCTGCTCCATACTATAGCGTGTCTGTGCATCAAGAGCACCGAATGGTTCATCCATAATAAGAATTTTCGGTTCATTCGTATAAGCACGTGCAATCCCGACACGCTGTTTCATACCTCCGGACAACTGATATGGATAACTTTTTTCAAACCCGGTCAATCCAACCATATCTATATACTTTTGCGCTCTTTCTGTATATATTTTTTTACTCTCGCCACGTTGTCTTGGACCAAATGTTATATTATCCATTACTGTCAGCCATGGAAGCAGTCCTGTTTTTTGAAAAACCATTCCCATCTGTGGATTTGGCTTTGTAATCTCTTCCCCGTCAAGAACCACTTTTCCTTCATCTGGTTTCATCAGACCCGCTATCATATTCAGCAGTACACTTTTCCCACAGCGTCCCGGTCCCAATAATACTAAAAATTCCCCATCATAAACATCAAGGGAAATATTATCAACTGCCAATTCTCTTTTTCCTTCTTTATTTGGGAATGATTTTGAAATATTAGATATTTTCAATCTCGTCAAATACTTCTGTTCCATGGACATAACTTCCTTTCTATAAAGTTTGTCAAAACTGCTACCAGTGCCCCCGTCACACCGATAGCAACCATGCCCGACATAACCAGTGATACATCAAATACTTCCATTCCACGGTTAATCAAAAATCCCAGACCTGCCCGCGCTGCTATCATTTCCGCTGCCAATACCACCATCAAAGCCATGCTGGTCGCATTTCTTATTCCTGCAAAAATCGTAGGCAATGCTGCCGGAAGAACAATGGACCTAAGCAATTGCCATTCAGTAGATGCATTAAACATCTTTCCCACATCAAGGTATAAAGGAGAAATCATCTTAATCCCTGTATACGAATTCACTACGATAGGCATTAACGCTGCCATAAAAATCATAATAATCTTTGATTTCTCACCAATTCCAAACCACATCACCATTAGCGGAATCCATGCGAGCATCGGAATTGGACGTATGCACTCAAACACTGCACCTATTGTTGCTCTTACTCCACGGCTCCATCCAATCAAAACTCCCAATGGAACACCTATAATAATAGCCAGACCTAACGAAACCGCTACTCTCAATAAACTGACACCCATATGCCCAATTAACGTATAGCCACTCAACTTATTTTGGCTTAATTCAATCATTCTTCGCAGCACTGTATTCGGTGTCGGAAATATCATAGGATTGGAGGAACTTCCCAGATACCACACGGCAATTAACAATCCGATACTAAGAAAGGGAAGGACGTGATACCAAATGCTGTATTTCATTTTATATTCAGTACTTATTTTTTCCTTTTTTATTCTCATATAGTGCCTCCCCGTACAACAATTTTCTCAATCACCGTAAAAACTGTTGTAAAAATATACCCTATAAACCCAATTATAATCATTCCTAAAACCACCACGTCTGCCCGTCCAAAATTACGCCCCATATTAATCATATATCCAAGACCTGCAGAAGCCGCCAGCATTTCAGCTGCAACCAAACAACTCCATGAACTCGCCAGTGCGATACGCATTCCTGCAAAAATCATCGGAACTGTTGAAGGAACTCCAACATGTAAAAAGGTGTAAAAATTCGAGGCACCGTATACCTTCGCAACATTAATTAATGCCTGACTGGTCTGCCGAATTCCAGTATATGAATTGAGTACGCAAGGGATAAACGCTGTAAGAAAAATAATTACCGCTTTTGCTTCTGTACCAACGCCAATCCAAACAATCATCAATGGAATCCAGGATACCGCCGGAATAGGGCGTATAATTTCAAATATAGGTCTTACAAATCTATCAAGCAAACGATACCACCCCATTAACAGTCCAAGCGGAACACCTATAATAACTGCTAAAACAAATCCACTCATTGATATCTGCAGACTTGTAAGAATATTGGTTATAAGAAGATTGCCATCCGGTCCCACGTTATATATTTTGAAAATAAAGGCCTCCAGAACTTCTGACGGCGAAGGTGTATACTCTCCAACGATCAGATTATTCATAGCCAACACCTGCCATAGCATAAGAAATACTACAAACGTAAGCACCGTCATAAGCGTATATTTGAGATCATTTTTTTCAAAAAATTTTCTTTTTACTTTCATTTTTTCCCCTTCTTAAATTTTATCGAACAGAATTTACATATTCCAATCCTTCAGCAGTAAAAAGATCTTCCTGATGTTCAATCATATATTTTCTATCAGATTCCTGATAATTCCCCTGGCTGATATAAAAATCCATTGCTCCCATTGCCATATCTAATGCTTTGAACATTGTTCCATAATTATTCTCTACTGTTTCCGTGAAATATTCATGGTTTTCTTCCAAGGTATAATAATGTGTCTCTTGCAGATAAGCTAGATTCTCTTCATACGGCACAGCTGTCCCCTCTGCTTCTCCCCAATAAGTCAAGGCTTTTGCAGCAAATTCCATATTTTCATCAGAATCCATCATCCAATCCAATATTGCATAATGTGCTTCAAGTATTTTTTCGATACCTGCACGAATACTTGGATCAGACCATGCCTTCTCACTTGTTCCGTAACCTGTTACAAGATTAATTCCCACATCATAGCCTTCAATAACCGGCACAAAACCTTCTTCTTCAAGAGTTGCATCATAACATTGAAAATTCCATACTCCCCATGTTTCGCCTTTTCCCGCAAACATTGCTGCATTTACGTTTGGCTGATCCATATAAACCGGAGTAACATCCTGCAGAGACAATCCAATCTTACTTAATGAATCACCAAGCAGATACTGAAGAGTACTTCCTGACTGCATATATACCTCTCTGCCTTTCCAATCCTCTTTTGAACCTCTGAATCCCGCTTTATTATAATCAGCAGCGGCAAGCGGATCATCTTTTTTTACATAAAACTTTTGGACAACAGAGTCGTCGTTAATGTAGTTAAGCATTTTTATCGACCCCTGAGCACATCCAATAGCAATTCCTCCAAAACCTGTACCAAATAAATCAATTTCATCTGCAGCGATAGCCTCTACACGCAATGGACCTGATGCAGACGGATACCATTCCAAATTGACACCAAGTTCTTTCAATGCTCCTGATTTCCATGCAACATAGATTGGAACCGACAACTGATATCCTACTCCATCTCCATATCGAATGGTTACTTCCTCATCAAGTGCGTCAATCCCCTCAAAGTATGGTTTAACACTATCCCATACTTCTGACAGTTCTTCTTCTGAAATGCTTACGGCTGCTTCATCTTTTGCCTCAGTACTGTCTGCTCCATCTGAATCTCCCGAAGTTCCACAACCACACACCAACATAACCGTTACCAATAAAACCGCTAATAGTTTCTTCATTCTCTTTCGACCTTCCTTTCTCCTAAATCTGATTGAAATATTTACTTGTTATAACTAATTTCATTTTACTTCTTGCAAAACTCAATGTAAAATACTATTATTTAATTAGAACTATAGCCTTTTAGTTATAGTTCAGATCGAAATTATCTTGAAAAGAGGCATTTTATGAATATCAGACAGCTAACTATTTTTATTACTGTATGCCAGTATGGCTCTATGACTGCTGCCGCACAAAAACTTTATATTTCTCAACCTTCCATCAGCAATGCTATTCGAGACTTTGAAAATGAATATGGCGTCCAGTTTTTTGACCGTTCATCAAAACATCTCTCACTAACCGAATATGGTCAGGAAGTTTATGCATATGGTACTCGTATTTTGTCCTTAATTGACGATATTACTACTAGTATTAACAATAAAAAAATAAATACTACTCTTCGCATTGGTACAGGCATTGCATTTGGGAAATTATATTTACCTAGAATTATCAAAGAATTTAAAAGACAGAACCCTCAATGTATTTTTAATATAACTATTGATTCTTCCGAGATATTGGAACCGTTATTAGCAAATGGGGAAATCGACATATGTATTATGGAAGGTACTTCTCACATACCAGACTTTCAACATCAAGAAGTATATCATTCTCCAATTGTTGCTGTCTGTCATAAAGACCACCCTTTGGCTTATCAGAAAAATGTAACTGCCGAAATGTTAATCCAGGAAAATCTCTTACTGCGCGAAAAACTTTGTCCTACACGTGAAATGGTAAATGCATATTTTTCAAATCACAACCTATCTGTAACCTCTTTTTATGAAAGTAGCAGTGCACTTGCTTTGATTAATGCCGTAAAAGAAAATCTTGGAATTGCTATGCTTCCACGTGATCACTATCAGTATTTTTATTCACCTGAATTAAAGATTATTGATATTCCAGATTTTAATTACACACGATATATTGATTTTATTTACAGAAAAAAAACTATAGTATCTCCATTGGCTCAAACATTTATGCAATTTACAACTAACTACATACATAGTTTACAAAAATAAAACTTCCTCATAGAATAGAAAAGGAGATTACTTTCACGTAATCTCCTTTTCTATCTATTATTCTACTTATCTGCCACCTGAATACAATGTTCAATCAGCCATTCTTTCACTAGATTATTCAGTGCAATCTCTTTCAGATCATCTTCTTCCGCAGATTCTTTCAATGCATCAACATCGGCATAGCCATAATCCTCTGCCATCTGCTTAAGCTGTTCCTCATATGCCTCATCGCTTAACTTGATCTTCTCTTTATCCGCAATCGCAGTTGTTACCATGGTCTGCTTTACGCTTGCCTTGGCAGCCTCGTCCACCTGCTTCTCGAACTCTTCAAGACCATATCCCATATTCGTCTGGATAAAGTCTTCGTATTCCTGTCCGTAGTACTCTGCTGCCGTCTTATACTGTTCGATCAAAGAATCTGAGATCTCACTTACTTCCTTATCCGGATACTTCTTAACCTCTGTATTATCCAGAACCGCCTGCCATACACTCTGGCTAAGATCACTGTTATAGTTTGTCTTGGCATCTTCCTCTAACTGCGCTTTAACTTCCTTCTTGTATTCTTTCACAGTCTTAGATTTCTCTGATACGGTTTTCACGAATTCATCTGTCAATTCCGGAACCTCCTGCTGACTGATGGATTTTACCGTAATTGTAAATACAACTTCTTTGCCTGCGTAGTCGGCATTGCTATAGTCTTCCGGGAATGCACCGGCCCAATCATAAGTTTCTCCGATACTATGACCAATTACACTGTCTTCGAACCCGTCAATAAATGTTCCGGAGCCGATTACAAGTGGATAATCCGTAGAAGATCCTCCCTCGAACTCTTCACCATTGATCTTACCAACGAAATCAATCGTCGCAGTATCGCCGTCCTGTACTGCGCGATCGGTAACATCTATGGTCGTCGCATTGGTCTGCAGGGTTGCCTGGATTGCATTCTCAACATCTTCATCTGTAATCTCTCCCGGCTTCTCTACCTGATCCACCTCAACACCCTTGTACTTGGAGATTGTCAGTTCATCCGTCTCCAATCCTGCACTTTTAGAACAGCCTGCCAGAATCATAGATGATGCTGCAACGCCTGTTAATATCATTACTATTTTCTTTTTCATATTCTTTTACACCTCATCATGTTACATAGTTACATACTAATATGTTATAGCATATTCGCCGGAACTTTCATAGACTTTTCACATTTATTTCACGAATTTCTCGTAACAGTTCAGCCATAAGCCGGATTGTGGGCGAATCATGCTTGCATGAATGAACACACAATCCGGCTTATGAGCAGAGCGCCATTTTATGAGCAAAAAGAGCTGCGTAGCAGCGGAGAAGCATCGCAGATGCGTTTTGCGAATGGCGCGGGCTGAACTGTTACGAATTTCTCGTTTCTTTACAATACCGGCGAGAACAGTCTACAAAATTGCTCTTTAAAACGGATGATAAAATCCCTCTGTTCATATTTTTTGCGGGTTACCAGCGTACTCTTCGTAATATCATTTTCAAATGCTTCCATCAGTTTCCCTGTCGTCCTTGTACTGTATATCACCGCGTTTACTTCAAAATTCAGGCTGAAACTTCGAATATCCATATTGGCTGTTCCCATACAGGTAACCAGTCCGTCTACACACATGCATTTTGCATGAAGAAAACCATTCTCATACGTGTAGCATCTTGCTCCTGCCTCAATCATCTCTCCCAGATAAGAATAGGTCGCCCAGTATACGAATGGATGATCCGGCTTGCACGGAATCATAATACGCACATCAATGCCGGACTTGGCCGCAATCTCCAGCGCATCCCGGATATCATCGTCCGGAATGAAATACGGCGTCTGGATATAGATGCTCTTCCTTGCCATATGGATCAGCCGCAGATAATTGTTACGAATCTCCTGGCTATGGGAGTCAGGCCCGCTTGAGATAATCTGCACCGGATCACGGCCACCCCGCAGATATGTCGGGATCTCAAAGAGTCGGTCCTCCAGAAAGAGATTCTCTCCAGCCGCATAATTCCAGTCCAGCACGAACCGGACTGCAAGGGATGTGACCGCCGAGCCTTCGATACAGATATGTGTATCCCGCCAGTACCCGAATCTCCTGTTCTTCCCCAGATATTCGCGCCCTATATTAAAACCGCCGACGAATCCGATTCTTCCGTCTATGACCACAATCTTTCTGTGATTACGATAATTCACACGGAGTTGTAATTTCCCCAGAACCGCCGGGAAGAATTCTGCCACTTCAATTCCGGCTTTTCGAAGCCGCACCCAGTCAGAATGGTGCATCCCTCTACATCCCATACTATCGAACAGGACTCTGACTTCTACGCCCTGTCTTGCCTTGCGAATCAATACCTCTTCAATCTCTTTCCACAGTTCATCGTTGCGAATAATGTAGTACTGCATGTGGATATAATTCCTTGCATGATCCATCTCGGATAGCAGGGCGTTGAATTTCTCCCTGCCGTCTGTATAGATGCGAATATCATTATTATCGGTCAGTACTGCCTCTCCTTCGTTCAGATTATAGAGGATCAGCCGCTTGAAGCGATCCAGTTCCGGGTCTCGAAGCCGTAACTTCTTCCGATAGATGGATTCCTCCTGCCTTCGTACGGCATACTTAATCTCACCTTCGATCTCTTTCATCTTGAACATCCGGTCTTTTCGGAAATTCTGTCCCAGAATCAGGTATAACACGAATCCCAATACGGGAATAAAATACAGAAGCAAAAGCCATGCCCACACCGTTGTGGGATTCCTCCGCTGAAAGAATATGATGATCAACGTAAAAACTATATTAATAAGGAACAGATGATCCAGCATCCATCCATATGTTCCAACAATTCCGCCTACTATTGTCTGAAGCACCTTTCTCCCCCTCCTTATTATGAACTGTTCATTACCTACATATATAGTATACATTTTCTTTTCAGGAAAAGTAACCCTAAAATCGCAAATCTCTTGCACTTGCTGAGAAAGAATGTTACAATGTAATTTGAGAAAAATAGTTTTTTAGGAGGTTCGCTGTGAGTAAGGTTACTATTGTAATGCTTGTTATTTTAATCGTCTTAATCATTGCATGTGTCGTGTTATATTTCTTAGGAAAAAAAGCAGAGAAAAAGCAGGCCGAACAACAGGCTCAGTTAGATGCTGTTGCACAGACTGTATCGATGCTGATCATTGATAAAGGCAAGATGAAGCTGAAAGATGCCAATCTGCCGGCCGTTGTTCTGGAGAATACACCGAAGTATCTTCGTCGTTCTAAGGTACCGGTTGTAAAGGCGAAGGTTGGACCTAAGATCATGACTCTGATGTGTGACGCGCAGATTTATCCACTGATTCCTGTT
This sequence comes from Bariatricus sp. SGI.154, assembly GCF_050313795.1. Lineage (NCBI taxonomy): Bacteria > Bacillati > Bacillota > Clostridia > Lachnospirales > Lachnospiraceae > Bariatricus > Bariatricus sp. SGI.154. The sequence continues at coordinate 264,884 of NZ_JBNPMC010000001.1, forward strand.
AAGAAGGAAGTAAAGGCAACTGTAAGTGGTATCTACATAACCGAAGTGAAAGGCTTAAGAGGACCGCTTGAGACACCACAGAAGAAAAAAGGCCTCTTCGCAAGATTACGTAATAAGTAAAATAACAAGACTGGATTTAAAAGAGTATTAAAACGGGCAAGAAACTGATGACTCATCTAATGTTTCTTACCCGTTTTTTCTGTCTAATGTTCTAACGCCTTGATATTCATCGTAATATTACAGTCTGCGATCATCTCGCTGTTGACGTCCAATGCATAATTCACATGAACGTCTATATTCTGCTCCGTCACCTCTACCTGCATATCCTTGGTATGAGTACCCACCAGCAGTTCACCATAAGGTGTCTCATACTGAGTCATATTGATCTTATCTTTCTCAAAAATCATATGGGCATGGGACAGACCGCTTTTCATAATCTCCAGTTTGCCGTCCTCTGCAATCCGAATCTTATTCTTAATCGTTCCTGGCATCCCCTCTACCAGTTCATCGTAGATGACGTAATGCTTCCCATTCTTATAATAATACATCGCCGGGGTGATCACTTCAATCGGCTCATTCTCATCTTCATCTGTTATCCCTGCCGTATCATAGTGAAGTCCCGATATACTCAATAATACATCTTTCGTCATAGAATCACCTAATATTCTTCAATATTGATCTGTTTTGCTGCCGTCACGTCATAAGGAAGGATCGTATTGGCAAAATGCGCGAACTTCTCTGCCGCATCACTTACATAGAATTCATAAGTTGCGGACTCTCCTGACTCGTTCGCAATATTTTGCTCTGCAAGGACCGCCTTCAGATCCATTGCGGTCTCATAAGCCGGATTCACAATATGTACCCGTTCTCCAAAATATTCCATAATCCTGGATCTTAACAGCGGATAATGGGTACACCCAAGAATCATCGTATCGATATCCGTCTTTCTCATATCCGACAGATAGATATCAATCACTTCCTCCGTAATCTTATGCTTGGCAAAGCCTTCTTCCACCAATGGCACGAACAGTGGACAGGGCTTTCCAATCACTGAAGCCTCCGGCTTCATCTGCCGGATCACCTTTGTATAAGTCTCGCTTCGTATCGTGGCTTCTGTTCCCGCTACTCCGATCTTCCCATTCTTCGTTGCCTGAACCGCCGCCCTTGCTCCCGGCACGATCACTCCAACAATCGGAATATCGAACTCTTCCTTCACCGTATCAAGCGCCAGAGCACTTGCCGTATTACAGGCAATAACGATTGCTTTCACATCCTTCGTCTCCAGAAACCGAATAATCTGTCTGGAAAACCGGATGATATTATCCTTAGACTTGCTTCCATATGGCACTCTGGCCGTATCCCCAAAATATACAATATTCTCCTGAGGCAGCTGACGCATAATCTCCCTTGCTACAGTCAGACCACCCACCCCAGAATCAAAGACTCCGATAGGAGCCGTCCCCTTAGAATTCATCTCCACGATAATGATCTCCTTTATCTATCCATTCGTATTAATCATTGTAACGTTTGTGTCCTATAATTTCAAGGTAAAAGTGGGAATTTTAGAATCCGTTAGCAGGAAAAGAGCCATAACTCGATTTCCAAGTTATGGCTCTTTTCCTGCTAACGGATTCTTAACGAAATGTTCCGGTTCTATACGCACCTGTCGCATTCCCCTCTGCCGTCCGCTCCCAACATCACATTATCTCAATAAATTCCACCCTACAGTGCGAGTTCCTTCGCAACTTCATACTGATACTCCGGAATCTCTTTCTTCATGCCAAGTGCTTCGTCGATATCGAAGTCAACATACTGTCCATGTCTGTATCCAACAACACGGTTTGTCTTTCCTGCAATCAGAAGGTCAACTGCCATTGCGCCCATGATAGATGCATATACTCTATCCTTACATGTCGGGCTTCCGCCACGCTGCATGTGTCCGATGATGGTTGCTCTGGTCTCCATGCCGGTTGCTTCTTCGATTCTCTTAGCCATCTCGATAGATCCGCCGATTCCTTCTGCGTTGATAATGATATAATTCTTCTTACCACGCTTTCTGCATTCCTGAATATCAGCTACGATTGCAGACTCGTCAAAGTCATGCTCTTCCGGCATCAGGATACTCTCTGCGCCATTGGCAATACCACACCACAATGCCAGATATCCTGCATCTCTACCCATAACCTCGATGATTGAACATCTCTCATGGGAAGTAGATGTATCACGCACTTTATCGATTGCTTCCATTGCTGTATTAACGGCTGTGTCAAAACCGATTGTATATTCTGTACATGCAATATCAAGGTCGATCGTTCCCGGAATTCCGATTGTGTTAATTCCATAGTGAGCCAGTTTCTGTGCTCCGGCGAAAGAACCATCTCCTCCGATTACTACAAGTCCGTCAATTCCATACTTTTTGCAGATTGCTGCTGCTTTCTGCTGTCCTTCTTCGGTACGCATCTCCGGACAGCGTGCCGTCTGCAGAATTGTTCCACCGCGCTGGATTGTATCAGATACGTCTCTTGCGGAGAGATCAATAATCTCTTCGTCTAACAGTCCCTGATATCCTTTTCTGATACCTCTGACTTTCAGACCTTTTCCCAATGCTGTCCTTACTACTGCACGGATTGCTGCATTCATTCCCGGCGCATCGCCACCGCTTGTCAATACACCAATTGTTCGTATTACTTTGCCTGCCATGATCATTCCTCCATCGTATTCATAGTTTGATAATTTACTATCTACCTCTCTCGAGCAACATTTTACATTAATTACTAGATGTTTTCAATGGGTTTTTCGATTACTTTTACACAAGATTCGCCCAGATAATTCGTCAATTTGCTGTATAGAATCCGGTCAGCATTCACGTTTCTGTTCGCCGAAAGCCGTTTTACCGCCTTCTCTTTTTTACAGTAGATTACGACAGTATCCTGTCCATCCGAATCTTTAAGCATATCAAAAAGTTCTTGCTCCTGGGCAAGATATGCCGCCTTATCAGCATATTGAAGCCACAGTTCCCTCTTGGTCTGTTCAAATGGAATCACCGTCTCACAGATCAATTTGCTCGCTGCTTCATCTTCTTCTGATACCCTTCCTTTGATAAATACTTTTCCCTCTTCATTCAGATACTGTTGATTCTTCTCGTAATCCCTTGGGAATATCACTACTTCGACGGAACCTGCCAGATCCTCCAGCGTAATGAATGCCATCGTCTTATTATTCTTCGTATACTTAATGGTCTTCGACGTAATCATGCCGCCCACGATCTCTCTGGCTCCGTCATGCACCTTGGTCCTTCCCGTCTCATCATCCAACTGGAAATCAAGTGTTGTTCTGGTAATATTCTTTCTCCACTTCTCTTCATATTCTTCCATAGGATGCCCGCTTAGATACACGCCCAGCACTTCTTTTTCGAATGCCAATTTCGTCTCTTTCTCATACTCTCCCACCTTCGGAAGAGGGATATCGAATTCTGCCTTCTGATCCTCACCCACCAGGTCGAACAGAGACATCTGCCCCGTCATAGAATACTTGCGCTCCTGATTCACCTGATCCACAATCTGCACATAGATCATCATGAACTGCTTTCTGGTTCCTCCAAGACTGTCAAATGCTCCCGACTTAATGAAATTCTCTATCGTCCGCTTATTGACCTCTTTACCGGAGAGTCTCTCAATAAAATCTTTCAGATTCTTGAACTCCCCTCTGATCTTGCGCTCTTCTATGATTGCACCTATGACCGGTCTTCCGATACTCTTAATTGCAGCAAGTCCATACCGGATATTTCCATTATCTACAGAGAAATTACCCATTCCTTTATTGATATCCGGCGGCAGAATCTCAATTCCCATCTGCCGGCAGGTATAGATATACTCTGACACCTTGCCCGGATTATCGATTACGGAGGTCATAAGCGCCGCCATGAACTCTACCGGATAATAGTATTTCAGCCATGCCGTCTGATATGCCACCACTGCATAAGCCGCCGCATGCGACTTATTGAACGCATACTTGGCAAAATCTATCATCTCATCATAGATCTTATTAGCAATCTTCTCGCTGATTCCATTGGCGATACATCCTGGCACTCCCTCTTCAGTATTCCCATATACGAAATTCTGGCGCTCTTTCTTCATGACATCGCCCTTCTTCTTGGACATGGCTCGCCTCAGAAGATCGCTTCTCCCCAACGTATATCCTGCCAGGTCACGTACAATCTGCATAACCTGCTCCTGATAGACGATACATCCATAAGTCGGCGCAAGGATTGGCTCTAACTGCGGACAGTCATAGGTAATACTCTCTGTATTGTTCTTTCCTTTAATATACTGCGGGATGAAATCCATCGGTCCTGGCCGGTACAGGGAGATACCCGCAATAATATCCTCCAGATTCTGTGGCTTAAGTTCCTTCATGAAACTTTTCATACCGCCGCTCTCTAACTGAAAGATACCATCCGTCTTACCGGTTCCAATAGACTCCAGTACCTTCTTGTCATCATAGTCGATCTTATGAATGTCAATTTTCTTTCCTTCACTTTCGCTTGCCAGATTCGCGGCATCCTGAATCACCGTCAGAGTACGAAGCCCCAGGAAATCCATCTTAAGAAGCCCTAACTCCTCCAACGTTGTCATGGTAAATTGTGTCGTCACGGCACCATCCGATCCCAGAGATAACGGCACATATTCATCAATTGATTTCTGAGAGATGACCACACCGGCGGCATGCATAGAAGTATGTCTTGGCAGACCCTCCAGCCTCTTAGACATGTCAATCAATTCCCGTACCTGTTCATCCTCCTGGTACAATTTGCGAAGTTCCGAATTCATCTCCAGCGCGCGTTCCAGCGTGATATTCAATTCTTTTGGCACCATCTTCGCAATACTGTCCACGAAAGCATAAGGAAGGTCCATAACTCTTCCTACATCCCGGAGTACACCTTTTGCTGCCAGCGTACCGAAAGTAACAATCTGAACCACCCGGTCGGTTCCGTATTTCTCCACCACGTAATCAATGACCTCCTGCCTGCGTTCGAAGCAGAAGTCTACGTCAATATCGGGCATAGACACACGCTCCGGATTCAGGAAACGCTCGAACAGAAGCTGATACTTAATTGGATCAATGCTGGTAATCTCCAGACAGTAGGCGACGATACTTCCCGCCGCCGATCCACGTCCCGGACCAACCATAATATCATGATCTTTCGCATATTTGATAAAATCCCACACAATCAGGAAATAATCCACATAGCCCATGGACTTGATCACTGACAATTCGTATTCCAGCCGCTCTTTTAAAGAAGAATCCGAATTCGGATACCGCTTTTCCAGCCCTTCATAACACAGATGCTGCAGATATTCCCAGGAGGTATATCCTTCCGGCACATCGAATTTCGGCAGTTTCGTAACACCGAACTCGATCTCCACATTACAGCGGTCTGCGATTTTTTGCGTATTCTCCAAAGCCTGAAGCGCATATGGGAAGAGTTCCCTCATCTGAGCCTCAGATTTGATATAGTACTGCCCGCCTTCATAACGCATACGGTTCTCATCGGACAATTTCTTCCCCGTCTGAATACACAGAAGGATATCATGAGGCTTCTCATCTTCTGCGTAAGTATAATGGATATCGTTGGTCGCCACCAGTTCGATCCCTGTCTCCTGAGACATGCGAAGCAAAGACTGGTTCACCATCTTCTGCTCCTGCATCCCATGATCCTGCAATTCCAGAAAGAAGTTCCCTTCTCCAAATATCTCCTGATAACGCAGCGCCGCTTCTTTGCCTTCACTGTACATTCCACGCAGGATATTCTTCTGTACTTCTCCTGCCAGGCAGGCACTTAATGCGATAATTCCTTCATGGAATTCCTTTAACACCTCCAGATCCACACGAGGTTTATAATAATAGCCTTCGGTAAATCCTTTGGATACGATTTTCATCAGATTGTGATATCCCAGATCATTCTCGGCAAGCAGAACCAGATGGTGATATCGGTCGTCACCACTTCCCGTTGCTTCTTTATCAAACCGAGAGCCTGGAGCCACATAGACTTCACAGCCAAGAATCGGCTTAATCCCTGCCGCCTTCGCCGCGCGATAGAAGTCGATGACTCCGAACATGACACCGTGATCTGTAATCGCCACGCTGTTCATTCCCAGTTCTTTTACTCTGGATACACATTCTTTTATCTTATTAGAGCCGTCCAGCAGACTGTATTCTGTATGGACGTGAAGATGTGCAAAACTCATAATTACTCCTTCTTAATTGTTATTGGACAAGTGTTCGTACATGCCATTCATAATTCGGCTCGTCTACGATACACAAAAAGGTGCTCCCGCATAAGGAACACCTTCTCTTGGTCCACATTCACTCTGAATTAGTTATCACCATTTACCATGAACTTAATCAGTCTGTCGATATCTTCCTTCTCATATGCAATAATCTCTAATTCCGGGATCTCTCCGTTAGAGAAGATATTAGCCATAGATACGTACTGAGATAACTTAGACTTTAAGTTCAGTCTGTCTCCTTCACCTGTAACTAACTCTACTTTACCTTTGCAATCGTCAACTACGCTAAAAAACTTATCAATGTTCGTAATGTTCTGTACTTTCATCTTCAACAGTCTCCTTTTTTGATTTCATTCCTTCGCCTTAATTATAACCTATCTGCTTCGTTTTTCAATATTTTTTTCACAAATTTCTATCTTTCCTTCTTTTAACAGACGACCTACCGCACGTTTGAATGCATTCTTGCTTAATCCAAATTCCTTCTGAATCAGTTCCGGGTCTGCCTTATCGGTAAATGGCAGCCTGCCGCCATACATTTCGATTCTCTTCATGACCATATCCGCGTCTGCATCCATCTGCATAAATGCTTTCTCACGCACAGCAAGATCTAGTTTCCCGTCCTCTTTCACCTTAGCAACCCTGGCATGTACCTTATCTCCCACTTTCAGATTCCCGAATGCCTCGCGCTTCGGAATCAATGCAGAATAGCAATTGTCCACTGCCACGAATACACCAAAATTATCACTGATCTCATAGACAATTCCCGTCACCTGATCATCCTTCTGGTATGGAGAATCTGTACGCAGTCTATCATATACCTTCATGGTCGCACAGAGTCTGCCGGATTTATCAATATACAAGGCAGCCAGTACCTCATCTCCTTTTCTTACCTTTGCAGTCTGCTCTTTGAATGGAAGCAGCAGGTCTTTTTCCAGCCCCCAGTCTAAGAATGCGCCGATTTTTCCCGTATCTGCAACTTTCAGTACCGCCAGTTCTCCTAAAGTGATCTTCGGCTCATTAGTGGTAGCGATCAGCCTGTCCGAAGAATCTTTATATAAGAATACCTCCACCGGATCACCGAGTTCAATTCCCTTTGGAACCTGTTTCTTTGGAAGGAGAACCTTCTCCTGGCTATTTCCCAGGTAGACACCGAATTCCACCTCTTTTACTACCATCAATCTTACTTTTTTTCCCAAATTATCTGCTAATGCCATCTCTGCTTCCTTTCTCTACTGTTTTCAGTTCCACTGTATCTGATATCTATTTCAGTTCTACAACTGCATATGGCTTCCCTGCCTCATCACACAGTTCCACAACCGTCCGCTCATCCTCAACTGCCAGTTTCGGATGAATCATATCCCCATATATCGCTGACTTCTTATATTCAACCCGAAGATTCTGAACTTCCATCTCCCCCGGCAGCACTTCCAATGCCATCTGCACATACTGGCAGTTATTCACATGCTCATTCGTGTCAATATGATATTTCCTTACCGGAAATGCATCCAGCTGCCGGACTTCTTCCGGAAGCGTGATCTTCCTTGGCGCATACTCCATCTCAAGAGGCTCCCCGATGCCGTAGAGTTCGATCTCTGCTGCATCCGGTTTCACAGGTCTTCCCTTCTCCACATCCATGTAAACCCATATGGAATTGGCATATGCAACATTCTGATGCGCCTCATCCTTCATACAGAAGTTACGGATTCCATACAAGCCCTTGAAATCCGTAGCCCAAGTGCTGACCTGAACCGATTCTCCAAGTTCCGGATAGCGTTCCACCACCACCTGCCAGGAAGACAATATCCACGCCCTCTTATGCTCTGTACAGTAATCGATTCCCATACCCAGGCTCTCTGAATGGAACGTACTGCAATCCTGAAAATAATTGATGATTCCCGGCAGTGTGATCCGTTTCGTATGATCCACCTCGCTGAACCGGATTCTGCTGTCGAATGTATACTGATTATTCCTTTGCACTGGCTACGTAACTCCTTTCTATCGTAATGACACACTGATACCTCTGATCCGCGATCTGCAACAGTTTGATCAGTGTCGTCCGTAATTCATCCTGTTTTTTCTTATCATATTCAAAAGGCACCACCATATCGAAGATCAGATTGATCTGTTCTTTCCCATCTACCATCCGAAAATCATGAATCGTTACCACCGGATCTACCGCATCTAAGATCTGCTCTACTTGCTTACGTACCTGAATGACATGCACATCTTTCGTTTCCACCGGGTCCATATGGATCACCAGAAATATACCTAACTTCTTAATTGCATCCCGCTCAATCCGGTCGATAATCTCATGAGACACCTCAATATCCACATCATTGGGCACCTCTGCATGAATCGAAGCCATACTCCTGCCAGGTCCATAATTATGTACAATCAGATCATGGCTTCCCATAATCCCTTTATATCCCTCTACGAAATTCGAGATCCTTGCATATTCTTCCGGTGCCACCGCTTCTCCGATCAACGGTTCCAGTGTATCCTTCGCAATTCCAACGCCAGCCCACATGACCACCAACGATACTCCAAGCCCTACAAAACCATCAATATTAATCCCGGTCACACCGAAAAAGATAATCGATACGATGGTTGCTGATGTCGTGATCACATCTCCCATAGCATCCGCCGCCGTCGCAAGCATCACTTTGGAATCAATCTTCTTTCCCAACTTCCGATTAAAATAACTCATCCATAATTTTACGCCGATAGACAGCACCAGAATCAGGACAGACACAGCCTGGAACTTCAGCACCTCCGGATGCCGGATCTTCCCAATCGCATCTTTGAAGAATGTAAATCCCACCTGCAATACCAAAAATGCTACGACCAGCGCCGCGATATACTCGATTCTTCCGTGCCCAAACGGATGATCTCTGTCTGCCGGCTTACTCGCCATCTTCACACCTACCAGCCCGATGATCGAAGAGCCTGCATCTGACAGATTATTGAATGCATCTGCCATAACAGAGATACTGTGCAGCAGATAGCCAATGATCCATTTTACTATGAATAAAATCACATTACAAAAGATGCCTACCACACTCGCCAACACTCCATAGGCGGTTCTGACAGACACCTTCTCTATCTCTTCATAATCCTTTACAAAATGTCTTACCAAAAATTCAGTCATGAAAAACTGCCTCCATGTTTTCTCTATTCTTCTTTGGCGACATCTCCAAAGAAAAACCATCTTATCTTAAAGTCTGACGTGGCTGTAACCATCTCATATTCCTCGGCTGTCAGCGCTTCTTTCAGGTCTTCCTTTCCTTCCTCACTGACCACCGCACAAGTTGCATTGGTGAAGCATAGATTCGGATAAAGAACACACCACCAATTATGCCCTTTGGCACTTCCCAGTTTGATTCTAAGAGCCTCATAATTCCCCTGAGGGAATACGATATCTCCATATCGTTTATCCGGGAAATAACAGAACTCCACAGAGGCTTTGGAAGTATAAGAATACCCTTCCTCCCTGATCACCCGGTCTGCCACTTCTTCAAATTCTTCCAGATGGCTTCCCGCCCATGCCTTCGTTGCCTTCCCATCCGGTTCTTCTTCCAGTTCCTGCGCCATGCTATCCTTCATATACGCAATTACGGCATCTCTGACCTTCAATTTTACCGCTTGGTCTTCCTCGCTGTCACTGTTTGCCAGAACATGGAAGCGGAACACTTCTTCTGCCAGTCCCTGCTGAGTCGCAGACATCTTGGCATCCACCCGCATCATCCCACGTTCCACCAATACCACTGTAAGCAGCCACGCAATACAGACTCCCAGTATAACACAGATCGCCTGCTTGATTCTATATCTCTTTGCAAATTCTTTCTCCCAATTCATATGTACTGCGCCTCCTTTAAACTGTTATCAGGAGTCTTGACATATAAAATGGCTTTTATTCATATTTATATTAATTATTCTTCATACGGATCACATCGATCACCGCTTCTACCTGATTATCAATGTGCTTACACACAATCTCAGTTGCCTTCTCTTTTTCTTTTCTCTCAATATGACGGATAATCTCTTCATGCTCCGCGACCAGCTGCGGATATGCTTCTGGATTCTTAAGATATTCCACACGGTAACGGTACATCTGCTCTCCCAGATTATTCAGAAGCTGAATCAATCTCTGATTATCGGTTGCTTTATAGATAATATCGTGGAAATGCACGTCTGCTTCCGCAATCTCTGTAACATCACTGCTTTCCAATATCCTCTTGAATTCTTCTGCTGCTTCCTCCAGTTCCCGGATCTGTTCTTTGGTAATCTTATCACAGGTAAGCTGAACGGCAAGTTCTTCTAAGGCTTTGCGAACCTCCAGAACATCCCTCATGCTTTTCTCTGTGATGTCTGCAACCTCTGCTCCCTTTCTTGGAATCATCAGCACCAGACCTTCCAGTTCCAGTTTTCGGATTGCTTCTCTGATTGGAGTCCGGCTGACTCCAAGTTTGTTCGCCAACTGAATCTCCATCAGTCTCTCTCCCGGCTTTAACTCGCCTCTTAAGATTGCCTGGCGAAGCGTATTGAACACCACATCTCTAAGCGGCAGATATTCATTCATATTGACTTTAAAATTCGGTTCCATCTTTTATTTCCTCCTTGCATTATGTACGCTGGTTACGTACGCCTGCTTTGCTAATCGTAATTCCTTTATCTTTTGTGCTGCATGTTTCGCCTTCTGCTTATCATCATAGAGACCGAATACTGTAGGACCGCTGCCGCTCATCATTGCATTCAGGGCACCCTCCTTCTTCATCACCATCTTAATCTCCTCGATGATCGGATATTCTTCTATGGTTACCTTCTCCAGCACATTACCCATACACGATGCAATCTGTTCCAGATTCTCTTCCTCAAGCCCTGCGAGGATTCCATCAATGTCCGGATGATCTGTGATCTCGTGAGAATCCAGTTTCTCATACACAAGCTTCGTAGATACACTGATTGGCGGTTTGGCAATCAGCACGCAGCACTTCGGCATCGCCGGAAGCGGTGTCAGAATCTCGCCGATTCCTTCTGCCAACACCGTTCCTCTCATGATGCAATAAGGCACATCCGCTCCCAGTGCCACTCCACGCTTCATCAATTCCTCCTGGGATAGTCCCAGGGAAAACATACGATTGATTCCGAACAGGACTGCTGCCGCATTCGAACTGCCCCCAGCCATTCCTGCCGCAACCGGAATATGTTTATCCAACGTAATCTTCACGCCTTCCTTAATCTGAAACTCCTCCATCAGCAGACTTGCCGCCTTATATGCGAGGTTATTCTCATTCACAGGAAGATAGAAGAGGTTGGTAAACAGACGGATTCCCGGCTGCTTCGTCTTCTCAATCCGTATCTGATCGTAGAGATAGACCGTCTGCATTACCATGCGTACATCATGATAGCCATTCTCTCTTCTTCCTAACACATCCAACCCCAGATTGATCTTTCCCAGTGCTTTTAATTCTAATTTATCCATATGTGCGCTCCTTGTAATATGCCTTATGCTCTATATCCTGCACTTTACATTCTGTATCTTGTATACAGTGTACTTATAGTATACTCATATTTTCTTTAAAAATCAATATCCTATCGCCAGATTTTATCTCATCCGTGTCAAGTTCATTTACCTCTTTGATCCCTTCTACCGTTGTATGATATCTTTTCGCCAGATCCCACAGAACATCCCCATCCCGCACAATATATCCTGTGATTCCGGGACGTTTCTCCATCTCCTCCATGTCAATCGGCTGGAAATCAATCTCTCCGATATTCTTAAGTCGTACAGGTTTTTTCAAGAAACTATGGAACGCCAGCACCGCCTTGATCTCTATTTTGTCTGTTCCAAGCAGACCGATCGAGAGCTGCTCCACGGCATAGGTCAATCCATAAGTCATATCCTCCGATGTCTCATTGCTTTCCAACAGGTATGAGAACGGAATCATTCCCTGCCAGGTATCAAACGGAATCTCATCATCCGCTTTCACATACAGAAAACTGATATGCAGCACCCCTTCTATCTGGATTCCGCCCTCTGCCACCTCAGTGTGCTCGATCTGAATTCTTGCACTGTTATGGCAAATCTGCAGAATGTCATCCTTAATCTCAGGCAATGACAACTGCTCGGTCACCTTGCATTTGGAATGATTCTGCATCAGAAGCTGTTCCATCATTTCTTCTGAGAGTTTCGGCGTACACGTCTGCTTCAGAGAGTAGACATCCGCAAGCACATCCAGGCGTTCTTCTTCATATACGATCAAACGCACCTCCAGAGTTGCTTCCACTCCAATCAGACGCATCTCACCATCTTCGTCCATCCTCACATCAATATTCACATCTGCAAGTTCCGGATAGATCTGATGATACATATTATCCTGCGCTCCATAACATTCTATTCGTCCCTCATAGGGAATTGTCTGTTCAATCCAGTCCGTCTTCCCATCCAGCGATTCATAGAAACAGAACAACAGCAACTCTCCCTGCAGTTTTAGTTCATCCGCCTCAAGTCTGGTATCCAGTTTTCTGCTGGTCACTTCCGTCCAAAGCAGCGTCCCTATATTCTCCTTCGTTCCTCCGATCGATACTTCTTCTTTAATCCGGTAAGTATCCTTCTTCGTCGCAAATACTTTCAAAAGTTCTTTGTTCTCGAATCTCTTATACAACGAGATATCTCCGTCAACATCCACCGTAATCTCTGCCTCCCGCTTTCCTTCGGAACAGATGGCAAGTTCCGCCAACGTCTTAATATTCAATTTTCTGGAATGAATTGCTGTCACCGTCAGATCCACACTGGAAGACTGGATGAAAAGATTCCCCACCGGTTCTTCCTCCAGATAGACCATTTCCTCAAAAGGAATCCGCCCCTCCAGACTTGAAAGACGTGCCTCTCCCTCATCCGTCACATACAACACCTTAAAATTCAGTTTTCCCGCAACCCTTATGTAATTCTCCACAACTTTCATGTCCTCTACAGACAGAGTGCCTTCTCCTAGAATCACTCTCTTCACATCGCTCTTGGCATCCGGTACATTATAATCATCATCTATATAGAACTGATCCGTAATCGTCTTCCCCGTCCTGTAAGTATGCATCTGTTTTGTTACATATTCCATCTTCTTGAACCTCCTATATTATCACCGTCAGATCTCAAACATCGCCTGAACAATTCATATGCCTCTCGCTTCATATGATCTTACAATCCATCAATCATACACCACCGGTTTATCCACATATTCCATCTTGATCACCACATAAGGATACGTCTCCCTGTCAAGAATCTTCTCCTCCTTCCCCGGTCCCAGAAGCCTGGTCTTAACCCGGACACTATCCTTGGTCTCATAACACTCCGTGGCTTCAACGCTGTACCCCGTAGTCTCCCGGCATCCATACCCTCTCGCCACATACAGATACCCGTCATCCCCATAACTTAACTTCATCTCCTCCTCTTTGGCCTCCTCAATCTCCCCCAGCAGTTCCTCCGGCACATCCTCCCGGTCCACCACCGTAAACTCCACGTCTCTCACCTTCTCCGCCTCCACCTTCTCCACCGAACACCCAGCCACCCCCAGACAACTCACCACAATCGCCATCCCTCCCAGCAGCTTCATCCTGCAAAAAACCTTCTTAAACCCACGTTTTGCCATACGACCTGACACCTCCTAAATTAACAGCATCCATCCTTTAACATCCCCCTCAGCCTCACTTTTTCATCCTCACTCCACCAACCGCTGTTTTTTTCCACTGCCTCCCCCTGTCACATAAAAAACACACCTCTTCCCCTAATATCATACACACCGACTCTAGGAAAAATTCCAATTTTGTAGTATAATGGTTTTTATATTATGGAAAATAATGTGAAGGAGAATTATTATGAACAACCAAAGACTTTCGGGTATCCTGCTCCACCCAACGTCCCTTCCTTCCCCATATGGAATCGGAGACCTGGGCGAAGCAGCATACGAATTTGTAGATTTTCTTACGGAGGCAGGACAGCATCTATGGCAGATTCTCCCATTGACACACACTGGATACGGAGATTCTCCTTATCAGAGTTTCTCTGCCTTTGCCGGACAGCCTCTTTTGATCAGCCTTTCCCATCTGAAAGAACTGGAACTGATCGACGCTTCCGTCCTGGCTGATTGCCCTGTCTCGGGCCCAGAGCATATCGATTACGGAAGCATTATCCCATGGAAGCAGAACATATTTAAAACTGCCTATTCACGTTTCGCTGCTCCGGATTATCACAATGAACCACTGGCACGCGCCTTCTGTCAGTTTATCGAAGAGGAGCGTTACTGGCTGAATGATTATGCATTATTCATGGCATGCAAAGATGCCAATAACGGTGCGAGCTGGCTGGAGTGGGACGATGAATACCGCCTCCCTACAGAAGAATTCAAGGCGCACCTTCGAGATACTATGTCATATGAGATCGGCTTCTATCAGTTCCTGCAGTTTATCTTCTTCGATGAATGGCTGCAGTTAAAATCTTATGCCAATAAGCACGGAGTTCAGATTATTGGGGACATTCCGATCTTCGTATCAATGGACAGCGCTGATGTATGGGCGAACCAGCACCTGTTCCAGTTGGATTCCAAAGGCTATCCGTTAAAAGTTGCAGGCGTGCCGCCGGATTATTTCTCAGCAACCGGACAGTTATGGGGCAATCCGCTGTATGCGTGGGATGCCCATATGCAGGAAGGCTTCGCGTGGTGGATTTCACGTATCCGCCATCAGTTAAGTTCACTGGATATCCTTAGAATTGATCATTTCCGCGGCTTCGAGGCTTACTGGTCTATCCCTTACGGCGAAGAGACCGCGATCAATGGCGAATGGGTGAAAGCACCTGGCTATGAATTATTCCAGGCAATTCAGAATGCGTTGGGTGATGATCTTCCGATCATTGCGGAGGATCTAGGTATTATTACGGCTGAAGTGGATGCGCTCCGCGAAGCATTCCATTTCCCAGGGATGAAGGTATTGCAGTTCGCATTCGACTCCACAGGAGAAGGCTCATACCTTCCGCACCAGTTCACGAATCCTGACTGCGTATGCTACACAGGAACCCATGACAATGACACTACGCTTGGCTGGTACATGACGCTGAATCCAGAATGCCAGGATAAAGTATGCCGCTATACACATTGCACGGATGTTGCGTACATTAGCCACGACCTGATCGGCACCGCACTTGGAAGTATTGCACGTTATGCCATCTTCCCGATGCAGGATGTGCTTGGATACGGTTCCTCTGCACGTATGAATACGCCGGGCGTTGCGGCCGGCAACTGGAGCTGGCGTTATAAAGAAGGTGTACTCACACCGGAACTTGCCAAAAAACTAAAAGATATGTCCAGATTATATGGAAGATATTAGACAGGAGGAACCATACCGATGATAAGAATTATATTCGTAGCATTATTTTTATTCCTTTTCCTGCTGCTTGGAATTCCGGTACTCGGAATTGAATGGATCATCGGCAGGTTCAACAAAGAAGCCAGTGATTATCAGAGCCTTCGCATCGTTCAGTGGGCATTCAAGGTGATTCTTAAGATTGCCGGCGTAGAAGTAACTGTAATCGGAGAAGAGAATGTACCAGACGAGCCAGTGCTTTTTATCGGGAATCACAGAAGTTATTTTGACATCCTGCTGACCTATTCACGATGCAAGCACCTGACCGGATATGTTGCCAAGAAAGAGATGCTGCGTTACCCGCTTCTTCGTGACTGGATGAAACGGCTCTATTGTCTCTTCCTTGATCGTGACAATCCGAAAGAGGGATTGAAGACGATTCTTCAAGCGATTGATTATGTGAAGAATGGCATATCCATCTGTATCTTTCCGGAAGGAACCCGCAACGATGGCGAAGAACTCAGTTTGCTGCCATTCCACAATGGCTCATTTAAAATTGCGGAGAAATCAGGATGTGCGATTGTGCCTATGTCCATGAACAATACCATCGATATCTTCGAAGGTCATCTGCCACGGATCAAAAAGACTCATGTAGTATTGGAGTACGGGAAACCAATCTATATGAAAGATCTTGACAAAGAGACAAAGAAACATATCGGAGAATACTGTCAGAACATTATTCGGGAAACCATTCATAAGAACCAGGCGCTTGTATAAGCGCCTGTCTTACTTTTTCTTTTACATTTATCCGTTCTGGTGCTATAATAAAACAGAATTTACATTCATACTATTATGCAGTCATTTGTACTGCCAAATCAAAGGAGTAATAAAAAGAAATGAACAGACAAGATCTAACTTTGCTGACAGACTTGTACGAACTTACCATGATGCAGGGCTATTATGCCAAAGGACAGAACGAAAAAGTTATCTTTGACGTATTCTTCCGGCAGAATCCTTGTAACAATGGCTACTCCGTCTGTGCCGGACTGGAACAGGTCATTGACTATATTAAGAATCTGAATTTTACTTATGATGATGTCGATTATCTGAGAGGTCTCGGAATATTCAGCGAAGATTTTCTTCATTATTTGAGCGGTTTTCATTTTAGCGGAGATATCTACGCCATCCCGGAAGGAACGGTCGTATTTCCAAAAGAACCTCTGCTTAAGGTCATTGCACCGATTATGGAAGCCCAGCTCGTAGAGACAGCAATCCTTAATATTGTCAACCACCAGTCTCTGATCGCTACCAAGGCATCCCGTGTCGTATTCGCTGCCGACGGGGACGGAATCATGGAATTCGGCTTAAGAAGAGCCCAGGGACCGGATGCCGGACTGTACGGTGCCAGAGCTGCCATCATTGGTGGCTGTGTCGGAACGTCGAACGTCCTGGCTGGCAAACTCTTCGATGTGCCTGTGATGGGAACCCATGCCCACAGTTGGATCATGAGTTTCAAGGATGAATATACCGCATTTAAATACTATGCGGAACTGTATCCTGATAACTGTACACTGCTGGTTGACACTTACGATACATTGAAGTCCGGAGTTCCGAATGCCATCCGTGTATTCCAGGAATTCAGAGATGCCGGAAAACCATTTAAGAAGTACGGAATCCGCCTGGACAGCGGCGACCTTGCATATCTGTCCAAAGAAGCCCGTAAGATGCTGGACGGGGCCGGCTTCACCGATGCATCGATCTGCGCTTCCAATGACCTGGACGAGCATCTTCTGCACGACCTTAAGATGCAGGGTGCAGCAATCGACTCCTGGGGTGTCGGCACGAATCTGATCACTTCCAAGGACAACCCGTCTTTCGGCGGCGTATATAAACTGGCTGCGATCCAGAACGAAGAAGGCGTATTCGTACCGAAGATTAAAATATCCGAAAATACAGAAAAAATCACAAATCCTGGTAACAAAACGATCTATCGGATCTATGATAAAACAACGGGCAAAGTAAAAGCCGACCTGATCTGTTTCGCAGGAGAGACATTTGATACCAGCGAGGATCTACTTCTGTTTGATCCAATCGAGACATGGAAGAAGACCAAACTTCCGGGCGGCTCTTATACGATGCGGGAGATTCTTGTCCCGATCTTCAAGAATGGAGAATGCATCTATAAGTCACCTTCTGTGAGAGAGATCGCCGAATACTGCAAGCAGGAGAAGAAGACTCTGTGGGAGGAAACCAAACGACTCTTCTATCCTCACCAGGTATACGTGGATCTGTCGCCAAAACTTTACGAAGTGAAGAAATCATTACTAGATCAAATGAGTATTACTGAATAAAAGGAGACTATATCATATGAAGATTATTGTATTAGCAGGCGGACTCAGTCCTGAACGTGACGTATCATTGATCTCAGGTGCTGGGATCTGCAGAACCTTAAGAGAAAAGGGGCATCAGGCATTCTTAATGGATGTCTTCTTCGGATTCCCTTATGATTCTGGTAAATTGGAAGAAGTCTTCGATCTGCCGGGTGCCGGTCTTGAAATTGCAGAAGGCATCAAGACAACTGCTCCGGACCTTGAAGCACTGAAAAAATCCCGTCCGGACCAGTCTGACTGTTACTTAGGACCGAATGTCATCGAACTGTGCCGCATGGCAGACATTACTTTCATGGGACTTCACGGTTCCGTAGGAGAGAACGGCAAATTACAGGCAACTTTCGATATCCTTGGCATCAAGTATACCGGACCGAATTCCCTGGGCTGTGCCGTATCTATGAATAAACTTGTGACCAAGCAGATCTTCAAATCTGCAGACGTTCCTACACCGCGCGGAACTTCCCTTACTCAGGAGACGAAGGATACTCCTCTTAGCGAACTTGGCTATTACCTTCCTTTGATTGTAAAGCCTTGCTCCGGAGGCTCCAGTATCGGCGTATATATTGTCCACACAGAAGAAGAATATACGAATGCAATTCATGAATCCTTCGATGTGAACCACGAGGACGAAGTTGTGATTGAGCCTTACATCAAAGGACGTGAATTCGCCTGCGGTATCCTGGCTGGCAAAGCCCTCCCTCTGGTTGAGATCATCCCGAAGGATGGCGTCTTCGATTATGAGAACAAATATCAGGACGGCGGCGCTCAGGAGATCTGCCCTCCGATATCCATAGACGAAGATACACAGAAAGCAATCCAGGCTGCCGGCGAGAAAGCATTCGAAGCACTTCGAATGGATGTTTACTCTCGTGCTGATTTCATCGTTGATGATGCCGATGGCAGATTCTACTGTCTTGAGATGAATGCACTGCCGGGAATGACACCGGCAAGTCTGATGCCTAAGGCTGCAAGAGCTGCCGGAATTGAGTATGGCGACTTATGCGACAGGATTATTGAGGAATCCTACAAGGCACGCTATCGCTGAACCCTTTACAGTAAACCCTTTACAGACAACAGGCCAAAGATGTGAGAATACTTCTTTGGTCTGACATTTTTATTAAAAATAATATCGCAAAATACACGATTTCAAGGAGGAAAGCAGCATTATGAAAAACCTCACTTTAGAAAATATTACAAAAGCCTGTAATGGCACCTATCGCGGGAACGATAGCCTTCTTGGTCAGGAAGTAAAAGGGGTTGTAATCGACAGCCGCAAGGTAAAGCCAGGATATCTCTTCGTTGCTATTGACGGTGCCAGATTCAACGCCCACAAATTCATCCCTGACACCATCGAAAAAGGCGCACTCTGCGTAGTATCCCACGAGGATCTTGGTGAGACTGACTATCCTTATATCCTGGTGGAATCTACCGGGCAGGCACTTCTCGATATTGCCAAACTCTACCGTGACTCCTTCGACATTAAGGTAGTCGGTATTACCGGAAGCGTTGGAAAGACGAGTACAAAAGAGATGATCGCTTCTGTTGTATCTCAGAAATATAACGTACATAAGACATTAGGCAACTTCAATAATGAATGGGGACTTCCGATTACCATTTTCGAGATGAACGAAGAACATCAGGTAGCAATCCTGGAGATGGGTGTGAATCATTTTGGAGAGATGCGCCGCCTCTCTTCTGTATCAAGCCCGGATATCTGTGTCATTACAAATATCGGAGTTGCACATCTGGAGTTCTTCAAGACGAGAGAAGGAATCTATCAGGAGAAGACTCAGATGATCCAGGACATGAAAGATGGCGGAACCATCATTCTGAACGGAGATGATGATCTTCTGTCAAAGACAGGTCCTATCAAAGGCGTTACTCCTATCTTCTTCGGACTTGACGATAACAATCAATTCCGTGCCGACCGGATTGAACCCTTAGGCCTTCGCGGAACCGCCTGTACCATTCACCTGCCGGATGGCGCTTCTTTTGACTGCGTTGTTCCGCTGCCGGGTATCCATATGGTATCCAATGCACTTGCCGGAACGGCAGTCGGCTATACACTTGGGCTGACACCAGATGAGATAAAAGCTGGTATCGAAGGGCTTCCTTCCATTCCAGGACGCAACAATATCATTAAGACTGCACGACTGATTATTCTGGATGACTGCTACAATGCGAATCCAATCTCCATGAAAGCATCCATTGATGTCCTGAATATGGCAATCGGCCGTAAAGTTGCTATCCTTGGCAACATGGGCGAACTTGGGAATAACGAGCAGGAACTTCACCGCGAAGTCGGCAAATACGCTGCCGAACAAGGTATTGATCTCGTATGCGGAATTGGCGGCCTTGCAAAAGACCTGATTGCAGGTGTGACCGAAAGCAACTCCTCCACTCAGGGACTCTGGTTCGAGACAAAGGCTGATTTCCTCGCGGCTGCGGATGATATTATCCAAGATGGGGATAATGTTCTTGTAAAGGCTTCTCATGGCATGGAATTCCCAGAGATTGTAGATGCCTTGAAAAACATGTAATAGGAGTTATTGCTATGGATTATCAGATTCTCGCACTGGACTTAGACGGCACTCTTACCAATTCTAAGAAAGAGATCTCTAGGCCCACGTTAGAAGCATTGATCGATATACAAAAAAACGGGAAAAAAGTAGTACTTGCAAGCGGACGCCCCACGAACGGCGTCCTTCCCCTTGCCAAAGAACTTCATCTGGAGGAATACGGAAGTTATATCCTGTCCTTTAACGGCGGACGCATCACGGACTGCCGAAGCGGTCAGGTGATCTACAATAAAGTTCTTCCTGAAAATGTTGCCGCCCCTCTGTTCCATATTGCGAAGAAATATACCGGAATCGATATCATCGGCTATACTTCCGACTCCCTACTGTCCGGAATCAATCCGAACCAGTACAGCGAACTGGAGTCCCGAATCAACCATATGCCGATTATTCGGGTGGAAGACTTTCCTTCTTATTTCGAAAAATCCCCGAATAAATTCCTACTTACCGGCGAGCCACAGATTATCCAACGCGTGAAAGAAGAAGCCATCGATTACTTCCACTCTTACCTGTATATCTATTGCTCCGATCCATTTTTCTTGGAGATCATGCCACCGGGAATTGATAAAGCGCATTCCCTGCTGAAACTTCTTGCCAGTATCGGACTGACTTCCGATGAGATGATCTGCTGCGGAGATGGATATAATGATCTTACTATGATCGAGACTGCAGGCTTGGGCGTAGCGATGGCGAATGCACAGCCTCCGGTGTTGGAAAAAGCTGATTATATTACGAAGTCTAATGATGAAGACGGAGTACTGCATGTGATTAACGAATTCATGCGATAAATATAACACACACAGATTCGTAATCTATTACGAATCTGCTTCTATACGCCTTCCCCATCGAATTCCGGGATAAAACTCTCCGATGCCACTTCCCCCTCCTGGATGAATCCGCACTCGACGCCTAGTTCCATGGCATAATCCACCACTCGTTCGTACTCTCTCTTGGTTACCTTTCTTGCAAGCAACGGATCATCCTTTACCTGTTCCATAGGCGTATACTGATTCATAATGCTGATCATAATCCGCTCACCATAGGTCTCATACAGATACCGGATCACCGCCTTAGCGTTCTTCACATGCCCTGGAAGCACGAGATGACGGACAATGACGCCACGCTTCATCCGTCCCGTCTTCTCATCGAACTTCAGGCTTCCCACCTGACTTACCATCTCTTCCAACGCCTCTTTTGCATATGCAGGATAATCCGGCGCATGAGAATACTTCTTCGCCAGTTCTTCTTCCATATATTTAAAATCCGGCAGGTAGATATCTACATACCCTTTAAGCATCTGAATCGTCTCCGTTTTCTCATATCCACTCGTATTATACACGATCGGAAGCCTCAAGCCCTCCTGCTTCGCCATATCGAGCGCCTCAGTTATCTGGGGGACATAATGTGTCGGCGTTACCAGATTGATATTATTTGCCCCTTGCTCCTGCAGTTCCAAAAATATCCTGGCAAGCCGTTTTACACTGATAGGCTTTCCCACTTTCGACCTGGCAATGCTATAGTTCTGGCAAAAGACACATCCCATATTGCACCCGGAGAAAAACACTGTCCCCGATCCTTCTTTTCCTGAGATACAGGTCTCCTCCCACATATGCAGCGCCGCCCTCGCAACCACAAGTTCCCCTGTCTCCTGGCAATATCCTCTCTGTCCTTTCCTGCGGTTCACTTTGCAGTTTCGCGGACACAGGCAGCACTCCTGCATGATACGCTTGCTCCACGCAGTTCTATCCATACACATGCTCCACTCCTTCTCCCCATACTATCTCCCCCATAATACCACTCTTCCCCACTCCAAACAATTCCCCACTCCCCCAAAGTTTTCCTCGACAATCCCACTCCCCCACACACTCTCTTTCTCGTTGTCCCCTTTAAGGTTATTATTATATCCTTTGCTAATAAACAGCAGTTCTGAGAAGCGAGATGTTCCTAAGCAAACAATTCAGGGGTGCTCTTAATGGAGGCGAAATCCACTGCTTACGAAGACTTAAGCACGAAGGCTCTCCTGAGTGCTTTAGTCGCAGTTAGCAGTTAGTTCGCCGGAATGTTATCCCGTTTGCGTGGAATATCTCGCTTCTCAGAACTGCGTCCACTTGTCAAATATAAAAATAACCTCTAAAACAACCTCTTATTGGCATGATAGATTTCCTTAAATCTTAAAAATTCCTCTTCATACTTCTTCACATTTTCAAGAATCGGCTCCGTAACTTCCTCATTCAGTTTCACCATACTCTCACAAGCCTCTTCATAATCCCGGAAATACCCGCTTCCTACCGCAGCCGTCATCGCAGCCCCGATACTAGCCTGCTCCTTCCCCTGATTCGTATAGATCGGGCAATTATACATATCCGCCTGAATCTGTCTGAACAACGGGCTCTTAGCCCCGCCGCCCGCTGCAATCACACGATCCGCCGTAATTCCAAGCGACTGGAAGATCGCGTACGACTCCTTCATGCTATAGACAATTCCCTCCATCGTACTGCGAATCAGATGTGCCTTCGTATGCTTCAGCGTCATTCCAAGATATACGGCCTTCGCATCCGGATCGTTGTGCGGTGTCCGTTCACCATTCAGGTATGGAAGGAATAATAACCCTTCACTTCCCGCCGGAATCTTCTCTGCAATTGCCGTCATATCATCAAAACTTCCGTACTCCAAAATGTTATTCTTAAGCCACTTAAGTGCAACTCCTCCGCTTAGATGCGCTCCCATGATACTCCATAACGTCTCCCCGCCATGGCACCAGGTATTCGTCCGAAGCGACGGATCATACAGCGGCGCATCCAATGCACAAGTCAGATGGCAGGCAGTTCCAATGGTAGATGCCATTCTTCCACTCTTAATCATTCCATTGCCAAGTTCCATCATCAGAGAATCTCCGCCGCCAAATGCAACAAAAGTTCCCTTCTTAAGTCCGGTCTGCCCGGCACATTCTTCCGTAATCACACCCGCCTGCTCATATGCCTCATGGCTTTCCACCAGCAGATCTGCCGAAATTCCTAATTTCTCCAGAATCTCGTATGCCCATGTTCGATGTTTCATATCCCACATACCTGTCGAACTGGCATCTGAAGCATCTGTCCCCCATTCTCCGCACATCCGGTACCGAATGTAATCTTTCGGCAGCATCACCTTATAGATCTTCTCATAATTCTGTGGTTCATTCTCCTTCACCCACATCAGGGACGGCAGAAGGAATCCGGCACTTAAGCGATTGCAGAATACCTGGCCGAACTGCTCTTCCGGCACAACTTCATATATCTTCCGAATCGTCTCTCCGGTTCGCTGATCCGCCCAGATAATTGCATTACGAATTGGTTTGCCGTCTGCATCTACCATAACCAATCCATGCATTTGCCCGGAGTATCCGATTCCTCGGATTCCTTCTCGAATCTCAGGTGCTGTTCCAAGCATCTTGCGGATTGCCCGAATCGTCGCCTGCCACAACTGCTCCATATCCTGCTCTGCCTGGTTCAGTTCCGGCTT
Source organism: Bariatricus sp. SGI.154 (assembly GCF_050313795.1). Taxonomy (NCBI): domain Bacteria; kingdom Bacillati; phylum Bacillota; class Clostridia; order Lachnospirales; family Lachnospiraceae; genus Bariatricus; species Bariatricus sp. SGI.154. The sequence continues at coordinate 288,995 of NZ_JBNPMC010000001.1, forward strand.
CATAATGTCGTACTCGCACTGTCCCTCTGCGATTGTTCTTCCCAGCGGATCAACCGCAACTGCTCTTACACTAGATGTCCCAAGATCAATTCCTACAAAACATTCCATGCATCTTCACCATCCCAGATATCCCGCCAGTCCTTCGCGTCTTCCCACAGGAACACCTTTCCCTTGATCAGACGTGCGTTCTTATCTGCCTTTCTTAATATCTCCATCTCTTCTTCTGTAAGGAAATCCTCTGTCGTACACTTAAGATTCCCTACATATTCATTTTCATAGATTGAAAATGGAATCGGTACGTGACCTCTCTGTACCGCCCATTTCACACATATGGTCGCCGGATGACAGTGATGCGCTTTCGCAATCTCTACAAGTTCCGGCATCTCAAATGTCACCACATCTCCTTCTTCCGTATCACGCTCTGGCCTGCACGGTGATCCCATCGGGCTGTATGCAATCGGAAGAATATCATGTGCCTTGCAGTATTCGAATAACTTCGGCTGCTGGAATGTTGGGTTGATCTCTACCTCCAGTACCGCCGGTTTGATTCTGCAAAGCGGAAGAACCTGTTCAAGTTTTGTAATCGTCATGTTGGACATTCCAATGGCTCTTACCAGTCCCAGGTCTACAAGCCTCTCCATCTGCCTCCATACCGTCATATATTCCTCTACGGTAAATGGAACCGCATCCGGGTTGCGCCCAGTAAGATGTGCTCCCGGAGCATGATAGTTCGGGAACGGCCAATGTACCATATAGATATCCACATAGTCCAACTGCAAATCTCTCAGACTCTGCGCACACGCCACCAGGACATCTCCCTTCCCGTGCATATCATTCCACACCTTCGTCATGATTGTCAGATCCTGCCTCTGTACGATTCCATCTGCGAACGCTCTTGCATACACTTCTCCAATGGCTTTCTCATTGCCATAAGCCGCCGCTCCGTCAAAAAGACGATAACCTGCTCTGATCGCTCCGTACACCGCATCGGCCACCTCTTCGGATGTGAATCGGTCATTCCCGAATGTCCCCATACCAATTCCGGGAATGATCATTCCATTGTTCAGTTTTCTCTGAGGAACCAGAGATGGATTCACTGTCTCCATACGCTACCTCCTTGTCTTCCTATCATCTTTATCTTCATTGCCTTGCTGACATTTCTATTTTAGCTTCCCTTTTACCTGCCAATCTTTGGCCTTCCATGCAGATCTTTCCTCTGCCTGGATCTCCAACTGCCGATAGATCCGTTTTGCCGTTGCCCGCAAATCCTGATTATAGATATCCACCGGATAACGTTCTGATCCTTCAAAATCATCAATCACCGCAAGGGCTATCTTTCCCTCTTCCAAGAATCCTGCCTGCAGAAGCCTCTCTGCCGTCTGCTGCCCAATCTCACCAGTCCCACACAAGAACAGACCTTCTTCCATCCCCGAAGCCTTCTCCTCCACTGCCTTCAGCGCTTCTTCAGACATCCTCCTGTCACGCCGCCAAGGCGCATGTAATATCTCTGCCTCAGGATGCAGTCCCCGGAACGCTTCTTCCCTCTTTCTTACATTGCTGATCTCCTGATTATCCCAGCCAATATACACATACTCCTGATGCTGCTTTTTCTGACAGTCAAGCAAAACCTTTACTGCATCCTCATTATCCAGGAATACACTGTCTGCATAGGGAAATGCATTATCCGTATCGAAAAATACCAGATTCATCCCAATACTTCTCAAACGCAGTAATTTTTCCGGGTCAATCTTCTGGTCATCCTGCCACACAACCGCATTTCTGATATTCTTACTGTACAGCCGGTACAGACAATCTTCCAAAGACGTATGCTCCGGCACTTCTACATACAGCATCAGACCCTCCCGCTCCCAGACACATTTCTGGAAGTCTGCGATAAACCTGGCAAAAAACGGGTTCTTGGATGGCGCAACTACTCCAATCATATCCAGCATATTATGATTGCCGTAATTCTTAAGCGTTACCCGTGTCCCATTACCCACTTCACGCACAATCAGTTCTTCCGCCTCCAGAAGTTCCAATGCTTTTCTCACCGTAATTCTGCTGACTTCGTAATCCTGGGCAAGCTGACGCTCCGAAGGAATCTTCTCGCCATTCTTGTAGACACCTTCATAGATCTGACGGCAGATGTCATTCTTTAGATCGATATACCTTAATTCTGTTATCTCCGAATTCACAAGTCCCCTCCTTTCCTGATACTTCCATAGTTTCCCTTTAATGGTATTATATCATAATACCATTATGTGTCAACCTATAACTCCCGATATTAGCGAAAAATGTCGATAAAATCAAGGAATTTCCTTGAACATAAAGGCTGACATTTTTAAAGATGCATGCTATAATTCAAACAAGCATTATTTTTCTAAACATTCTATATGACAAAGTCATTCCAAATTCTAATGATATTTATAATCTTAGAAAATTCGATGCTTAATCACAGACCCAAGAACAGCAGAGAGGATTCTAAGAAGAATGAAAGAGTCCTCTTATATCCCAAAAAAGGAGGACCATGAATGACGGAAGACCAAAGAATCATACAGGCAGCGAATGAGATTGTCACGCATCACAAAGTAATCGGCATGCCACTGCGTGCTTATAAAGACAGAATCTTTCGCATGATATTCAAAGAAAAACGGGAATTGCTCGAACTTTACAATGCCATGAATGGAACCAGTTATACCAATGAGGATGATCTAATTGTAACAACGTTAGAAAATGCAATTTATCTAGGCATGAAAAATGACATATCTTTTATGCTTTACGACCAGTTGACATTGTATGAACACCAATCCACCAAGAATCCCAACATGCCATTACGGGATTTACTGTACGTAGCAGATGTCTATTCTAATCTGACAAAAGATAAAAATCTATATAGTTCTACTCTAGTAAAGATACCAGAGCCAAAGTTTGTCGTATTCTATAACGGAATAGAATCTATGGAAGAACGCCGAGAATTAAAACTCTCAGATGCATATGAAATAAAAAGCGAGAATCCAGACCTGGAATTAAAAGTAACTGAGTTGAATATCAATTCGGGATATAATGAAGAATTAATGAATAAATGTCAAACACTGCGAGAGTACATGATCCTGGTATCCAAGATTCGGAATTACAGTCAAGAAATGCCCTTTGCAGAAGCTGTAGAATATGCCGTAGACGAATGTATCAACGAAGATATTTTAGCGGAATTTTTACGAAAGAACAAAAACGAGGTAATCAAAGTGAGCATATATGAATATAACGAAGAACGCCATCTTCAACAGGAACGTGATGAAGCATGGCAGGAAGGCAACAAAACCGGCAAAAAACTAGGTGAAGAGCGTGTTAACAAACTTCACTACCATCTTATAGAAGATAATCGTATACAAGATTTGAAACATTCCATCGAAGATGAAGCATATCAGGAACACTTAATGGAAGAATACGGAATTGAATAGAGAGTGTACGGCGCAGGACTCCGGCTGGCATCCCCTCAAGCATCCTCCCTCGCCGTTCACTTCTAATCTCTCATTTTCTACCTAAGAACCCCCTTGAATTCCTCATATGCCGCATCCCAAGCCTCTGCATCCCGCGGCTCATACGACATCACATTCTCGGAATTCGCAACAATTCGCCTTGCCTCTTTAATATCCTTGATCTCGCCCAGCGCCATAAACTGAACCGCCAGATTTCCAAGCGCCGTTGCTTCCACCGGACCTGCCATCACTTCACAATGATTGGCACAAGCCGTCATCTGGCAAAGCATCTTGCTTTGAATCCCCCCACCAATCATATGGATTCTGTGATACTTTTTATCCAGACAGAATTCAATCTTCTCCAGAACGTTCCTATATTTTAAAGCAAGACTCTGATTAATGCAGCACACGATCTCACCTACGGTCTTAGGAACCGGCTGTCCTGTCTTTTGGCAGAATTCCCGGATTCTTCTTGGCATGTTGCCTGCGGGTACGAATTCTGGTGCATCTACATCGATATAACTTCTAAAAGGCTTTGCTTTTGCCGCCATCTGCTCCAGTTCACCAAAACTATATTCCTGCCCTTCGCGAATCCACTGACGCCGGCATTCCTGAACCATCCATAAGCCAGTGATATTTTTCAGGAAATTCACCTTGCCGCCATAACTTCCTTCATTTGTCACGCTCAGTTCCAGAGATCTCTTGCCAATCGCAGGTTCTGATAATTCTGTACCATAGAGACTCCAGGTGCCACAACTGATGAAGATGAAGTCCTCCTCCTGAGTCGGCACCGCAACAGATGCGCTTTGTGTATCGTGAGACGCCACCGCAATCACTTTCTTGGAATCAATGGACAACTCCTCGCAGATCTCTGGTTTCAACTCTCCGATCACCGTCCCGCTTTCAATCACCTCCGGGAAGAAATCCTCCTTAAGTTCCAGGGCATCCGCCACCTCTTTCGACCATTGTTTATTACGGATATCATACATGGAAGAGGTCGTTGCCATGGTATACTCTGACTTCTGATTCCCCGTAAGGAAATACCCTAACAGATCCGGTGTAAATAAGAACTTCTTCGCTCGTTCCAGCATCCACGGACGCTTCTCCCTCAATGCATTCATCTGGAAAATTGTATTAAAATACATGAATTCATTTCCTGTAATCTCATAGAGGCGCTCTTTGGAAATCTTGGAAAATACATCTTCGATCATCCCCTGGGTCCGGTCATCCCTGTAATGGATTGCATTCTCCAGCAGTTCCCCATGTTCATCCAACAGAGCAAAGTCTACTCCCCAGGTGTCAATTCCGATACTTTCAAAATCCCCACACCTTTTTGCCTTGATCATCCCCTGCTTTATCTCATAAAACTGCCGCAGTGTATCCCAATACATGGTTCCGTTTACGGTCACCGGATCATTGGAGAATCTATGTACTTCCTTCATAGCGATCTTGCCATCTTCCAACGTTCCCAGAATCGCACGTCCACTGGATGCGCCAAAATCAAATGCCAGTACGCTCTTCGCCTTCTCTCCCATACCACACTCTCCTTCTTCCCTGTACTCATAGTCTCACACAGTAAGGTACCTATGACTAGTTATCTTCGATTCACTATCACTGATTATTTGTCGATTCCCGGATGTCTTCCGGTCAGCCCCATCTGTCTCCTGATATCATATAACTGCTCTACTCTCTCCTGACTTAAGATCTGCGGTCCACCCAGCATCTTAGCCTGATACAGAAGCCTTGCATAGAACTCCAAAGATTCCATCTTATGATATGCATTCAGCAAAGAATCTGAATATGTAAGCGCGCCATGATTCTCTAATAACACGGCATCATAGCGTGACAGGAATTCGGCAATGGAATCCGGCACTTCTACGGTAGAAGGAGTTCCGTACTTTGCGATCGGAACGCTGCCAAGCGCAATGACTGCTTCCGGCATGATTGGCTCCTCTAGTGGAATACCTGCAATAGCAAATGTTGTTGCATACATCGGGTGTGCATGAACAACAGCATTCACATCCAGTCTCTCCTTGTAGACTCTCATATGCATCTTAATCTCAGATGATGGACGGAATCCTTCATTTGCCTCCAGTACATTACCTTCACCGTCTACCTTACAGATATACTCAGGTGTCATGAAACCTTTGCTGACTCCTGTCGGGGTGCACAGATACTCATTGTCATTCAGTTTTACCGAAAAGTTGCCATCATTAGAAGCCACCATTCCCCGGTCATATACCCGTCTTCCAATCTCGCACATCTCTTTTTTGATGTCTAATTCACTTTTCATGTATTCTTCCTCCTTATGTTTCATTTTAGTCGTTCATTTTATAAAACAGTTTTATATAATATAGTTATATAATAGCACTGGATAAAAAACTACGCAATATGATATATTGAACAAATCTCATTTCCACTTTTTAGTTATATTTACTTTTATTTGTATTTCTATTTTCTGATTTTTCTGATATAATCATTTTAAAATGCATTTCATAAAACCATTTCAAATATTAACCACTATAGTTTTATTATTATGAGGAGGAATCATTATGGAACGCTTTTCTCTTTCAGATATAAAAGTAAAGAATCGCATAGACATCTTTCATTATATTTATAACAATCCTTGCAGTTCCAAGCAGAAGATTGCCAACCAGCTTGGCATAACGCTTCCTACTGTCACTCAGCATCTGACAGCATTGATGGAAGATCAGCTCGTAGAAAAAAGCGGCCAGTTAAATTCCACTTGCGGAAGAAAGGCAACTTCTTATTCTATTATCTCTACTGCCCGGATTGCTATCGGCATTGAACTTACGGAACACACCGTTCATATCGCGGCAGTTGACTTATACGTTGTCAAAAAAGCAAAAGTAAAGATTAATTTGAAATTCGAAAGAACAGAGGCGTATTTTGAGACACTTCGTGATCATGTTCTTGCTTTCATTGAGAAATATCATTTTAAAAATGAGCAGATTCTTGGAATTGGCATCGGGATTCAGGGACTGGTTTCACAAGGTGGCCGCCGGATCACTTATGCGACGGTTATTGATGTGGAGGGCCTTTCCATTGATATCTTTGAAAAATATTTTTCCTGGCCATGCCGTTTTATACATAACACTGACTGTGCCGCGAACAGTGAACTGTGGGTGAATCCTGAGATCAACGATGCTATCTATCTATCTCTCTGCATGCATCTGGGCGGCGCATTGATTCTAAACCGACAGATTAAAGAGGGCATTACGGGCAAATCAGGCATCTTTGAGCACATGACTCTGATTCCCGGCGGACGTCCTTGCTATTGCGGACGTACAGGATGCGCAGAATGCTATTGTTCCGCCAGTACTTTTCTTGATGACCAGATGGATCTTGATGACTTTTTCCAGCAGAAAGCACAGGGCAACTCTGATTACCAGAAACGCTGGGAAGAATTCTTATACTATCTTGCCATCCTGATCAATAATCTGCACATGGTCTTAGAAAGTACCGTCATTCTCGGCGGAGATATCATCCCGTATCTCACCGATAAAGATCTGAAAATGCTTCAGGATAAGGTCGTTGAATTTTCGGCATTTGGGGATGCGCCTACTTATATTCTGCCTGGGAAATGCCGGAATGATGCCGTGGCGATCGGGGCAGCACTGCCATTTATACAGGAATTTCTACAGAACTTTATAGAAGAATCCTGATTCTTCTGGCGGTTATATGGCTAAGAAAATAAACGAACAGCAAGAAATACTGGTAAATAACAGAATGAATATCGGCGGAACTTATACTTCATAAGATCTGCCGATATTTTTCTCTTATTATCCTATTTTCAGTTGGAATCAGGGTTACGCCTTCTATCTTATACTTTCATCAATTCTTCTGTTCTTAAAATAATATTCTTTATCCCGTTCACCGATTGGCCGCATCACTTTACAGGGATTACCAACAGCTACCACATCAGATGGAATATCCTTCGTGACAACGCTTCCTGCTCCGATCACCGTATTATCACCGATGGTTACTCCAGGCATAATCATTACTCCTGCTCCGATCCAGCAGTTTTTCCCAATATGAACAGGTGCATTATACTGATATGCCTGCTGGCGAAGTTCCGGCAGGATCGGATGCCCCGCCGTGGCAATCGTCACATTCGGGCCAAACATGGTGTAATCGCCTACGTAGATATGCGTATCATCCACTAGTGTCAGGTTAAAATTCGCATAGATATTCTTCCCGAAGTGCGTATGATGACCACCCCAGTTGCTGTGAAGAGGCGGTTCTATATAACAGCCGTCACCAATCTCAGCAAACATCTCCTTTAATAACGCCTCTCTTTTGGCGCCTTCTGACGGTCGTGTCAGGTTGTAATCGTACTGGCGCTCCAGGCACTGCTCCTGTTCTTTCATAATCTCTTCGCCATTGGGAAGGTATAGATCCGTGCTGTGCATTTTTTCAAATTCAGTCATATTGCTTCTCCTTTACATTTTTCCTGTCCGACAGAGTAGGTATACCGGACTGCATTTTACCCAATTTCTTATTATTTATTATAATAATCTCGAGAGAGAACTGCAATAATTTCATAAACTTAAATATTTTCAAACCATATTGGGCATTACATTTACATATAGGGAGGATTTTACCATGCAGGAAGTGTACGAATTTTTAAAGAACTGTAATACATATTATCTGGCAACAGTTATCCCTGCATTTCTGCTACAATCTCTGAATCCTCACAGATAATTAACCTTTTATCCGAGAACATTTTTCTATAAAATAATGACGACATGATGTAACGAAATGACTAGTTGGGGTATATATAAGCAAAGAAGGATGTGACGCGATGTTAGATATGGATTCCATATATAGCGAACATGCAAAACTGGTATATAAATTTCTAATCTCCTTATGCCACGAGACAGATACTGCCGAAGAACTGACACAAGAAACATTCCATCAGGCAGTCCGATGCGCAAACAAGTATAACGGGAACTGCAAGGTATCCACCTGGCTGTGCCAGATCGCAAAAATCTATGGCACAAAGAATTAAGGAGACGGAATAAAAAACTGATCATCGAATTCGCCGGAGGCGTAACAAAAGAAATTCGAATAAAAGATCTGTATACTGGCGAGGGGTTAGATAAAGTCGGGATTATCATGAATTAAAAAGGGACACGGCAAATTCAAAAAGGGACACGGCTATTTTAATTGGGGACGGGGGAAATTGAAAAAAACAATGTCCCCTCTTTAGTGCGTTAATCTAACGCTGTCTGTTTTACCCTGCTAAGTCCTTTTGCCACCGCCGGAACTGAGATAATAACCACCGTCATGACCGCCTCTGCCAGCAGAAAACTATAGTTATAAGCAATCGGGTAGATGCTCTTCAATGACTGCGGGAAATTATCTGGCATGTAGTCCATCCAATATAGGTATCCTCCCAGAGAGTGGAATGCTCCTCTGGCGAGAACCGCCGCAATATATCCCTTCAGCAAGCCATTCTTGCTTTTTGCGAAAAATCCGGCAACGCCCAGCGCCGCGAATGCCAGCACATAGTCACAGCAAACCTGAAAGAATGAAAGCACATACGGTTCCTGGATGAACTGTAGGAGCCCATAAGAAAGCCCCACAAGGATTCCAGTCTGTACTCCGTACCAGTTGCCGACCAATACAATGAACAGCATACTGCACAGCGTTACGCTTCCACCCCACGGCAACTTGAATATCTTCATATAAGAAGTCACAAACGCCAGCGCCATTGCCATCGCGCAGAACACTAACTGCTTTGTGCTCATCTTCTTTTTCCCGGATTTCTTCCCCGCAAAAAATAACGCAACGATAAAGAGTACAACTCCAACAACAATACATACCGCATATCCGGCAGTTGTCAGACCGCCTTCTGCATTGACTAATAGATCAAACATAAAAATGCCCTCCTTGTCTCCGATTGAAAACAAAAAGGGCTTGAAGCCAATCTATAACGCATCCCTACGTTGGCATTATCCACATCAGGTTATGGGTCGAAGTTGACAACTTCCTCTCAGCCTATTCTATAAGCTCCCCTTGTTATCAATCTTATGTAGTTTGTCCAGTCATTATCATATACATGCTGCTTGGAAATGTCAACTCCATTACATCAGATTATCTTTCTTACCTTGCAGGCATCTCTCTAATCAATCAATAGGTCTGTAACTTGTATATTTCAATTCTGCTAAATTTGCGAGATTCGCGTCATTTGAAAAAGCGCACAAAATATCTAATGAAATCAAGCCAAACTTTGTTAAAAATTTATCTTTACATTATCTATACTACGTGTTAATATTTTAACAGTTTAAGGAACGAGAATAAATGAGAAGGAAGTGAATGATAATGATGAAGTTATTCAATGCTCTTAAAGAGTATTTTTCTGGGGAAACTGCTTTGTCAATATTTATAGAGAAACTTAACTAAGAAGTTGTTAGGATGATTAGAAAGGTGTATCGAAAATTTTTTCGATACACCTTTTTTTATCATTTTCCAGATGGGTCTTACATTACAAGTATATCTATTCGCCTGCATTCTGAGTTGCTTTACGCTCTGCAATTTCTTTAATATACTGCGGATTTTTTGTTTCAACATCCAGGAACCAGATATCAACCAGCAAGATGATAGCAACAACTAAGGGACCGAATTTAAAGAATGCATCAATACCGCTGATCGTACTTGCAGACTGAACCTCCAAAGCACCATTATATCCAACTGCACTTAAGAAGAATCCAAAGGCTGCTGTCAAAGCTCCTTGCCCGATTTTGGCGCCTACAGAACTTGCAGAGAACAAGACAGACTGAACACGTATACCGGTCTTCCACTCGCCATAATCGATAGTGTCACCGATGAGGGCTCCGGCCATACCCATCGCAAAGCCCATTCCAATACCGCGCAACAGCGCCGTAGCAAATAAAATAGTAGAGGATGTCGGCACTACTATAAATACAACCTGAGCCACCACCATACAGATTGAACCGAACAATACCATCTGTCGCTTCGTATACTTTTTCAAAAAGAAAGGAGCCACTGCAGACAGAAATACGCCAGGCAAGTTGGAGCATGCAACAAACGTTCCCATCAAAGCCATATTTCCCAACACAGAGTTTAGGTAATAAATGGAAACAGACAGGTTAAAGGTCAGAATAAAATTGGCCATCAAATTAACAACAAAGGCCATCCACCAATATTTGTTTACAACAGCACATTTGATACCAACGATGAGATTCTCCGGAGGAACATCATTCTCTACCCGTTCTTTGACAAACAATACATTCAATGCCAAAGGTATCAGACCGATAATACCAAAGACCATAATAGACTTAATCCATGCAGACTGCAGCCCTTGACCTCCAAAAAAATCAACCATCGGCATCATAACAGATGCCATAATAGTCTGTGTCAAAGCTGAAAACATCATGAAAAAAATCAGCATCTGCGAACGGTCAACAGAGTCATTTGTGACATAGGACGGAAGAGAATTAGCGGCCATGCCCACATAAGTGTACAAAACAGTATTAAACAGGTTATATGTAACAAAGATGTAAACTATACGCAAGGCTACACTTCCGTCCGGAACCAGGAATACCAGAATAACGGAAAGCACCATAGGAATAGCCCACTTCAGTATAACGGGAATACAATGCCCTCTTTTACTTTTGTGGCTATCAATAATTTGACCTGCAATCAAGTCAGACACGCCATCGAAAATCTTAGAGAACGCAATAACACCGCCAACCAGACCGGCATTCAGCAAGATAACTATCTTCTGAAACAGTACTTGAGAAAGTCATCCACAATATCGACGACCTGGCTGGTCCAGAACTCCGCCCCTCCATGATCGCCTCCTTTTATGAAATACAATTGAACATCCTTACCACACTTTTTCATCTGGCGGTAGAGAATCACACTACCTTCGCAATTGACCAAACGATCCTTCGTACCATGAAAGATAATGGTCGGCGGCATAACCGTTTCTTCGGTAATGTTGCATTCAACAGAAAGTTTTTTCTTTAATTCAAGATTATCTCTCAAATCCACGCGCCCCATAACCAGTCCTTCCGGACTATCCGGCTGGCAGTGAAGAACCTGAATAGGATTGGAGTCTTCGTTCATGACGCTGCAGCTTCCATAATAATTAATAATGCCTTTGACCTCAGCAGAAATGCCGGGAAATAGGTTATTCTCCACATCATCATGAATCATACCTGCAAACATAGCTGTATGCCCGCCAGAAGAATCACCCGCAATAACAATATTCTCAGCATCCACATGATATTCTGCAGCATGGGCACGCATAAAACGCACCGCATTTCTTGCATCCATAATCTGTGCAGGAAAAGGCGCAATGCCAGAATGCCGATACTCGACAACAGCCACAACATAACCACGCTCAGCCAATTTGGAAACACGACATAATTGATGGAACACATCTTGGGGAAGCCATGCTGAACCTTGCACAAACACAATACAAGGACAGACCATCTCAGGATTGTTACGACTAAAAGGCAACAGGATCTGCAGATGCAGCCGAACAGAATCTATCTCGGCATACTCTACATTATGGATATAGGAAACACCCATTTCGTCACCGGTGGTCTGAATCACTTGAACACCTTCTATTTCCTCTGTAAATTCCGGAATTTCTTCATAAGTCCATTCTTTTACTTCCATAAAATAACCTTCCTTTTACTCATTTAGAAAAGCAAATGCTTCCTCCAAGTGCTTATTCCAAAAATCCCAATCATGCTCCCCTGTATCCTCAATGTATGTAAAATCCGCATTTTGCGCTTGTAAGAAGTCGCGCATAGCATGATTTTCTTTGAGCAGAAAATCCTCACTGCCTTCTGTCATAAAAATTCTTGGAATACTTTTTTTGCTCTTTTCCAATTCCTGATAAATAACCCTTGGGTCCAAATCGCTCGTTGCAAGCATCTTCGGATCTCCAAATACACGACATTGGAACTCCACATTTGACACGCCATCGTCAACCGGAACTCCTCCGTTATCAACAATACGAATGGGTATATATGCTCCGGAAAATGCCAAAATCTTCGAAAAAGTGTGTGCATATTTTAATCCATTACGCATGGCACCATATCCACCCATTGACAGACCGCCGATATATGTATCTTCCCTCTCTTTCGACAATGGAAATAGCCTGCGCGTATACTCGACTAGTTCTTCCCCAATATATTTCCCGAAATGACGGTTTTCTGCTACATGATCAATATAGAAACTGTTATCACCATCCGGCATAATTACTGCAATCCCATACTTTTTACTTAACTCACTGATATGAGTATGTACAAGATAGTCGTTCTCATCTCCGGTATATCCATGCAGCAAATACAGTGTTTTCATATTTTCCAACACAAAATCAGGACTTCCATCTTTCAGAAACCCTCCATCATTGGGCAATACTGCCGTGAACGGAACCGTACGCATCAGGCAATTAGAAAAAAAACGAACACGAATAATAGCCATAATCTCCCTCCTTTGCTTCTTATTTGCCTTCATTGTGTTCAATTATATAGAATTAACAAATAAATTGACTGGAATTATATGCGGAGAAAACCGCCAAAAATTGATTTATTTTTTGAAAGATTTATATACTCAAAATTGATTTATATTAGAGAATACTCATTGACGCATTGGTTAAGTTGTGGTAATTTATAATTACTATTTTGATTATATTGCACAATTTTTCATCTACAATATCAATTAATTGCTGTTTTTGACATCAATCATATGCATTTTTCAGCAAAATGCCAAATAAAAACATATCAACAGCAAAGGAGGAGGAAAATGCAGGCTTTTCACGAGATAGTTATCACACCAGAAAACATTCCTGCCATCATACTACTGCATACAAGTAAATCCATTAACCAACCCCATTGGCATGAATCGGTGGAACTGCTTGCTTCTTTAGATTCACAGTTACATATCTCTTGCGATCAAAATACATTTAATCTCAAGGAAAACGATGTTGCCATAATAAACAACTCACAGATACACTGTGTTTCCGCTCTGGAAGGTCATTCCTTTACCAGTTTGTCACTTCGCATTGCACCTGAGATTTTCCAAAAATACTGCGGTAAAAATCACTGCTGGTTTGACTTAAATCGAAGCCCGGAGGCTCGCAAAGAAATTGCAGACTGTGCTCAGAAATTATATGAACTTTATTCTGAAGAAAATACCCAGCCGTACTTGCTTTTAGAAGCAAACTCCATTTTATTTCATATTGTATATCTGATGGTTACGCATATTCGTAGCGACTATCCGGCAGATAGACTCCATTATTCTGAGAAATATTACAATCGTTATCGCGAAATTATGCGCTACATGGAGGAACATTACAATGAACCAATTAGTTTGGAAGATGTCGCCTCTTTCATTCACTTATCCAAGGAGCATCTCTCACGGGAATTTCCTACTTATGTAGGGGAGGGATTCCGCGAACATCTAACAAACATTCGTCTTAATAATGCACATAAAGACTTGTTAGGCAGTGATCTGCCATTAATTGATATTGCAATTAAGAACGGCTTTTCTGATCTTCGCTGTTATAATAGGGCATTCCAGAAATATTATAAGACTACCCCTGCCCAATATCGTCGGAAATATAAGAGGCTTAAAAATGAATAGTTGACAAATTGATAATGCATGCCAAAGCGGCAACTTCATTTTTCTGTTTTTTTTAAATCCAATAGAAACTAAAGATTTATTTGGTCAATTGATGATAAAGACGCACTTTAATAAGCCATTTTCGATGGCTTAAAATTCATTTTGAAAAGTTAAAATTCAGGCACTTTCTAAAGAAAATAAATGAATTCCTGTCCTGCCTTTTTGAATCTTATTATGAAGCTTGTTTATATTCCGTGCCATGGCAAGTGGTGTGCTTTCTGCAAGTACATTTGATCCTTGGAGAATTAAAAGAAGCCCATGGACTGCGTAGGGCAGATTCAACAGGGCCGTTTGTCATGCAGTTACAAACATATTTTACAGCATTTGTTGCGAACGCAAAAAAGAATAACCGATTAGTAGCATATGCTGTGGGATAGGCACAGTGTTTTTAATGAGCGTCATTGAAAAAAATATTTTAAATACTATATAAAGAAAAACTCCCACACAAAAATGGGAGTTTTTCAGTGCCCTTGATTATAGGGTATTTCGGAGTTTTTTCCAGATTTTATACAATTTTTATACAATTCATAATTACACTTATCATCATTTCTTTTTCTTCGGGATTCGATTCTGCAATCATAATAGTAAGTGCCACAAGAGTATGATCATCAATTAATTTTTCTCCATCTTGAAATAACACACCATTTTTGTCCAGAAAATACAGAAACATCGTTACTGCAATTCTCTTATTTCCATCAGAAAAACTGTGATTCTTTGTGACAAAATACAATAAATTTGCTGCCTTTTCCTCCAAAGCGGGATACAAATCTTCTCCCGCAAAACTTTGATAAATTGCCCCGATGCTCCCTTGAAAGAATCATCCTTCTCATTACCAAATAAGGAACTACTATCTCCAAATTTCATATTATCAATGACTTTTCTACATTCTTCATAAGTTAGAATATACGTTGGCTTATTTCCTTTCGGACGTTCCATATTCTGATGATCATAGGCATCCAACAATTCCAATGCCTGGTTATATCTTTCCACTACTGTCAGCACTTCCGAAAGCATCACAAAAGAATGCAAAAGGAACCGTTGCCTATGAAGCATTGAAACGGATCGCCGCAATCTATCATCTGGATAACCAGTTAAAAACGCTATCTGCAGATGAACGAAAAAAATAACAACAGATCAATATCAAACCTCTGGTAGAGGCTTTCTTTGCATGGGCAAAAGATATCCAGACAGGAAACCGGCTCTCCAAAGGCAAGACACTGGACGGGATTACATACTGTATTAATCAGGAAGAAGCCTTAAAAGTATTCCTGAATGACGGAGAAGTGCCTCTTGATAACAATGCAACAGAGAGTTCATTGCGCAGTTTCTGTCTGCATAAGCATACCTGGAAACTGATCGACAGTATTGATGGTGCAAAATCCAGTGCTATTATTTACAGTATCACGGAAACAGCCAAGGCAAACAATCTCAATCCATTCCGTTATCTGGAATACGTCCTGACAATTCTGAAGAATCATCAGGATGATACGGATTACAGCTTTATTCAGGAATTGTTACCATGGTCAGAGAATCTTCCGGATATCTGTCATAGCAAACCAAAACAACAAACGTATAATTCAGGCCGCCAAATGGCGGCTAATAAACAAGGCGGTACTCATAGTTTACCGTATACTAAAAAACACCTATACTATACAAATACAAAAACCTTCCCATTCCCCTTGACGATATAAAGAAATTTTTGTATAATTTCTTTACAAAGGAGGTGCTGATATGCCAACAATCCGTTCAAGCGCAGATTTGCGTAACAGTTACAACGAAATTTCTACATTCTGCCATGATTATTCTGAACCTGTTTTTATTACTAAAAATGGGAAAGGTGATCTCGCCGTCATGAGTATTGAAGCATACGAACAGCTTGTAGGCCGCTTTGAATTATACGGGCTGATCCATGAAGGTCTTGAAGATGTCGCTGCAGGCAGAACACGCCCATTTTCAGAAGCAATGACTGACATAAGGAGCCGCCGCAAACGATGAATTATCATATCCACATTACCCTTACAGCCGAAAAAGATATGGTTCATGCAGCGGATTATATCGAATATGTTTTAAAGAACCCGCAGGCCGCAGATCATCTGTTAGATGAAGCAGAACGCCAGATCAACACACTTTCACAATTTCCCATGAAACATCCGCTTGTAGATGATAAAATTCTTTCTTCCTGGGGAGTCCGTTTCGTAACGGTAGGAAATCATCTTGCTTTCTATACCATTTCAGAGGAAGAAAAGCAGGTAAATATTGTACGGTTCTTGTACGCCAAAAGCGACTGGCACTCTATTTTGAAACTTGGTTTTCCATTAATATAGGTCACTCCCCGCAGGTGGCGGGGATTTTTTTATCTGTTTGCTTTTTTACTTCCCTTCCGTTTTGGAAATTCCAAATGGAAATTTGCCCGTCCGTCCACAACTTCCAAAAGCAGATCTGCAGTAAAGTTCTTTCCTGTTTTTTGCGAATAGAAATCCGTCACATGAGTACGCCCTTTTTGCAGTAAATCCTTTGCCATTCTCTTATCAATCTGTTTCCTCATACCGGAAAGATAACGGTTTTCTTTCCAAAGTAGTTGTTCCAGGACAAAATCCAGATACTCTTTTGTTGATGCCATATTACTTCCTCCTACCCGTTGATAAGCTTTAGGAACTTCTTATCATTCATCTGCTCATTAGTGACATACTCCCCATCATAAAACAGCGAATACGTCGTGATCGGAGTCGGTGCATTCTGAGCATCCTCCCTGCTTTCGATCTTCACGACCTTGAATGATATGCCGTTCCTCTCAGCGGTCTCTTCCAGAACCGGCACATACTTTGCATTAAATGGACATTGATTCGTATAGTAAAGGACATAACCGTTTTCATCTATATGGGGATGCTTTGCGCATTCTTTGAACACCGGAGCCTCTGCTCCCTTTTCAAACGGCAGATACCATAGCTGAATCCCGTTATCAGCCTCATCACAGACTTCAAAGCCCTTATACTTTAAGAACTTCGGATCAGCCAGGAACGGCTTCTTCTTTGCTGCTGCAAGAATACAAGCCCTTCATCAAATCTGTCCGCAAGCCACGCCTTCTTTGACGATACCTGAACATCTTTATTGTTGGAAATAGCGCAGCAAATATGCTCCTTTTCGAGATTCTCCTTCGTAACCCTTATATATTCCATACGCTTAAGTCCTCCTTATCGGATGCCGTACCACGGTCTTCAATTTCTCCGGTGCAACCTTCCGTGCATCACTCAGATATATCTCGTGATGCATTCTCTTTTCCGTGATATCCAGTACATATCCCTGCTCTTCCATAAACCTGTGCATCGCATCTACCGTAGCAGGTTCATCGTCATACGATCCGATATGCATACACTGCACACACAGGCCTTCATCATAGGCAAAAAACTCAACCTTAGAAAAATCCTGTTTTTTCTTAACTGTAGCTTCTTTGACCGCCCAATCGAAATCTTCCTTGGTAACAAAATCCGGCAGGCGGATGACAGATATCCACTGAAAAGAATCCTTATGCGCATAATCTACGCCGACCACTCCGTCTTGCCACCAGAATCCCTCTAATGGCGGTACCACATAATCAAAATATCCGTCTATCTGATGATTTCCCTTTTTACTCATCTTGATCGTAAATGCGATCCCATACAGAAGACCGATAGCCTGCTTATATTCGCCATCTTCATCATTGGGATTCCCGCTACCCCTCGCTGCTATATAATTCATTTTCGGGACGGTGACAATAGTCGGCGCACCCTTCGGCATATAGAATTCTTTGTATTCCTTCTTATAATCAAACGCCATATTCTTTATCCCTCCGTCAGATCCTTCTCTTCATAAGGCTTATTCCAGGAACCCATCTCAATCAGATTCCCCTCCGGATCAGCAAAGGTAAACATTTGATGTGTTTTCTTCTTCCTTGATTTCAAATCCAAGAACGTCCCTGTAAAAACGGATCATCTTTGCCATATCATCAACAAATAATCCGAAACCATCTAATCTCATTATGCTAATCCTCCATGTAAATCTGTAATGTTTCTTCCGCATTCCTGCGGATAATGTCCCGCGCTTCTCTCGGCTCCAGCACCTCTGCCTTTGCCCCAAATGTCATGAGCCATGTCACAAGGTTTTCCATATCCGTATAGTCCGCCGAAAAGAGCAGCCTTCCATCATCCGCTTCTGTAAAACAATGCGGCCCGAATTCTTCAACCAGTCGCCACTTCATATCCGGTGTGAAAAGAGCTTTTACCTTAATCCCGCCCGGAAATATCTTCTCACTTGACAGATCAGGCATCGGTACATCTCTGCATACAAATCCCTGCTCTGCTTCAGCAGCCCGATCCATACGGTTCAACTTAAATAGCCTGTAATCTTCACGGTCTGAGCACCATCCCCATACATACCAGCTTGACCATTGGAAAACCAGATAATACGGTTCTATCGTCCTGTTACTTTCTCCGGTCGGTGCATAATACTTAAACTCCAGAAGATGTCTGTTTTCTATAGCGTCTTGGATCACCTCAATTTTAGGAGCAAGAGAACCTTTATACCAGGATGACAGATCGATCAGCATGGATTCTTTGCCGCTAATGAATTCAGATGATCCAGCCTGAATCTTTTCCATCAACTGGCCATAGTATCTGCTGCCGGTCACACTATCCAGACTCCGCAGTCCCGTAAGAATCATCTGCATATCTTTGGAAGTCAGAATCGTCCTGTCCATACGATATCCGTCCATAATACTGATACCACCACCAGTACCCTGAGTAGTCCTTATAGGAATACCCGCTTTGCAAAGATCTTCAATATCTCGATTTATTGTCCTGCGAGATACCTCAAACCTTTCCGCCAGTTCAGGAGCCGTTGTCTTTTCTTCCTGCAGTAAGATCGACAATATCCCGATAAGCCTATCTATCTTCATAATCTCTCACGCTCCGTTCATATCATAGCAAACTCAACACGACAATAGTATGTCATGTTTATTATAGCAGTTAAAGATATTTTCGCAAACAAAAAACAGCCTGCGAACATCAGGATTCTTCCCAATGCCCGCAGGCTGATGGTGCAGTTCTCTACGGATACTGCCTGAATTTTTTTAACCGTAAAAATGCACGAATGGATAAGAAACTCACACAAGCAGAATTAGCTGAAATACTGGATATTTCTTTACCATATCTCAAAGACCTAGAGCGCTTCCGGAACAATCCGAGCTACGATGTCTTCAAAAAAGTAATCCACTACTTCAACCTGTCAGCAGATACTGTCATCTATCCAAACGAGAATCTGACCAATACTACATATCAGCAGATTGAGCGTCTGCTTACACGCTGTGATGAAGGGCAGCTTCGTGTCATCCTTGCCACCACAGAAGCGTTACTGTCCGAGAGTGAAATGCCTTCAGATTCAGAGTAACAGATAAAAATTCTGCATTTTTTGCCATTCCCTTTTGTACGATCTGCGAAATGTCTGCTTCCGGCGATTTCATGTTAATCCCAAAATATGTATTTTTCTTGCTGATGCCAATATAGTTCTTTGCCCACGCCTAATCGTTTCATTCTCCAACCTCCTTTGCGACCTCCACTATAAGCCCTCGCATAGTCTGAGAGTCAAGAGCATATTCGCAAAAGTTCTGGCAAGATAATTGCAGACAACATCAAATTGGGCTGACTGGAAAACATACTTCTGTAACCATCTCATCTTCTGACTGCTCCATCTCAGGTGATATATGGTATATATTAAAATGATTTCCATTCAATTTATAGCGGTTATCTCCAATCCAACGTATGATTTCCTCAATCGCCGTCGGCATAAAGTCAACTACAAATTCCGCATCTATTCCCATTTAAAGAAACGGATAGCAAAGCCTCCGCAGACAACTAGCAACGCTACGGAATACTCTAAACAACCGTTTTATCAGGCTATCTAAATATTGGTTCTATATATGTTTTGATTAAATCTATCCTATCTCTTGCCTTTGGCACAAAAAGCGCAGAAGATGACACAACTATTTTATCTCTTGTATTCACATAAATGATATTTCCTCCATCCCCCATCGCTGCATAACCATCTTCATTTACCCACCATAAATATCCATACGGTAAATCATGTTTCTTCCATCGGCTATGCTCTCTCGTACTTTCTTCCACCCACTTTTCTGATACAATTCGTTTTCCATTCCATATGCCTTTATTCAAATATAACTGACCGATTTTTGCCATATCCATAGGGGAAAGTGTAAGTCCCCACCCCGCTGTATGAATCCCTAATGAATCCCGAACCCATCCGCTGGTATCTATAGATTCATTAAATGCCAGTTGATCTTCCTTGCTTTTGAACATCAAATCTCCTTCTATATGAATTTCTAATGGAGAAAATAAATTTTCATCTGCAAACTCAAATACCGACTGCCCTGTTGCTTTTACTAATATTCCCGAAAAAATATCCGGACCAATCAGAGGTGCATATCGGAATGTTCCGATCTTCCCCCGGCCCCCTAGCAAGTCTAGAGAGAATTTCACCCAATCCTCACTAGTGAAATATTTCACATACGGAGCAAAAAAACGATACTTATAAGGTGCTGTCATTGTCAGCATATCCTTGACTGTGATATTTTGGATGGTGTTTTCTCTCTTCCTTACTATGTATTCAGGGAAAAAATCCAGCACTTTCTGATCAATACTTTGGATATATCCTTTATCTACTGCAATCCCAATCAGTATTGAAATAATACTTTTTGTTACAGAATAAACATGAACCTGGCTTTCTCTTGTACATCCCTTGAAATATTTTTCATATACCAATTTTCCTTCTTTTAATACCGCCACACCTGTGGTATTTCCATAATCAGTGTTGATTTTATGTTCAAGATCTCTAATTCTTTTCTGATCCATGGTATCTCCTTTACTTTAACCAATTTGTAAACGCATTTATTTCCCGCTTTATTTTTTTAATATCTTTTTTACTGGATAATAGACCTCTGTAATGAGATCGCTCTCCTGCAAAACCTCCGAAGGACTTGTTACATAAACTTCATAAAGTGCATTACAATTTTCGTACCCTTCTTTTTCTGCCCATTCAATTTGTTTCGCATAAACAGAAGAGAGCTGCGAGTAGGAACCATGCACAACAGTTTTCAAACAAAGTCCAGGATAAAAGTCCCTGGTTCCCGTTGCATACTCTTTGATTGGGACAGCAAATTCTGTATCCAACCCTAATGGACTATATTCATCACTATGGAACAAAACCATCGGTGGAGCGGATGCTGTCAGGCGCTTTTCCTTCATTTTCTTAAACAGCTCTCCAAAACAATACCCATATTCATCAGGGAAATCCTGTTCCTGAATCATCTTTCGGATGGACAGAAGATACATCTTTGGCACCTCCACCAGTTCTATACCAATATCTTCCATATATGACATAATTGACTTTCCCTTTCTTAAGGCGGACATATCAGCATCTATCTGCTCCAACGTACTTCTATACATCATCACTTGCATTGAAATCTCTTTTTTCTTTTTACTAAGAGCCGCATATAGTTTGTCATCCATTACCTCCTCTGACTCAAGAATTGCCTTAATCTCTTCCAACGAAAAATGATATGCTTTCAGCCGATTAATGAACAGCATCGTCTCCAACTGCTTAATAGAATAATACCGATAACCATTTTCCGGATTGATTTCTTCTGGAAGTATCAATCCTATTTCCGCATAATATCGAAGTGTTTTTGTGGATACCCGGCATATACTCGAAAATTCTCCAATTGTCAACATATAATAGACCTCCTTCTGGTACCAGTATAAACTTTGCCCCAGGGGAAAAGTCAACGGCACTTTTCATGCTTATTTTCAAGGTAGTAGCATATTAATCGAATATAAAAACAATTGCAAGTTTTATCGGATTTAACAATCCTGTCAATTCGACACCCCTTTTATCTATCCTGTCTCCACAACATACCCAATATCTATCCTGTCCTCTCAACTCTCCGTCATTTTTTGCAGTAGACCAGTTCCCACAGACTTCCCAAACGCAAAAAATCCGGGAATTGAAACTGTCATCCAAACCGTCTCAACTCCCGGAAATCCCTTGTTTCTACACTTTTTCAGTTCTTTATTTCTCAACTCGTGACATCAACACGACACTCTCAACATGATTATCGTTGTCCAAACTTATATTTTCACCAATATCTAAAAAATCTCTTTTTAATCTCATCATTTACACAGATACACTTTTGAAGTCAATTCTTACCCTTTTTCTTTACTACGCTATGAATATTTTTAATACTTTCCAAATACTCCTCTTCAACCGGCGATAAGTTCTGTGCCTGATATTTCCTATATTCTTCTGTTGCTTTTTCGATTGCCTGTGCATGACTAATCGTTCCAGCCCCTTGTAATACCTTTTCACCTGTTGTTTTTTAAACATTATCAAGATGCTCCACATAATCTGCCATATACATAGGATTATGGCGCATAGCCTGAATTTCTGCGAAATCAAAGTAACCTGATACAATATTATTTAGAATTTTCAATTCCTCATCATTAAGGTAATTCTTTGCAATACTTATATCTTTCAATACAGGAAAATCACCAGAAAAACTTTTTAATCCCATAAAAGGCTGATTGGCATCCGCACGCTCGTATATAACTTCTGCTGCTGTATGTCCATTATAGTTTTTTCCGTCAGCAGCAGTTGTTCGGAATTTCCGAACAACTGCATTTTCCTCTAGTTCGCCCTCTTCAAAGATGTGCTTAATATGCTCACTGATATTAGATTTACTGGTTTGGTAAAGTTCGCATAATTGCGCCTGCGTAAGCCAAACCGTTTCGTCTTCCAATTTAACATCAATTTTGGTAAGTCCATCTTCCGTTTGATATATGATGATTTCGTTTCCAACAATATTAGAATCATCTTTTTTATTTTTCATCTGCGAACCTCCTTTCATCGTTCCATTAATTTTCAACTCACTGAGCACTCTTACAGATCCCACCTGCCTCTCAAGCATGATATCCCATAATTCCAGACATTTCGTAGCAAGCAGTTTTACCATTCTTCGCGCAATGTAGGAATCTTGCCCTTAAACTGTATTTCTTTATAAAGAAGTCAACTGGTATTAAAAATCTATCTCGTCAATCGTATCAATATCATCTGCAATTCCATATTCTACAAACATATTGTTCAGCCATTCTATATCAGGAATCAGAGAATCGTCTGGCTCGTCTTCAATAATATTGGTATGTGGACACACAGAACACAATGGATTATTTTCACTATTCCGTCTACCATAACCAATAAGTTTTTCCTGTTCCACTTAATATAAGAGTAAGGATTCCCAAAATAAGTCGAAATTCTGCGAATGCTTTTTGCTGTCAGATTATCCTGCGTTTCGATAATCTTATTATAAAAGTCTAGAATTTTACCGTTATCTTTTTTTATTTGGCTTAGAACATAAATAATAGCTTCTTGTATATAGAAATCAAAAATTCTTTCATATTCAATAATAAGTCTATTAACATAGCCTTCATTCTTTGAAACCACCTCATATAGTAGTTTCATTGCCAAACACCTAACATCTTTATTAGGTGCTGCACAACAGAGCAATCCAAAATAAAATGCCTCATCGTCTCTTCTGTCTTCTCTGTCATTTAATGTCGTAAAGTACAACACATTTTTCAGCCTATTCTTTATCCCATTTTGGAAATAATACCCACAATAATGTACTATGGTCAATAGGTTTAAACATCCTCAGAAAAGTTGCAATATTCTCTCGTTTATAATGAATTTTAACCAATGTATTAAAATCCAGGTCCTCAATTAGTTCTGTACCAATTAATAAGTCCTTTATTTTCTCATAATCTGGAGACATATTATCAAATATTGCTATAATCAAGGCTTCTTCAAGATTATACAAAGACTCTACTTTTGATTTTATAATACTAATCTGTTCCTCATATTTTTTCCCTCTGATATCTTCAAATAAGGAACGGGCAATCAAAAAATCTGTCAAAGAATCAATAACAAAGTAATATTGCTTTTTATTATCACTTTCATAGCAATCCATAAAACCCATCTGTATCATGGATGGAAGAAAGTTTTCTCCTGTTTTAATTACCGAGAGTAGACTATTCTCATCAATACGCTTTTCCCCATTCCTATACATCCATTGAGCAACTCTTTTTGTATCTTTCCAAACATCTACACCCTGGCAAGTTAGGTGATCCTTAAACACCTTACCTATGGTCTTTTTTATATATTGCTCCAAAATAAAAGTGATAGACGCAATTCCATTTTCAGTTTCATCAACAATCTTTTTTGACGATAGTACATCACATAGCATGCTTAACAATAACGCATTATTTGAATACAATAGGATATTTTTTAAGTTCTGTTAAAACGCCTAATAAATTATACTGACCTTCCTCAGACATTTCATTTATTGCATCAACAATAAAAACAAATCCTGCATCACTTGCTTTTATTATTTCTTCAACATCAATATTGTTTGTGTCCTTTTCAAACTTACCGTATATACACAAATGTTCAATATTTTTTGTTCCAATTGTATACTACTTGTCAAAATTTCTCTTCTTTTCTAACAGATTCACCCCTTTTTCAATCCAAAGGGGTAAACTCAGTCTGAAAGCAAATCCTTCATCCATTTGGGAACTTTCTGCACTTTCTTGCCGGAAAGAAGCATATTAAAGATTTCTTCTGCATCTTCCTGACGCCAGAATCGGTTCCTGATATAGCAATCATGGCTACAGAAGTTCTGCTGTCTGTTCCGGCTTTCAAATTCTTTTCCGCAGAATACGCACTCATGCTTATATAATGTGGGATGCTCCTTTGCCCATTGTTTCCTACATTTTTCTGAACAATAAACCCGCTTTCTTCCTGCCGTTTCTACTTTAAGCGGTTTCCCACACTGTTTGCATGAAATTTCCGGACACTCATTCCGTATTTGTTCCCGATCTTTTCTTTCCACAAGTCTTTTTGCATATCCATCCAAACCATTTGCTTTACAATAATTCCTGACCTTATCCCGTGGAATGTCCAATACGTCAACTATCTTTCGATAGCCAATCCCAACATTACGGAGACGCACAATCATCTGTTTCTGTTCCTCTGTCATTCAAAATCAACTCCTTAACAAATTTAGTAGTCCAGTAATCACTCTGGATTGCTTTTTTGTCAAGAAGTTCTTTTTATACAGTTCTCTTATTCTCCTTATTAATTTAAAAAGAAAGCCATAATACCGCAGCATTACCAACTCTCTTTTATGGCTAATTTTTTCGTTGTCCGCCAACGGCTGATTCATTCAGTAAGCAATTCGGAGTTAAGTATTAGTCCACCAGATATAGCAAGCTATAATTCTTGCCATTATACAGAATCCCTTTTCTATGTACTTCTATTTTGCACAGAATCAGTTGTTCCTTGCTGTACTTGTGACTCTCTAACATCCCCATAAAAATTACTCACATAATTTACAATTTGAGGAATATTATATACTTTCTCTTTCTCTTCTGCCGTAAACTGTAATCCCTCACCAAGAATTCCATTCTCTTCTAGCAACAATGCCCATTCTAATATTTTATTTTTTACTTGCTCTACAATATTTACAATTGCATTCTTTGAGAATTGAAGCGTATAATTTGATGCATGTCCTGTCATTCTACACAAAGTTTCAAGAGTCTTTCCATCAAAAGAATAAGACAATACATTATTATCCGTTTCGTTAATAATATTAACTAAACTGGGAATAGAATCAAATAATTTTCTCGTATGAAAAGCATCTTCCGTGCTACTGTCCGGTATAACTACTGGAATCCAGCCATGATATGGGTTCCACCCTTTTAAACTACCTGTTATCATTCTATAATCAGGAATTTTATCATAATCTTCATACCCATTCAATTCACTGGAAATCCATTCTTGAAAATCTGAAATTTCTAGTTTTCTAGCTATCAAATATGCCTTTCTCAGCAAAGACAATATATCACTATTGCTATCGATAGCCGCCTTCTGCAATTCTATAACTATTGACATTTTTCTCCTTACCAATTTTCCAAAACAGACTCAATCAGTTTAAAAATTCCACTTGCAATAATTCCACATCCGACATTCGCTACATATCCTTTAAGTTTAGTCAATGTATTCTTTATTTTTGACGGTTCACTTTTCTGTTCAGTTGCCTCTAATGCTTCATCTACCATTTCTCGAATCGCATCCGCTTTATCGCCAAATTCGCTATTAAAAAGTTCATTCTCCGAATATTGTTTAATTTGATTTAAGATAGTTAATATTTTTTCATATGAAAATTCCCCCTCATTATTCATCTGCTGACATGAATTCACAGTTCCCTGTTGTATTTGAGAGCCTGTAACATTCCCTGAAATATTCATAGTATTATTAATCGTTTGTCCTCTACTCATATAATCCTCCAATCTAGATGCTGCATTACCAGCGTCTTGCAACGTAACAAAGTAATCTCTGCCTTTTGCATACATTTTTTCAACAATTTCAAAATCTGGATTGCCATAATCATGCCAATATCTTTTTTCACTTTTATACGTTCGAGGATATTCATTATTATACTCATTAGTTTTGCAACCAATTTTGCGTAACAGTGAAACCTCTCTCTCCGTAATACTATTCGTTTCAATAGCAACTTTCACCATTTTTAAATCTTCGACAATTGTATTAAAATATGAAATAGACGAATAAACTGTCATTTGAAAATCAAACTCTACCCTTTGCCAAAACCCATTTTCTTTCGATGATTTCAGCCACAACTCCATACTATGCTTGATTTTATCTGTATACTCCAGCCATTTCTTAATGTCAAGCAAAATATCACTTAATGATTGCTCCTCATAAGATGTCGCACCACCAATGATTCCTTGTGCCATTTACCTTCTCCCCCATCTTTTCTTCAAATTATACACCATTTTCAACCTTTTTTACCCACTTCAACAAATCAAAGCAAAGAGAGTTATAATCCCTTTCTTCTGATGCACTTTTTAAACAGCTGTTCCATCGCTCTATAATCACATAGGAAGGAATCCTCACTCGCTTTCATCATTTCTTCTTTGCTTGCATTTGCGAAATTCAGCACATACCCATTATGCAATGCTAAACATCGGATAAACTCACGCTGGCTTCTGCCATTTCCTTCTCGGAAGGGATGCAGGGCATTGATTTCTGAAAAATAATATGCCAGCCGACCTATGAGATTTTCTTCCTCTAACCCCCGCAGGTAATCTTCTTCTTTCAATTTTCCAAAGATTTCTGCTGCCTGGCCTGACAGGAATCTGACATTACAGAACATATTTCCTTTTGCGATATCAACCTTTCTGATTTCCCCTGCCCATTCATATATATCCTGAAAAATATATTTATGGATTGCCTGCAGATGTTTCAAATTGAACTTTCCCCTGATTGGTTTGTCTATCAGTTCCAACAAACGCAGCATTGTAAGCCGTCTTTCCAACTGGCTCAACCGTTCGGAATCCCTGACTCCCATTTTGTTTTTCAAAACATCGGAATCCGGATAACAGTATATACGATCCGGCATTTTATCTGACCTCACTTAATATCTGGCTTCTTAACTCATCTCCCGAAATTTCTCCGTTTTTATAAGCACGCAGCATCCGGATATCTTCTTCATTCAAATCCATTCCTTCAAACGCCATAGTCGCTTTCACTTCCTTGATTGCCTCTGCCGCTGAATATGCTGAATGGTTTATTTTCACCTCAAATGGAATACTTTCTGTAAGAATAATCTGCTTTATCATCATATTTACCACAGCAGATAAATTCGTTCCCAGCTTTTCAAGGATCTCCGATGCCTTCTCCTTATCCTCTGATGAAGTCCTGACTTGTAACAATGATGTATTTGCCATATTCATTCCTCCTCGATATTTGGTACTTTTATTGTACAACATTGTCATTACGTTGTAAACTTTATTTTTCGAATTTATATCAAAAAAGCCAGCCAAGATATTTTTTATCCCGGCTGGTTCCCATCTATCATTATTCCGCTTTATACTCAATCTCCGTCCCATCCAGAAACACCGTCACCATCACGCCGCTCTCATATACCTTAATATGATCCAGCGTCCGCAGCATCAAATCGGCATCCAGCTCTTGTATGGGCTGTGCATGTTCCGTCAATTCCATAAAATCCACCGCTCGGAACCTCGCAAGCAAATCCGCTCCCTGTGCTTTCTCTTCCCACTCCGGCAGAAGCGCATCCCGGCATTCCAGCAGCTTATTCCATGCCATGAAATAAATCTTCCGCACGGTATCCTCATCTATATGCCGATTGGAGCATCCCAACACGCCTTTCACCTTATACCGTTCACTGCACTGCCAGATTCTGCGAGTCTTACCGGTGCTGCTCTGCCAACCTTTCCTATGAAAAACCTTGCCGCACTCTCCGCAAATAATCTTCGCCGCAAATGGATTCTGCTCTGTATTGTGGGAAAAGGAATTTGTCCCATACTCTTCCAGATACCGTTTCCTGCGTTCCATCTCCAACTGTACGCACTCCCAAATCCATGGCTCAATGATGGCTTCATGGTCATCCTCAATATAAAACTGCTGAATCTCCCCTTCGTTCATCACACGCTTTTTTGTCAGAAAGCCCGCCGTGTAACTTTTCTGCAAAAGTTCCTCCATGCTCTCTGAAAAAAGCTCTGTACGCATATCGTTCTCTTTCCATTCTTCATACGATTCCTCTTTATACCCTTGTTCCCCCATTGCTTCCCTGTTCCTCTGCTCCCGCTTTTTCTGCTGCCACCATGGGCGGTAATACTTCTGGTATTCCTCTTCTGTAACCTCAAGCCATGCTTCCAGTTCTCCGGATCGGATTCTAATTTTTCGTTTTGCCATACAGCTTTCCTTTCTTTACCTTGCGGTAAAGCCAGAAAAAACTGACAGCCTTCTCCATAAACGCAAAAAAAGACCGCAAAAAGCTAACATTCAACTTTTTACGGTCTCTAAAATGAACCTCTACGCACGGGGCATGTCCCGGCGGACGAAATATCTGATTTTCACTTATACTACAATATTTTTCATTGGTGTCTAGCATTCCGCTTATCAAGCATTTCGCAGCCGATAAAAGCGCAGGGTCAGGCATCGTCTTTCTCCTTCCCGGCAGTACCGCACATATTCATGACTTCTCATGTACTAATGCAATCCGCCTTGGACCTGTCTGTTACGATGCAATCCCACTTTCCATAATCTACCATGTATAAAGAGTATTGCCGCTAATAGATACTTCCAATCATCTCTCTCATTAAATAAAATTCCTATTTACGCTTCCGTTTTTCTCAATATCCAATAGGCACCATACTGTATCCCATCATGCCCCCTCAATGTCTCCCGCCTTTTCTGAAATCCCAATTCTGTCAATGCCTCCGCGCGTTCCTGCGCTTCTGGCACTGCCTTTGTAGCCAGAATTTCACAGGAAAACATAAGAAAAGCAGGGGAAAGCAGAGGCTTCAGTATTTCTTTGATACACTCCCTCTTTTCATAATCACTGCGCAGATCCAGCCTCAGCAAACCGCATTCTGTAAAATAATCTTCTGCATCCCTGTGAAACAGCTCAATTGTCCCCACTGCTTCTCCAATGGCACGGTCAAAAATACTCCATCTGACAAAACCTTTTCTTTCATATTCCCAAAGCCAGTACCGGATTGCTTCTTCCATACGTTCCAGAGATGTATAGTGGAACGTATCTCCATGGCAATTGTCACTGTTAAACAGCGGTACTGCTTTCTCATCGGAATATACCTTCAGCAGGTCTGATCCATCAGACTCTTCCACCAGACGCAGACGATATCTCCCGGTGTCAAATATCGGGCAATCCTCATACACCTTCCCATAATCAGAGGTTTTCTTACGCACAGCAAACACTTCGCAATTTGTTCTCCAAGAACCGTCTTCCATTACCGTTACGTTTTTCCAGTGAAAGGTATCTCCTGCTATCCTGTCAAATACCCATTTTGCACAGGCATCGCTCAATACCGTGCAGACAATCCCGCCTTCCTCTCTCTGTATCCTCAGCCGGGTCATACTTCCTCTTGTTGTATAAACCATATCGTAGCCCTTCGTTTCCGGCTGAAACATCCGAATGGCTGCTCCATATTCCCCATCCGGCTGCGGATTACTCTCTCTTGTGGCCCTGGATGGGCAGATAAAGAGGTCTTCAATACAGGTTCCGTCCAACGCCCGGCGGAACAGCCATTCCCCCTCCACATGACGTCCCCCCTTTCCATCCATAACATCATAGTAATCAAACTCCCAGTCTCCCAACAAGGATGCAAACCAGTCGTACTGCTCCGGAATTTTAGAAACTTCCCGGCATTCCAATAACGCTTTTACAAATTCACTCATACATTGTATCCTCTCTTTTTTCTTAGCATCTTATCACATGTATGCGACAGCTATATGTCGTAATTAGATAAAAAATTTTGAGCTGTTTCAATCAGCTCATTACGATACATCTCCGGCGAAATCACCGTAACCTGGTTTCCAAGGCTAAGTAATAATGCTTTCCATAACCGTTCCCCCGGAGGGACCCGAATCCACGCCCGTGACATTTCTCCGGAAAGTTCTTCCATCTCACTGTCTGGAAAATATTCTTCGATGATGCTATTTATTTTACTGTCAAAATGTACTTCGATTGTGACACAGGTATCCGAATATGCCTCATCCGCCTGTTTTATAAGAAGTCCCACATCCTCATGCTTCTTATCAGAATGTTTGGAAGTTACCCGTAATTCTGAGATTCTTGCTATTTTAAAAGTACGGTATGCTTCCTGCGGCACAGACCAGACGAACAAATACCACGAATACCATTTATATTGGATTGCCAGCGGCTGAACCAGCCGCCGTGTTTCCTGCCCCTTCGCATCCCTGTACGAAAAGGTTACCAGTTTTTCCTCTGCGATGGCCTTTTCCAAAATCAGATTGTCCCATTGTACCTTTCGGTTTTCCTTCGCGATTCCAAAATCGAAAAAGGTCTTCTGACTTTCTGTATCCTCAGAAACAGCATGATACTTTTCTATCAATCCTGCCAGTGTTTCATTTGCGTAAGAGGTCGCCAGGCTTTCCAGCGCCTGCCGGATCATTTGCTGTTCATCCCTGCGGATATCACAATTTTTCATCTTATAAGACGGAAGAATCGAATAGCCTCCGTTTTTTCCATGGTTTGAATAAACCGGAATGCCTGCTTCCGTGATACACACCATATCACGCTGAATCGTTCTGACTGTCACGTGAAATTTTTCTGCCAAAACACTTGCTGATACGTTTTCATGATTTAAAAGATAGATAATAATCTCCAATAATCTGTCAATTTTCATATTAAAATCATCTCTTCCCTGTTTTCATATCCGGGAAAGTCAGCCCAAAGTCCAGAACTTCCTTCCTCTCTTTCATCACGAACTGCCTCCTGTCAAAATTATTCTATAATCCATATAACTCTCCAATTTATCATTTTATATAGCCATCATACCTTGTCTATACCAGCAGATTCTCATCTCCCCAGGATTTCATATAATCAAGAACGGATAAAAAGCTCTTCCCAAGATCTGTCAACGTATACTCCACCCGTGGAGGAACCTCACAGAAATCATGCCGGATAATGAAGCCATCTGCTTCCAGTTCCCGGAGCTGCTTCGTAAGAGAGCTTTCTGTAATTTCCCCTATCTGGCGGCGAAGCTGTCCGAAACGCCGGATATCACACTTTCCAATATACCAGAGAAGCTCAATCTTATATTTCCCTCCCAGTAATTTCTGCACCATAGAAATCGTCTTACAACGGTTTGCTGCTTCTTCCGATTTTCTCATTTCTCCATCTCCTTCCCTCAACATCATACCCTATTCTGCGCAAAAATAAAAGGTACTGCAAAAAAGTACAGTACTTTTCTTTTTGGTGTGCTTTGCTATAATCATCCTAACGGGACAGCAATGTACAGGTTTGCCTCGTTGCCTGTACATAATCTTAATTTGATTTGAGGTGGTTATCATGCATTACACAGGAACAATCTGGCGTCCGCCCTATGAAGCAGACTCGCTTCTGCTGGAAGTAACAGCGGGCTGTACCCATCATAAGTGCAAGTTCTGTACCCTGTACAGTGATTTGCCGTTCAAATTCAGAATGTCACCTATGGAAGACATAGAAGACGATTTACTGGAAGCTCAGGTTCTGCGTACAAATCCCTATTCAAAAATGTTAACCCGCCTGCAGGGAAAAGAAAACCCGGAGCCAATTCACCGTGTTTTCTTAACAGGAGCCAACCCATTTGTCCTGAAAACAGAAAAATTACTTGGAATTGCATCCCTCATTCACAAGTATTTTCCCTCTGTTAAATCCATTGGATGCTTTGCCCGCATTACGGATTCCATAAAGAAGACAGATGATGAGCTGATCCGGCTTCGGCAGGCAGGATACACCGGGCTGACCATCGGCGTTGAAACAGGAGATGATGATGCACTTGCCTTTATGCGTAAAGGGTATACTTCCAAGGACATTCTAACCCAATGCAAAAGATTAGAGCAGACCGGTATCGAATATGGCTTCTTCTATCTGACCAGTATTTCCGGTAAGGGACACGGCGAAACCGGAGCAAAATTATCCGCAGGAATATTCAATCAGCTTCATCCGTTCCTAATTGGTCCAAATATGCTGACAGTTTATCCGGAATCCGATTTATATCAGGAAATCCAAAACGGAAACTGGCAGGAAGAAGGTGAACTGGAAAAATACCGTGAACTCCGTACCCTTGTGGAAAATCTGAATATATCCACCTATTTCGCCGCAATGGGAGCTTCCAATGCTTTCCAGCTCAGGGGACATTTGCCGGAGGATAAACCGAAATTATTGGAAACATTTGATAAAATCATTTCTGAAGTCAGTGAAGAAGATCTGCGAAATTACAGAAAAAATCTCCCGCATCTGTAATTCTGAAATCCGGCAGAGAATACCGTATTCCCTGCCGGAATATTTTAAAAACGATCTATGTGTTCCTGTGTCACAAGTGCAGCGTATTATTGGTCTGCTTATCCCTCGCCTGACCCAAACCCCAAAAACCTGATTCCCATTCATTATCCCCTAAAATTAAACGCAGAAAAGGCACCTGCATTCCTGCAAGTGCCTGTAACTTCTATATTTACTTTTAAAAATCATTCAAACCGCACAGGTGGAATATCAAGAATATTGCAACCGCACAGGTGGAAATTATTTCCAGTGTTTCAATTGTGAAAGATACACATCAAACTGGATGCGCCGATCTTCGTCTTTCAGATTGTCAGGATTCGGCATATGGCTCACAAGATAATCCAACAGCGACTCCTTTGACTGATAGACAAATTTTCCATCCGCATAACACCACTTGCAGTAATCTTCATTATAGCTTCCATCCTTTTCGCGGCTGATCAAACTATCTTCATTCAAGGGCATACCGCAGCATTGGCAAATAAGCTGCCGCGGAGTCCCTAACAGTGTATTAATTGATACATTAAATTCTTTTGACAACAATTTCAATGATTCTGTATCCGGCTGTGTCTCGCCGTTTTCCCAACGGCTGACAGCCTGCCTGCTGATCATCAGGCGCTCCGCCATCTGCTCCTGCGTAAGACCATTCTTTTCACGCAGTTTCTTAATGATATCCCGTGTTTCCATCCCTGCTCATCCTCAACCTTTCTGCTTAATAATGTACTCTCATTATAAATTGATGTTTCACACCTGACAAGCAACCCGCTGTTGCTGTTATTCCCCGAACAGTATAACGCATTTTAGGATAAAAACGTTCAAAAATGGCACTGTATTGGCACCGTAACGGCACTGGAAAATCCTACCACTCAGCGCCAAGATCAGTCTGCTACTCTGTCAGGCAGTCTCTTCTGCATCCGTTTTTCCTCTTTCTCCATTTATAATCCTTTCCGCCGCCTGCTCCGGCATTATATGGGAAACATCTATTTTTTCCGTATCCAGTTTTTCATATAAACCAATCCTGGCAATACTTCTCTGAATCACGTCCTCTGACCGGATACCTGCGTCTATATCCTTTTGCAGACGTTTCCTTAAAACATCCGCATCACACATCAAAGAAATGGTATATATCTGACAATCTTCTGTTTCCAACTTTGATATAATTTCATCTATAATACCCTACTCGTGCATTACCCAACAGAATATGATATTCTCATATGCGCTGCAACGAATAAACTGATTCAGCAGAAAACAGATATTCTCCATTACCATTTTCTTTATTTTCGGTGTTACCTGAAAGGGATGCATGTCCCAGCACCAGTCCCCGTCAAGAAAAACACAGTTCGGAAGTTTATTTTTCAAAATCCGGCAGGTGGTAGTTTTTCCAACTCCCATCATTCCGCCTATTAAGTAAATATTTTTCATAGTCTTCTTATTCCTGCAATTCCAATACCATCAGGTAGTCTTCATTCTGCTCCCTTAATACCTGAAATCCCAGTTTCCAATACAGAAAAATTCCTGCACATCTCTTTTTCCATAGTATGATAGCAGAGGAAATCTCCATTTTCCGTTTCAATCTTTTCATACGAAATAATTTGATACCCCGTTTCAGATACATACTTTCCGCCGGGAAAGAAGCGTCTACATGAACCCTGGGATAATTTTCCAAAATCCTTGTTTCCAGCAAATCCATCAATTTGCTTCCATATCCCTTTCCCTGATATTCAGGCAAAATAAACAATCTGCAAATCTCATTCTTCCGGATGCTCCCGGTTCCTATGATGTTTCCCTGTACCATCGCAAAATAGATTTTTTCGGAATACATCACTTCTTCAATCCTTGCTTCACTGTGCAGATCAAGAAATATCAGACTCAAACATTTTTCAATTTTCTCCTAATTTATCCGTACAATCTTCAGGCTTTATAAGCCCTTCCTGAAACAATGTTTCAAATGTATTTACTGCTCCCCCATGCTCCACGATTTTCCCATCAACCACTTTGTCTATATCTACCCCGGTAAAAACCAGCTTTTTATTCGTAGGCTTCATTCCCAACCATTCGCCTTTATGTGTCCCTTCCATGATAAACTCAGAGATAACATGATCACCGTCACAATACTGCCTGATGATCTTCATAGAATAATCGGGATATGTATTCTTTACTGCAATAAGATGGCTTCTCATTCCTTCAATTCCTATTAGAATCAATTCTTCTCCATTTTTATGCACACAGTCCTCAGATATATATTTCCCGACTTCTTCCAGCAGATGATTCGTCACCACAACTTCATAAAAATATTTCACGATTTCTTTTCTATCCATCACGACCTCCCAGGCAAAATTACTTTTTCTTTCTCAGTTTTAGCACAATACCCTGCTTATCTGCTGCCTTCTGAAACTGCTCTGTCACATAATTTTGCAGCAGCCACTTCAGAATACGGATTTTCTCTTCCTGCTCTGCCCTGTACACCTCCACACCGATTTCCTGCTGCTTCTCCAAATCTTTTTTCCGGTTCTGATGCGTGACAAACGAATCAAACGCATCAATATTCTCATATTTTTCACAAGAAAATTCCTGACACTGGCTGCAATATTCCGGCTTTTCATGCTGCAGGCTGCATCTGGCTATTTTGCAGGACTGGTTTCCTTCATCGCCGCCGCATCCAGGTGCATAGGACACAGTCCGCAATTTAATCCACACAAAGAAAACAATAAATCTGATCTTGTAAAATCCTTCAAAATGTCTCTCCCCTCTACCCTGTTTAGCCTTTTATCTGCTCCACTTTCAGAACCATTTTTTGGCATGGATATTCAAATACCACCAGTTCTTCATCATCCACAAATCCGCACGAATGATAACAGTAACGGGCAGCCATTCCTTTCTGGTCTCCTTCCCTAAATGTAATCACATGAACCACTTCCCCATCCTCAAAGCACTCTGCCATCCGTTTAATTAGTCGTTTCCCAACGCCCTGTTTTCGGAATTCCGGCATGACTGCCAGGAACATAAGCTCTTTTTCCTGATAAGAAAAAGTAAGCATTCCCGCCAATCTGCCCTCTTTCTCCTCCAAAAGTGCTTCCTTATCGTCTATGGCCTTATCAAGTGCTTCCAGGAATTCTGTCTCCTGGTATCCGGGAAAAGCTTCTTTCACCTGTTCCATCATGGAACGTACCTTGTTAATATCCTCTTTCGTTACATATCGAATCATTGATTTTCACACCTTTCCGGATACTCCTTATCCTTCCAATACCACCATTTCAATTTCTCCGGTTCATGCTGATCATGTTCTGCAAAATATACTGCGCAGCGAAATACATACAGCACACATCTGTCATCCTGGAATCCCTTTTTCATACAATCCAGACGATACAATTCTTCCGGGTCTTTTCCCCTTAAGTCTGAAATGCAGTAGATTCCAATATTTTTCAAATGCTGTTCCATATTTGCTCCCACACCCGGTATCTTCTTCAAATCACCGGTTTTATTCTCCTCATTCTGCATCATCCCAAATCCTCCTGCTGGAAAGGCATGGGTGATTTTATATTGTCAATATCCCCAGATTGTCCATACCCTCTCTCCATTTCAAAATACAGCTTTTCTTCTTTTCATCGTATCGTAAATAAGTGTGACAACTATCTGTCAGTTTCAACCTTCAATCTTCATTTTTTCAGTATATCATGGAACCCTATACAGACACCATAATATTTCGCATACAAAGATTAATTTTCTGTGCAGTATAAACTTTCGTTCCGTGGTTCTCACTTTTGCCACAGAGTATAGACTTTTGCCAAAAAGTACAGGGTTTCGTCCCGTGGTACCCACTTTCCCGAATACCACAGAACAAAACCCTATTTTCCTCTTACCCCACCCGGAGTAAAATTTTCAATTCACATCTGACTTCTTCGTAAAAACACAAGTCCATTTTTCCCAAAAGTGCCCGAAAAGCCCGGAAAATCAACGTTTCTTAACGAGAAGAGCGACTGTCTCAACATGCACCGTATGCGGAAACTGATCCACCGCCCTAACTCTCCTCACTTCATACCCATTCCCCCGCAAAAACTTCACATCTCTAGCCAAGGTAGCCGAGTCACAACTCACATACACAATCTTCTCCGGCCGCATATCCACCATCGTCTGAAGCAGCGACTCCTCGCACCCTTTCCTAGGCGGATCAACCACAATCACATCCGCATGGGCCTTCTTCCCTTCATGCTCTTTTTCATACCTTTCATAATACTCCGGCAGAACCTCTTCCGCCTTCCCCACATAGAATTCTGCATTTTCTATTCCATTAATCTTAGCATTATTCTTCGCATCCTCTATCGCCTGAGGCACGATCTCCACCCCATAGACCTTCTCCGCTTTCTGCGCCAGGAACAAAGAGATCGTTCCAATGCCGCAATACAGATCCCACACGACCTCATTTCCCGTAAGCCCTGCATATTCCATCGCCAAACCATATAACTTCTCCGTCTGCACGGGATTAACCTGATAGAAAGAAAGCGGTGATATCTGATACTTTACATTTCCTATATAATCAGTAATATATGTCTGTCCCCACATCAGTTTAATCTCGTTTCCCATGATAACATTCGTCTTATCGCGATTCATACTGTATGTGATGCTGGTCATTCCTTCTATCGCCGACAGACGCCCGGCCAGCACATCACCATAAGGAATCGCACGCCCATTGATCACCAGACAAACCATAATCTCCTTCGTCGTGAATCCATAACGAATCAGTACGTGGCGCACCAGTCCCTGATGCTTCTCTTCATCGTACGCACTGATGTGATATTCCTCCATGAAAGACAGAATGCACTTAAGAATCTCTTCATTCACTTCCACCCCAAGAGCACAATCCGTATTCGGAATAATGCTGTGGGTTCTTCCCGCATAGAATCCTGTAATAATCTTGCCTTCTTTGTCCGTTCCTATAGGGAACTGCGCCTTATTCCGATAATGGAACGGATTCTCCATACCCATGATTGGCTCCATAACCTCTTCCAGCAACACTTCCGGCACTTCTCCAATCCGCATCAGGTTTCCCTTCACCTTATCCGATTTAAACTGAAGCTGTCTGCCGTAATCCATCTCCTGAATCTGGCATCCGCCGCACTTTCTCGCCATTGGACACTTTGGCTCATCTACACGATACTTGGACGGCGTAAGAATATTCATCAGTCTTGCATAACCGTAATTCTTCTTTGCCTTCATAATCTTCGCTTCCACTATGTCGCCGATAATGGCATCTTTAATGAATAAAGTATATCCATCTATTTTGCCGATACCTTCGCCAGCCGTTCCTATATCTTCAATTACAACCGTAACAATCTCATTTTTCTGCATAAACATACCTCTTTTTCATAAATGGGGACAGGGGAATTTTAATTGGGGACAGGGCAAATCGAAAAAGGGACAGGGGAATTTCAATTGGGGACGGGGGAAATTGAAAAATCCCCCGTCCCCAATTGGAATTAGATCACTGTTTTTCTCAAATTTGACTCGAACAATCGGTTATACCCTAGCCAGTCATTACTATTTTTATCTTTGAATATCTCTGTCAATGTCTGCATCTTGGCATCTGCGCAGTCTGCGAAGTTCAGTGCCAGCGCCTCCGCTAATGCCGGTTTCTTCGGAGAACCATATTCCAGTTCGCCATGATGAGCGACAATACAATGCTTCAACTCACTTGCCAGTCTGTCTGGAAATCCCGGAATATTTCTTACCGCGTCACTGACCATCTCTACACCGATCACAATATGACCTAGCAACTGTCCGTCATCGGTATAGTCATTCTCCGGAAATGCGGATAATTCTTTCGTCTTTCCGATATCGTGGCAGATGGCTGCCGCATATAGCAAGTCTCTGTTCAGTATCGGATAAGCCCCTGCCATGTATTCGCAGAACTTCACCACACTTAGCGTATGTTCCAGCAATCCGCCTGAGAATCCGTGATGTACACTTTTTGCCGCGGAGTGTGCCTTGAATACTTTAATGAAGGCTTCGTCTTTTACGAAATAATACTCAATCAACTGTCTAAGGTACTGGTTCTTAATCTGTCCTACATATTTCAGTAGTTCCTGATACATCTTGTCAGTACTCTTCTCTGTAGTCGGCATATAATCCGCAGGGATATATTCGCCTTCCTGCGCTTTCCGTATCTGCTTAATATTCAACTGAAGATTGTTATTATAACTGATAACCTCTCCATACACTTCTATAAAATCCATCTCGTCATAATCTGCGATTCCTCCGGAATTCGGGTCCCAGACTTTTCCGTCCAGAGTTCCCGTCTTATCCTGAAGAATCAGATTGTCGTATGGTTTGCCGTTTCTGGTCTCTGCGGAACGTTTTCCTTTACACAAATATACGTTCCTAATAGTCTCCCCTTCATGGAGAGTATTAATATATCTCATAATTCTGCCTCTTTTCATTCTGTCATCTTTTTATTTTATTGACTGCCTTTTGCTTATCCTATCCTCATCCAAATATCCTTCACAGAATACACAGACGAACATCCATCACCATAACAGGCTCATCACAATAATGCATATTCCTACAGCCTTTTAAATTATACACCAACTTTATGATTTGTCATCATTAAAATCTATTCTTATGTAAACCTTCTGCAAGCCTCCGTAAGAGCCATCCAAAAGCCACTTACTCCCAAGCGCCTACTCCTTACTTCCTATCGTCACGCCAAACTCAATATCCACGTAACCGTCAGCCCCCTGGCGCTGTCCCTTTATCACAACCTTGCGCCCGGACCGCTCATCCATCAATACGGAATGATAAGCCGCATAAGTCGCCACATCCGTGCCGCCAATACTGGTAATGATATCACCACATTGGATGCCTGCTGCCATTGCCGGAGAATCCGGCTCTACTTCCTTCACATACACGCCTTTCGGAATCCCTTGCTGTTCAATCTCTTCCGTAACATCCACACCATGAATCCCGATATAAGGCACTCCATGCCCGTTAGACAGGCACTCTATAATATCTTTCACATCCGTAATCCCATATCCGGCAATCAGTTCCTTACTCTCTTCGTCTGCGACACTCTGGTCAATCAACGCAATGATCTCGCCTTTCATATTCACAACGAAGCCGCTTCCGCTCTTCACGCCCGCAATATCCGTATTGATCAGACGGTACTGTCCATCCACAGAATCATACACATTCTTCCCGGAAGCAATTGATCCAAATCCCATAGCCCCCGCATACCCGAATGGCTTGCCCAGCACGATTGCAATATCTCCCTTCGTCACAGCACTCGAACTGCCAAGTGTTGCCGTCTTAATCCTGGACCATGTAGACTCGCCGATCTCCGCCCGATTTACCGCATAGACCGCGAATCCCAGATTGCCGTCACTTTTCTTGAGCGTCGCTTCACAGCTCTGTCCGTCAACAAATATCACCTGCAATTCCTGTGCATCCTTCACAACCGAAGATTTGCCAAGTATCAGCAACTCTCTTCCGTTATCTGCAACGATCAGTCCTGACACGCTATTCTTGCTGTCGCCAGATCCTTCCGTCCAATCCTGATCTTGCTGCACTCCGACCACTTCCACGACTGCCTTATTCGCCTCCGTTGCAATCAACGTCAGCGATTGCTGCATCTGCCGGTAACTGTCCGCATCAAGAGTCTGCTGCACCGTTTCCTGACTCGGCGCTTCTTCTTCTCCCTGCTCTTCCTCATCCTCCTGCGGAATCGTAATCTGCTGCGGATCTTTTTGGAACACTCTATCCATCGTTGGCCTAAGCGCACTAAAACTAAAACTGGCAAACACACCAAACACCAGTCCCAGTCCGGCCATCCGGAAGAATCCCTTCCGCTTGCCGCCACGTTCGTTTTTAATCGTCTCCTGCAGGAATGAATATTCCTGGTCAGTCCTTTCTCTTGGTTCCAGCCCTTCTTTTGGATCTTTATGCTCTTCCATAGATGCATCCTTCTCCTTCTAACATCTACCAAAATCCATTCTATATTTATATCAAAAAAACTGCCTACAGAGTATATACTGCAAGTTTCTCCACAAGTTATAGTATAAACTATGAAAAGCGAATGTTCAATATTTATCCTTTTCTTTATCGGGCAAATGGGTTAGAATAAGTCTAGGTGAGAATTATGAACAAAAAAACATTAATCAAATTAGAATACAATAAGATAACAGAACTTTTAACAGAACAGGCTTCCTCCTTCAGCGGCAAAGAACGCTGCCGGAGGTTAAAGCCCATGACTTCACTGCCGGAGATACAAAGCGCCCAGGAACAGACGGCTGCCGCTTTCACACGAATCGTGAAAAAGGGACGGCTTTCTTTTAGCGGCTGTAATCCTGTCAGCGATTCCTTAAAACGGCTGGAAGTCGGAGCGGCTCTTGGAAGCGGAGAACTTCTTCGCATCTGCAAATTACTGGAAACTGCCGGACGCGCCAAAGCATATGGAAGACATGAGAACAGTGACGATCAGGAAGACTGTCTGGATGCATTCTTTCAGCAGTTAGAGCCTATCACGCTGCTAACCACAGAGATCCGGCGCTGCATCTTAGAAGAAGACGAGATTAGCGATGATGCCAGCAGCACGTTAAAACAGATCCGGCGCTCCATGGGACAGATCAATGACAAGGTGCATTCCACCCTGTCCAGTATGGTGAACGGCTCTCTTCGCACTTATCTGCAAGATCCTATTATCACCATGCGCGGAGATCGCTACTGTATCCCGGTGAAAGCAGAGTACAGAAGCCAGGTATCCGGACTCATTCACGACCAGTCCTCTACCGGCTCGACTCTTTTCATCGAGCCAATGGCTGTTGTAAAATTGAATAATGATCTGAAAGAACTTTATGGCAAAGAGCAGGAAGAGATACAGGTCATCCTCGCCAGGTTAAGTAATGACGTCTCAGAATATATCGAAGCGATCCGAACCGACTACACGGTGCTTAGCGAACTTGATTTTATCTTCGCAAGGGGAAGCCTTGCACTGGATATGAATGCCTCTATGCCAGTCTTCAATACCGAAGGCCGCATCCACATCCGCGAGGGACGTCATCCGCTTTTAGATAAGAAGAAAGTCGTTCCTATCACGATCATGTTAGGAGACGAATTCGACCTGTTAATCGTTACCGGTCCTAATACCGGCGGAAAGACAGTTTCCCTTAAGACCGTGGGACTCTTTACACTCATGGGACAGGCAGGACTTCACATTCCGGCACTGGACCGCTCCGAACTGGCAGTATTTGACAATGTATATGCAGATATCGGAGATGAGCAGAGCATTGAGCAAAGCCTGAGTACCTTCTCATCCCATATGACCAATATCGTATCTTTCTTAAAACATGTGGATGAGCATTCTCTGGTCTTATTCGATGAACTTGGCGCAGGAACAGACCCTACCGAGGGCGCTGCTCTTGCAATCGCGATCCTGAACCATTTGCATCAGCGTGGCATCCGCACGATGGCAACCACCCATTACAGCGAGTTGAAGGTCTATGCCCTATCGACTCCCGGCGTGGAGAATGCCTGCTGCGAATTCGATTTGGAAACGCTACGACCGACCTACCGCCTGTTAATCGGAATCCCCGGCAAGAGTAATGCATTTGCCATTGCGGGCAAATTAGGGCTTCCCGGCTATATTATCGATGAGGCGAAGACGCATCTGACCGAACAGGACGAATCTTTCGAAGATCTGCTGACAGATCTGGAGACCAGCAAGCGTACGATCCAGAAGGAACAGGAAGAGATCGCCGCCTACAAGCGCGAACTGGAGCGTTTGAAAACCGAGACTAAGCAGAAGCAGCAGAAACTGGAAGAGCAAAAAGAACGCATCATCCGTGAAGCCAATGAAAAGGCACATGCAATCTTAGCAGATGCCAAGGAAACCGCCGATGAGACCATGCGTAATTTCCACAAGTTCGGCAAAGCGAACATCTCTGCCGCCGAGATGGAAAAAGAACGCGAACGGCTGCGCAAGAAAATAGCAGCCACCAGTTCCGGCATGAAATTAGAATCCAAAAAGCCAAAAAAGCAGCATAAGCCTTCTGATTTCAAACTTGGTGAATCTGTGAAGGTCTTAAGTATGAACCTGAATGGAACCGTCACTTCCCTTCCTGATTCTAAGGGAAATGTCACTGTACAGATGGGAATTCTCCGCTCCCAGGTCAATATCTCTGATCTGGAGATTATTGAGGAGGCACCGTCCTACTCAGCAAAACAGATGCACAAGACCAGCAAAGGTAAGATGAAGATGGGCAAGTCACTCTCCGTAAGCACGGAGATTAATCTTCTTGGCAAGACAGTCGATGAGGCGATTGCAGAACTGGATAAATATCTGGACGATGCTACGCTCGCACATCTGTCTTCTGTCCGGATAGTCCACGGCAAAGGAACCGGAGCCCTGCGCTCTGGCATCCATACCTATCTAAGACGCCAGAAACACGTGAAGTCCTTCAGGCTTGGCGCATTTGGCGAAGGAGATGCAGGCGTGACCATCGTAGAATTAAAATAAACCACCAGCCCTGTCAGGCAGACCATATATGCGGCTACAGATGAGACTGGCATACAGACACTATGATCAACGAGGAGGAGCAACAATGGTTAATAAGCAGAAAATACTAATCGTAGACGATGACGAGAACATCGCCGAACTGATCTCACTATATCTCACAAAAGAATGTTTCGACACGATGATGGTACATGATGGAGAGAAAGCCTTAATCGCTAACGAGACCTACCAGCCGAACCTGATTCTTCTGGATCTTATGCTTCCGGGAATCGACGGCTATCAGGTCTGCCGGGAGATTCGTGCCAAATCCAACGTTCCGATCATCATGCTCTCAGCCAAAGGCGAAGTCTTCGACAAGGTCCTGGGGCTTGAACTAGGGGCTGATGACTATATTATGAAG
Organism: Bariatricus sp. SGI.154; assembly: GCF_050313795.1. Classification (NCBI taxonomy): domain Bacteria; kingdom Bacillati; phylum Bacillota; class Clostridia; order Lachnospirales; family Lachnospiraceae; genus Bariatricus; species Bariatricus sp. SGI.154. Next base: position 333,067 of record NZ_JBNPMC010000001.1, read on the forward strand.
CCATTCGACTCAAAGGAAATGGTTGCCCGCGTGAAAGCGGTTCTTCGCCGCTACCAGGCAGTTCCAAAAGCCGATACGCCAAAAGAAGACAAGGGAAAATGCGTAGAATATCCCGGCATCACCATCAATCTTACGAACTATTCCGTAACGGTAGATGGTGTGAACGTAGATATGCCTCCAAAAGAACTGGAACTACTGTATTTCCTTGCAGCGTCTCCCAACCAGGTATTCACACGCGAACAGCTTCTGGATCAGATCTGGGGTTATGAATATATTGGTGATACCCGTACCGTTGACGTTCATATCAAGCGGCTTCGCGAGAAGATTAAGGACCATAAGTCCTGGAGCCTGAGCACAGTCTGGGGAATCGGCTACAAATTCGAGGTAAAATAAGCACCACTCACGCTTGCAACAATTCAAAGGAGACCACATGCGCAGCACATTGTATCTGAAATTTGCAATTATCTACATAATATTCGGCTTCCTAAGCCTCTTTACGGTTGCCACACTGACATACAACCTCACCGGCAGCCCTTTAGAGACTCATGTAGCCACTTCCATGTATAAAGAGGCGAATCTGGTAGCAGGCAGTTACCTGCCCTCTTATTTCTCTGAGCAGTTAACTACCAGCGATGTTCACCTGCAATTAATCGGAATGATGAACCAGTTGGATGCTTCCGTATGGTTCGTAGATAAAGAAGGCGACATGCTCTCGTCTGCTGCCGCCGATAACTACCCCTCATCACCGTCCATGATCGAGGAATTCAATCCGGCAGAAAGCGGCAGTAAGCAATATCAGATTGGAAATTATCATGATTATTTTGAAGAAGATGTAATTACCGTAATCGCTCCGGTTATAGATGGCTATTCCCCAAGCGGGTATCTGCTGATTCACAAGTATGTCTCAGACATCAACGAAGTTCAGTACATCCTGCTCCGTGCGGCGATGATTACATTGATTGTCATCTATCTTCTGTCCTTTATGATACTTCTCGCCTTCCAGTTCTTCGTGTACCGTCCGCTGCACAAGATTACGGAAGCCGCAACCCAGTATGCGTCCGGCAACCTGGATTACGAGATTCCTGTTGATACGGAGGATGAGATGGGTTACCTATCTGCATCGCTGAACTATATGTCTTCCCAGTTACGGGATATGGAGGATTACCAGAAGAAATTTGTGGCAAATGTCTCCCACGATTTCCGCTCGCCTCTGACCTCTATCAAAGGATATGTGGAAGCCATGGTAGATGGAACGATACCTTCGGAATTACATGAAAAATATCTCAAGATTATTCTCTTCGAGACGGAGCGCTTGACGGACCTTACCCAGGATCTGCTGGCTCTCAACGAGTTCGACACGAAGAATCTGCTTCTGAACAAAGAAGTATTCGATATTCACGAGATGATCAAGAATGTGGCAGCCTCCTTTGAAGGTACTTGCACGCAGAAAAAGATATCCATTGAATTAATATTTGCCGCCAAATCACTGAACGTCAATGCAGACAAACGAAAAATCCAGCAAGTGCTGTACAACCTGCTGGATAATGCAATCAAGTTCAGCGAACCAGATTCTGCCGTTACCATCGAGACAACAGAGCGCGGTGATAAAGTCTATACCTCCGTGAAAGATGACGGCATCGGAATTCCACGCGGATCTCTGAATAAGATCTGGGAACGCTTTTATAAGTCTGATCTGTCTCGCGGGAAGGATAAGAAAGGGACTGGATTGGGGCTTGCGATTGTGAAAGAGGCGATTCAGGCACATGGGGAGAATATTAATGTGGTTAGTACCGAGGGGGTAGGGACGGAGTTTATCTTCTCGTTGCCTAAAGGTTAGAAATTTTGTTTTTTAATAGTCGCCGCCACCCGTAAAAACGGGTGGCTCGAGACACAGGCTATAAGCCCCTGCTACCAGAACACATCTCACGGCATCCTAACTTTCACTCCGTTCAAGTCTCTTAGTTATGCGTTTAATTTTGAAACAGCCACTCTTCGCATTCGTCTGTATAATACCCAGACATCCACTCTATAATCTCATTCTTTTCCTCTATACTCATCTTTATCTTCTGCATCTGCTTTTCATCTGCATTCTTCGCCTGATATACCCAGTATCCTATCCCTCGGAGATACTGGTATCCATATGCAACATAATAATCTGAAAGCACCGAACGTTCCGACAGATAGCGGATCCATTCTTCTGTTGTGATTGGAATCTTCTGATTACTTACCCGATATTTCACATACCGTGCAAATTCTACCAGAAACTGTCTCATAGGAATCAATAAAAATACAGAGAAAATATCGGCAGCGATTTCTTCCATCTTCATTGGACACATTGGCATAATAAAATAATTTTCATAATATTTCTCAGCATCATAATTCAACAGATATTGAACAATCTCATTGGCAATTGCATAACGTCTGGAAGAAGGTGGGGCCATACTGTCCACATAGATTGTAACACTTTTTTGCCCCGTATATGAATCTTTACGAATCACAAGCTGACCAATTTTTCTATTAAGCGCTCGAATGTTTTCATTTTGGAATTCATTAAGATTCCTTTCCTCAATCTCGATTCCCAACTCAGTTGCAAGCGTCTCTATATCCACGGGAAAAAAACATCCTTCTTCTCCGAGAATACTAATAATTAACTTTTCGGCAAACAGACCCACCTTCCAACAATATTTAATTATATGCCCTGCATTGCCGATCTCCTCTTTCAGAATTCGGGAAATTTCATCTATCAATTCTTTTCTCTCCGGTCTCATATGAAGTGTTGGCATCTTTTGTCTATTCTCCCTTTATCTATTTATTGTTTCTCATACTTTCTTTTCAAAATATTCCAAATCCGGCAGATCATTATATGGGTTGCGAAAGGCATTCATTTCAATCAATGTGAATACATCAAACAACTCCTCAAAACATCTTAACCAGCAGTTCCATAAATGCTTACTCAGTAAACCAGAACTATTATGCAGCGCAATATAATCCAGAATCATCTGTTGCTTATAGAATTCCTTGCTTCTTTCATTTTTCAGTATCTCCAGATACCTTATCTTATATTTTGCTGTTTCCGAAGCGTCTGCCATATACTCCCGCTTGATCACATACATCCATCCCTTGACAAACAAAGCATAGCGTTTTTCTGGAAGGGAGGTCAGTAACATTGACAAATCTTCGCCATAATATTCTCCAATAACTTTCAACAAAATACAAGCAATAATGTAACTACACTGCTCTCTGAATTCTGTAATATTTTTCAATTGAAAGCCCTGCTGCAGGTTATCTTCCGATTGCGATTCTCCCAATTTTCTTATACAATTTAATGTAAAACTACGATACTCCTCGCGTACTTCAACCATGAGTGGAAGCGCTTGTCTGTTTCCACTTTTCCACCCTTCTTTAAACTGTCCATAAATCTCTATATAATTCTTATGAATATCAGAATTCTTTTCCTGAATCTGCTTTATCTGTCTGTCTATTTCGCCAGAAGCAATCCAAAACTGGTCAGATAAGTATTTCTCAACATTCAGAATTCCAAAAAGTTGGTTAAGTTTTTTAGAATTATTCCTCGCTTCCGGAGAATTCATCCTTTCCATTATTGCCTTGAGTTCCTCTGCACCAAACGGAAAGATTAATTTTCCATAAGACTCCCTTGCCATATATCCCCGTTTTACAAAATAATGAGTATAGGGCAATTCCTTACATTTTAAATACTCCATTTTCTGCCATGCAGGAATAGAGAATCTCTGAATCCCATATCGCTTTGCATCTTCCAGAATACGCTTTACCACAAGTACCTTAAATGACTGATTCACGAATATAAAGGGGAATATCTTTCCGCAGATAATATTAATCCTTATATTTCCATCGTCACTCATGAACAATGCCACGGTTGGAATATACTTCAACATCCATTTCAGGAAGTACTGCTGCAGATATTCCCCCGGACTCATCTCGCCGCTCACACCTGCATCATCCATTCCATAATAGGTTGCAATTTTCAAGGCTCTCTGACCGATTTTCTGAAGTTTTTCCTCCAACTCCTTCTTTTCTTTCGAAAAACTATCTGTAAGAATATACTGTTTTAAAATATCAATGGGATCTTCATGATCTTTTACCTCTCTTTTAATATAAATCGGTGTCAGAAATTGCTTCCATGGCGCGGAGACGTTTTCACGTTTTGAAACAATCATAAAACGATTGTCATTCGAAAAAACATCCGAGAAATTAATCACACCACTGGCATATCCTGTCACTTCAGTCATTTTCTGAAGATTTACCTCTGGCCGGTGTTCGATCTTAAACAGCACCGATCTGTCCTGCAATTCATTCTGAAGCCATTTCCCATATTCTCTCGCACATTCTAATGCTTCATTCCAACAGCATCTGGCTTCCTCGCCATTGTCACAACTCAGTCTGAATAATGGGTTGAATTCTCCTTTTTGTGCAAAGAAAGCCAGCATAGTAATAATCACTATGTTCTCTTTACACAGTTCAATTATCCTTTCTCTTATGTTATCAATTCTACGTCTTATATCAGCACTTGTAAATACTGTGTTTTGCTGATTGAAGGAAACTATGCCATTACATACCACGGAACTATTATACGCTTCAACTATCTCAGGCAAAGTATCAAATAATTCTTTTTTCTGTTTCAGACTGTTTTCAATCCCTTGTGTCACTTCATTCGGTTGGTTTTTATTCATTGCTCTTAGAATTTCATGAACGGATTCCAGCAACGGTTCATATATTTCCCGCAGAAAATATACTTTTCCTTTCTCGGTAAACCCTTTTCTGCTTAAATTAATATATTCTCTGGCAAGTTTTCCTTTGATATCAATCGACTGAATCAATTCGTTCCCAAAATCCGGAAGTTCTATTTCATCAAGTTCTATCCCTTTATAATATATAAGAACACCTCTGTTTACATCCTTATTTTCACAATGTCCATCCAATCTTTCTGTTTCTCTTTGTTCACTTTTCAGGAAATTCTTCATATTGATAATACAAAATGTACATAATTCATTATCCCAGAAATAAAAATGAGTATTCCAACAATCTAGTAATGCAATAGAACGATCTGTCTTCTCAATCAATATATTTTCACAGTATCCATTATTCTTATAATTATTGGTGTCTTTCCCCTTATTATAATAAAAGATCCAAGATTTGCCCGACCGATTCCATGCCCTGTCAGTAATTGTATTCTGAACAAACTGATTCAATGTATCATCCTTACAACATGAAGTAATATCTTTTAGATCATCGTACCATGTTTTATCCCCTCTCAGATTACATTTTAATCTTTTCAGTTGATTTTTATCAGATAGATTAAGCGGTATTACAACCCCTGGAACAGACTCAACCTTCAGATGAATCGGAAAAAGCTGTTCTCCGATCTGCTCGTCCAGATACAATGCCATCTGCGCCAGAAGTTCCGCAGAGTGGCGCAACGGTCGCAGCACCTCATAGTCCTGATCAAAATAATCCTTTCCGTCCCATGCTGCCGGATACAACTCATGTCGCATCTTTTTCTTCGCAGGTACAAAGACCTCGAAACAAGTGCCATATGCATCATCTTTTGTGTTAAAGGACTCTCTTGGTTTTACATTAATATATCCTTCATAATAATTGGATTTCACTGTTGAGAATGTGACTTCATATTTTTCATTACTTCTCGTAAACGTATAGCATTTGAATATATTCGTTAAGATAAATGCACTCTGTAAACCGATTCCGAATTCGGCTGTAGGTTTCAACCATTCCGGCATGTCCGTAATAATATGGCGGTCTCGTTTCCTGCTGTTTCCCACTTTGGCTATATTAAGTATACTCTCTTTATCTATTCCCGTCCCAAAATCTTTAATCCTGACCTTAACTCCATACTGCCATTTCTCTTTATTCTTTTTATTACGCAGATCGATAAAATCCTCTTCCGTAATCGGGAATTCATCCCGACGTTCATTCCTTTTGATAATCTGCATTTCAATCTCAATCGGAAATATATCTGTAGATAAAATATTCTCCAGTTCATCCGGAGACATCTTTTTTAGTTCATCTCTCGACCGATAATATCCCCAAGTACGAACACATTCCTGCCAATATTGCATTTTACTGGCATCTATGGCATTCTGAAGGAATTCTCTCAAAAAGACAAATTGCCCCTTATACACATTAGAACCCTCAAGAATTGCAAATGCCTTACTCTGAGAGATATGAAACTGTGTAGCCACCAGTTCTTCTGGAATCTGCATTCCATCCAGGTACAGTTTAACAGAATCAACCGTAGGCAATGCCCCACTGAAATTCCTGGGACAAATCAGCATCCAGTTATAACCCGCTTCTTTCAGGATGCTCTTCAGGATATCACATTCTTTTCTAACCAGACGCAACGCTTCCTGCGAACTACAATCAGCCTCAATGGATATAATGTCAGGCCTTATGTAAAGTCTCCGGATGGCCTGATGTTTCTCATAATGACGCTCTGAAAGTTCCGGAAAAACGCCGACAAATTCCTTGGTCAAAGGATGAAACCGATCATTGTCCATATCCAGAATATCGCCTAATTGTAAAAGTACCGCAACAAAACGAGGATGTAGATAATCAGAGACATATCCGTTATCCTCCTGCGGCAGGTTCATAATGTGTTCAAAATCAGAATCTGTATGAAGACCCGCACACTTTGCAATCAGTAAAAATATCCTTTGCGGAATACCCGCCATAGAAAATCCAGTGCCGAGTTTCTCGGATTTTAAAGTCCACTCAGTCAGACGATCCTCGGACATGTTTCCATGCTCCGTCCGCCTGAAATTAGCAATCAGATGAAGAATTCCATAATATACTGACAGTTTGTCAGCGTACAATTTCTTCATCTGTTCTTCTTTACTATCTTCGTCATCATATTCATACTTTGTCTGCTGAAGCGCTTTTACTGCTTTTTGAAAAACAACATCATTTTCATCCCCAAGTTCCTTCACCATATCGAGGAACTTTTCATTTTTCACAATCTCTTCCCGATCCGTATGTGTAATAACCATCCCGATGTCATGAATATAGACTGTATGGAGCAGCATAAAACAATCCGATGCTGACAATTCTCCAATCCTATTCTCTCCCAGAATCATCTCAATGTTATGAAGAACCGTATTGGCATGGGACTCATCATGCTTGCTATAAGTTGGAAATGAACTCATAGTTGCTTCAAGAAGCTGTGAAAGCCAGCGTTTATTCTGACACCATGCATGCCACAGGACTTCATTTCGCTCAGTATGTTTTTCATTCAGATAATGCCTTTCCAATTGCCCTTCTATGGTCAGATGCTTTTTATTTTTCTTTTTCTTGCCCATATTGTCTCCTGCCGTTCTTTTTCTTCTTTTTCCTATGTATACAATTAATCTTTAACGTTTTTTCTGATTCCCTGATAGAATGTCAGATTCCTTCTCTATCACGCTCATGTAGTTTTTCTGTAATATATCTACAACAGAAACTGAATTAGACAGGCTCATCCGATTATCATTCTCCATAACTTCCTGGAATCTTTTCGCGAATTCTTCATATCTTTCATCTTCACGCAAAGCATAACTCATCTCCCTATGTAGATTACATAATGCGAAATACGTAGTGCTCCTCTGTATCAGTTTCCCACCAAAATTCTCATTTCTGGCGTAATAACTGAGCGCAACTGACATCACAGAGAAAAACAACCCAGCCCCCTTCATCACAGGCTCATAATTATCGAAGAAAAAGCTTATGAATATCAGGACAGCCGCCACCGGATTCAAAAGTGATAATGCCAGATTACACCTGCTGACGCTCTTCTCATATAATTCTCGTTTTTTCTTATATTCCAACAAACGCTCATAGACATCATGTTTTAATTTTGTAAACTTTTTATCCATATTCATACATCCTCATTAAATAAAAAATAACTTTTTCTCATTATTGTTCTTACCGTCTTCTGTACTTCCTTCTTCCAATCACAGTAACTGCTAACTTCGCTCTCTTCAATAACAACGCCTTCTGCCAATCCCTTCAGCACCCGGACGGCACGGTCAATCTGTTCTTTGTCACATATATTCAGCAAATCCATATTCTGCACCTCCCTCGCCGAATCATTCGATGCGTCTTGAATCAGCATGTGTGTAGGACTAAGCAGATATTTTCCCTTTGGCGGTTCTTTGTTCACGTCTTTATAGTTCAGTTCTTTTTCCGTAAACTTAAGTTCAGACACCGTAAAAGCTGTAAAAGGCGGCAATAATATCTCTTCTTGATATTGATAGGGATTATCAATCAGCACGTCATTCATAACAACGTATGGAATCGAATCTGCAATCTCATATTCAAGAAGCAGAAGCCCATCCTTTTTCAGGAAATAATCTTCAACTTTATCTTTTAAGGAGCATGATGTGAAAGCAAATGTGGCATGATTATCAACCATTGCCATAGACTGCATCCGGTCTTTTCTGAAAGCATGGATGCTGCCTTTGCGTCTGTTCATACGCTGATATTTACACATTACTGTGAAGATATCACCGTATATGGCTATCAGTTCGCTCATATTCTCCAGCAGATGTATGGGGATTTTCTTATTCTCATGGCATATTCGTGTTATCTCGTTATCCATTCCGGGATATAATAAGAGATTCAGGATATGATATGCTCCTTTGGTTTTGTAGAAAGGGGAATTGTATTTTATTGATTCCGCTTCTGTAGTGGTTATGTAATGTAATAGGTCGCCTTGATAGAAACGTAGGCTATTTAACTCTTGCGAAGTAATTATGACATCCATAGATTAGATTTCCTCATATCTTTCCCTATTTAATATTATTCACATGGAAAACATTTTGATGGTAATTCTCAGAACAAAAAAGGCAAGCAAATAAAAGAGCATCTCACTCCTTTATTCCTTACCTTTGAAACCATGTCTAGTTTAGCATATTTTTTTAATTATCTCAATAAAACTTGCAACATTCTTACATTTTTTCCCACTAATCTTCCACTTCTTCCCCCGCCAATTTCAGAATATCATCTATCTCTTTCTCTGTAATCCCAAGGCGCTCTGCCACTTCATCTACCGCTACTTTTCTGCCGTATTCCTCGCTCATGCTCTTGATAGCCTCGTCCAGTTCGGATACTCTTGCTACCATCTTCTTATCCTGACGTCTAGTCTCCGTCTGTGATTCGATCAAGGCAAGCATTCCGGCACGAACCTCTTCCAGAACCTTACCCTCATCTTCTTTCCCGTCTGCATAAGAATTCAATGCCAGCATCAGACTGATGCTGCCTTCCTGAACCATATCGCCGATAAAGACTTCCGGATGGTGCAGTTTTATGGCTTCATCTATTACCTTGGGAAGGTAGTATGCCATACGTGCATCTTCTATATTATTTCCCTTTAACTGGTCGATATCTCTTAAGTATTCTTCAATATACGACTGCTCCTCCTGACTTAGTACGGATGGTTCTTCTTCCTTTTCTTTTATGGTTCCACCCCTCTTCACATAACCTGTAACCGCCATCTTCTGGGACATCAGATACTCACATACCAAGTCTGTCTGCTCCTTAGAAAGACCATCTTCTTCAAAATACTTCTCAACTTCTTCCAATGCAATTCTTCCACCCTGGTTCTTGGCCAGTTCCAGTATCCCGCTTAATTTCTCTCTGAACTCCAATTTATCTGCCATGATAGACTGCCTCCAATCACTTCATACTTCATTTGGAAATATATTAGCACACTCTTTTCCCCACGTCAAAAAAATGAGCCAGCATCGGACTTTTCCAACACCAACTCACCTTCATTCATTTGTTATTTCCCAGCCATCATCCAAGTCTCCGGATATTACATTTGTCAATTAATAAATGTATCAGCACCTTAAAATTCCCTGCGCATCAGAAATAGAATGCCGCCGAATAACCCCATGATAATCCCTGCGTAGATTGCAGCGCACATAAGATTAACGATGCTCTCCCCTATAGACATTCCGGTCACAGCACAAAAAGCAAGCCCCAGTATCATCGTACCAACCGTCCAACTGATAATATTTATCGTAAGAAATAAGTCTACCCTATTGGTCAGATTCCACAGTTTCTTCATACGTTTCTCTCCTTCCCGAATGCATGATCTATTATCTTTATAAATGCATTATAGAGAAGGATTGTTAAAACCAATCAATCCTTTATGCAAAATCTATGTTAATTCTGTTTGCAAAATAACAGGCAAGGGACTTTATATAAGAATCACCTTGCCCATCTCAATTCTTCAAACCTATCTCACAATCACCGTAGGATATCCCGCCTGCTTAAGCCTCCGCTCCATAGCAGCAGCCTCGTTCAAACTATCGAATCCACCAACCTGAATACGCAGATACGGACCAGAATCATCAATGAACGCCGGATATTCCTGCTCCAGCAATTCATTCAGAAGCCTCTCTGCATATCTTCGATTCCGATAAGCACCAACCTGAACACGATAATACTCATTCTCCACTGCACCCGCAGTATTCAAAGTATCCAGAATTCCTGCCGCGATCGCCTGTGCAATATCATTGAAATTATCATCGAACAACTGATTATCCACATCCGAATTGATGAATCCAACCTCTACTAACACTGCCGGCATCCGGGTCCTTCTAAGTACGACGAGATTCGGGCGTGCCTTTACTCCCAGATTCACGAATCCAATGGTTTCCAACTGGTCATTAATGTCCAGTGCCATCTGATACTTAATGCCAGACAGATCATACACAAGACTCTCTACCCCCGACACTTCATTATCCGTCGGAAATGAATTCCTGTGAATCGATACGAAAAAATCTACCCCCGCATTATTCGCCAGCATCGCTTTCTCGTAAGGTGTCTGATATACGTCTGTGGTTCTTGTATATTCCACGTCAATTCCATTGTTCTGAAGAATCTCTCCGATTGCCAGAGTGAGTCTTAAGGTATCATCTTTTTCCTGGCGGCCATTGTAGACGGCTCCTGGATCGCGTCCACCATGTCCGGCATCTAACATAATTGAATAGGGCATACTTTTACCTCGTTTATTTTATTCTATATTAAAATATGCCTCATTCTCCCATTGTGTTCCTTGTTTCATATATGAGCGATATCATGCTAGCGAGATAATAAAAGTAACTAAAAACTGGCGGACGCATCACTACGCCCGCCAATCTACATCTTCTATATAATCCCGCTTATGTATCCTTTCATTAATCTTCATTCACCAGCAAGACCTTACCCTGTACCAGTCCCGGAGTCTTGAACATCTGGAATGCCTCCTGTGCCTGGCTCATCGGCACTTTCTTGAATACGAATGCCGGATCGAACTTCAACTGTCCCGTTGCAAAGTAATGTGCTGTCAGTTCCCACTCTTTGCCCGGGAATGGCGCACTGTAAGACATCCATGATCCGGTAAGTTTGAACTCTTTACGGTTCATGTTCTCCCACATTGCAGGCGTGAATGTAAGATCGACATGCGGAGTTCCGATAAAGCATACATGTGCCTTATTCGCAGCCAGTTCGAATCCCATACGCATAGTTACCGGCTGTCCCGCCGTCTCGAATACATAGCCATATCCTTTGCTGCCAGTAATTGCTTTTGCTTTCTCCATGAAGCCTTCTTCCAATGTATTGACAACTTCATCTGCACCAAGGCGTTTTGCCATCTCCAGACGCTCCTCGCTGATATCGAACACAACAACCTTCTTGCTTCCGAAGATCTTCGCCCACTGCATGGTAAACATACCGATCGTTCCGCCGCCAAGTACAGCAACATAGTCTCCGCCTTTATAATCATTGCAAAGCACACCGTGAAGCGCAACTGTAGAAGGTTCAAACATAGCGCCCTGCTCATAGGAAATGCTCTTATCGAATACAACTGCATTCGTTGCCGGAATTACAACGTAATCCGCATTGCTTCCCTGCTGTCTGGAACCGATAAAACTATAGTGCTTGCACAGAGAATAATTTCCCTTCTGGCAATCATCACATTTCATACATGGAAGAAGCGGCGCGCCAGATACCCTATCGCCTACCTTGATATTCTCAACACCTTCTCCGACCTCTACCACATCGCCAGAGAACTCATGTCCTAATACGATTGGGTAGAAATGTACTCCGTTATGCAATACTCTTGGGATATCAGATCCACAGATACCAGATGCTTTTACTTTCACTTTGATAGTACCCGGTTCCACCTGCGGCTCTTCAATCTCCTGATATTCTACAACTTCATTTGCTACTACTACTGCTGCTTTCACTTTTACATACCTCCTGATCTACGCATGGTTTCCTTCAAATTCCTATATAACTCCAGATAAATCTCATAATTTTTATCATAGACAGCTTTCACTTCCGGATTCGGCTTATGCTCTCTCTTAATCGTTACCGTCAGATCCACCGCATCCTGGAAATCTTTGTACAGGCCAACTCCCACACCTGCCAGCATAACTGCTCCAAGCGTCGTAGCCGTATCAGAATCCGGCACTACGATTGGTTTGCCAGTAATATCGGACTTAATCTGGGTCCACAACAGCGAGTTCGCGCTTCCGCCCATGGCTCTTAAGACTTCCGCAGATGCGCCCGCCTCTTCTGCCACCTCCAGATTATGTCTGAGGGAATACGCCACACCTTCCATTGCCGCGCGCACGAAATGTCCCTTTGTCTTACTGAAATCCATACCATAATATACGCCTTTGGCATGTGGGTCCCAGATTGGGGTTCTCTCCCCGGACATATATGGGAGGAAGATCAATCCGTCAGAACCAGGCGCCACCTTTTCGGCAATCTCATTAAACTGAACCAGCGAACTCTTCCCCAGTTCCTTCGCCATCACACGCTCATAGTCTGCGAACTCTCTTTCCAGCCACCGCATGACACCGCCGCCGCCAGTCGTGCCGCCCTGAATGATCCAGCAATCAGGAACTGCATGATAACTTAAGATAAGCCTTGGGTCTGCCTTATAGGTATCGATACAGATACTCATGCCTCCAGCCTGTCCGCCCTGCTCCTGAGTCTCCCCATTATGTAAGACGCCTGCTCCAAGTGTACCGCAAGCCGCATCCAATGCACCGGCAACGACTGGGATTCCTTCCACCAGGCCGCTCTGCTCTGCCGCCTTCTTCGTAACCGTTCCCACGACTGCGTGACAGGCACTGATCTTAGGAAGGAATTCTTCCGGAATTCCCATTGCTTTACGCATATCATCATCCCAGATACCTTTTTCCATATTAAAGCAATGCCATCCATAACTCTGGCAGATATCCTGTGATACCTGTCCTGTTAGCCGATAGACAATGAACGCATTAGACTGAAGAATCTTATACGTATGCCTATATACTTCCGGGAGATTCTCTTTATACCACAATACTTTCCCAGTTGTGTAAGGAGCTGTCAGCGAATTACCACTTACCCTGAATATTTCATCTTCCCCAATCTCCTGGTTCAGTCTGTCACAGATATCTTTGGCTCTGGTATCCATCCAGATTGGCGTTCTGGTCAGGACATTTCCCTCTTTATCAATCGGTATCGCAGACCAACTCTGACCATCTACGCCGATACCTACAATATCTGCCGGATCTACATTCCCCTTCTGAATACATTCTTTGGTTGCCTTGCAGACAGCGCCCCACCACTCATCCGGGTCCTGCTCTGCCAGCCCAAGCTGCGGATAATACACATGGTAATCCCCATTGGCTGTTGCAACCACTTCGCCATTCTTTCTAAATATCGCAATCTTACAGGCACTGGTTCCAATATCAATTCCCAATAACAATTCTTTCATAGTCTTCCTCTTTCTGCTATTCGGACATGCCTTAAGCCTTATTCTCGCATCCACATACCTTCATACGACTCTTAACCAGTTCTTTTACAGCCGGAATACCAACTTTTCCGAATGCCTTCGGATCGAATGTTTCAGGTTTCTCCTTTAATAAATCTTTTACTGCATCTGTATACGCAACTCGAAGTTCTGTTGCGAAGTTCACCTTGCAGATACCTCTCTTCACACAGTCCATAACATCCTCATCAGACAGGCCGGATGCGCCGTGAAGAACCAACGGAATATCTACCACTTTGCGGATCTCAGACAGCCTCTCTTTATCAAGCACTGGTGTTCCTACATAGAAGCCATGTGCAGTTCCAATTGCAACTGCCAGAGAAGTTACGCCTGTTCTCTCTACGAATTCTGCCGCCTGCGCCGGATCTGTATTCGTATCACCGTCTGCTTCCAGATCATCCTCTTTTCCTCCGACCTTGCCAAGTTCCGCTTCTACCGGAATATTATTCGGAGCTGCAACTGCAACTACTCGCTTCGTTACGTCGATATTCTCTTCAAAACTCAGTGCGGAGCCATCAATCATAACAGATGTATATCCTTCCTTAATCGCACGTACAGCCAGATCAAAACTGCTGCCATGATCCAGGTGAAGCGCAACCGGAACAGATGCCTTCTTTGCCTCTGCCGCTACGATTCCCACGTATGTCTCCAGAGTACCGTATTTTACTGTTGACGGAGTTGTCTGCAGCATTACAGGTGCATTTAACTCTTCCGCTGCTGCGATGACCGCCTTTACCATCTCCATGTTCTCAACGTTGAATGCTCCTACCGCATATCCACCCTCCTGAGCCTTTAATAACATTTCCTTTGATGTAACTAATGACATATCTTCTCCTCCTTTATTTTGCAAATATATTACTGATCATATAGTTATGCTTGGTTGCGTAATTGTAATCCTCTACGAAGGTTACCACACAGTCCTTCGCTAACGCAGACGCTTCTGGCTTAAGGCTGCCTGCCAGGATCTTACTGTACTGGCGCGGCATATACTGATGCAGCATGTTCATTGGAATTCCGGTCTCGTTCAGATTCCTGAATAATTTCCGGATCGCTTTTTCCATCTCTTCATGATTCATATAGTATCTGCAACGATCGGAGAAACTGTATTTTCTTGCCAGTTCTTTCTCCTCATCCGTTCCATGATAATGCTTCTGCCAGTTGCCCGGCGCCGCAAGCATAACATTTTCCATTACATCTATAAAGTTAGCACGTTTTTCCTCTACAATCAATTCCTTTTCCATAAGACTTAATGCAAAAAGCCCTTCCCGAAGCCCATAGGTAAGCGCCGGACCGACCTTCAAGATTGCGATGCCATCTTCTACCATCTGCTTCAGGCTCTCCGGAGTCTGATAATCCGTGGAATGGCCTTCGAACACAATTCCGTCGTATTTCTTAAGCGCCCCACATAACTCTCTGGCATTGGCACGATCGTACTGGAACACATCCGCATCTCCGAACTCTACCCCAGGCTGTACCACCACACCGATAATATTCTCGAATGCATCCGGGATTCCATGTCTTACGAATGTCTCCTGATATACCTGCACCGTTTTTTCAAACGCTTCCGGTTTCGTAACAGAGATGGAATCCTCTTCTTCTTGCGCACCGCCCGGAATCGGCACCTCGCTTCCGATGACGAACACCGGACGCACTTCCTTCGGATTCGTCTTCAGCAGTTCCTGATATGCCTCTTCGCACGCCTGATATAAAGTCACGCCGCGCTCTGCAATCACTTCATCGCTCAGCATCTCATCTGCCGGATCGCCGGAGAGTTTCATGCTGGTATCCAGATGGATCTTCTTGAATCCCGCCAATACAAATTGCTTCACCAATTCTATGGAATTCGCCATCGCTTCTTCTTCCGGAAGCGTTACCCAGGTCAATGGTCCAAGATGATCTCCCCCAAGTACGATCTGCTCTCTTGGAAATCCAACCGAATCTGCGATCTCATAGACAAACTGTGTAAAATCCGCAGGTTTCATCCCCGTATATCCGCCGAATTGATTCACCTGATTAGCCGTTGCCTCGATCAAGATATAATCATCGAATCTCTTCGCCTGCTCCAGAATGGCTTCAATCGCCAGTCGGTTCGCAGTACAGTAAGATGGCACACCGCAGGTGATACCGGCTTTACGTTTCGCAATCATAGTTCTCATAATATCTTTCATAACTATATTCTACCTCTCCTTTTTATCTTCACCCAAACTCTATTCCATTGGATAAATGCACTCTATCCTCTGCTTCTCAAACTCATCCAGCCACTTCTGCGATGGTTTCCTATCCGTCACAATCTTCGTGATTGCAGACCAGTCCGTGACCTTTACAAATGCAATCTCGTCGAACTTCGTGTGATCCGCCACCAGAATCCGTTCTTTTGCTGCTTTCAGCATCATCCTCTTACTGCTTGCATCCTGCTCATCATAGTCTGTAATTCCTGCATCCAAATGCAGTCCCTTGCAAGAGACAATCGCCTTATCCACATGATACGAACTGATCATCTGATCCGTATGCGGTCCTACCAATGCAAATGATTTCTCCCGCGCTACTCCTCCGGTAGAGATCACCGTCCACTCCGGCATATCGAACAAATCGACAATAATCTCCACAGAATTCGTAATCACCGTCAGATTCTTCTTCTCTCTCAATCCATTCGCAATGTAAACCGCCGTAGAACTGACATCCAGCATAATCGCTTCCTGATCCCGTACCATCTCTGCAATCAATCCGGCGATCTTCTTCTTCTCAACCACGCATTGATTCTTCCTTATATTAAAAGGAAGCCCAAAGACATTCTCTTCATTCAGCACCGCACCGCCATAACTCTTGATTGCCAGCCCCTCATTCTCCAATTTCTCCAGATCCCTGCGGATCGTTTCTTCCGTCACCTGATACAACTGACTCAGTTCACTTACGACAACTCGCTTCTCTTTCTGAAGTTTTTCTAGAATTCCATTCCTTCTCTCTATCGCTAACATTACAACACCTCTTTTCCGTTTTGTTTCGTGTTGTTTTTCATCTTGCTTGTGCTTGATTGCATTGGTTTTATACACGATTTTTTGTTTTTTGTTGTTTTCAAATTGATATTACCACATAAATCAACATAAATCAACCCATTTTTATGTGGTTTTTATTGTTTTATTATTAACAATCACGTCAAAACACAGACAAATGGAATTTAACAAGTGGTGACCGAAGCCGGGAGGGGATACCTGGGGAACTGCACTGGCACAATAACGTATATGATGCGACAAAAAACAAATATAGATTTTCCTCCACCACCACACTCTCTCGCAGGAATCCTCCCGTGTAAGAAAAAGCGGGAGGCATGGGAATGTCAGGTGCAAGAAAGCGCATGGGAATGGTTCTAAGACCGTGAAGCGAGTTGTATAAGCCGTTAGCGTAAAAATACCAGCAGATTGGCATGAGACTTTGGCTTCAAGCCAAAGTCGAAAGAGTACCCGAACTGCGAAATCATCAAGATTTCGGAGTGAGTGTACTCGGTTGCCACTCTGCTGGTATTTTTACGGTTACGGCTTATTAACGAGCATCCCGGTTTTAGAACCATTCCCATGCGCCTTCTTGCACCGTCCACTTTCCATCCCCATTTTTCCTACATCAATTCCCCCTCTTCTCCACCTCATAATACTCTCTCAGACACTGATACCCCTTTTCAAATCGTACCTTCTGCTCCTCATACACTCCCTGCACATCCTGATTCGGCACAAAATCTCTTACCTGTTTCACAAACTGATGAATCACCGTAAAGTCTTCAAACACGCCAACTCCGACTCCCGCAATCACCGCAGCCGCAATAGAAGTCGCCTCTTCTACATGATCAAGGCGGTGAAGGTTTACATTGAGGACATCTGATAAGATCTGTGCCAGCACATCACCTTTCGCCCCGCCGCCGGTTAACACAAGATCTGTAATCTCGGTGCGTTCCTTCTGTGCTTCCAGGATAATGCTCAGATTCATTGCCACACCTTCTAATACTGCCCGAATGTAATCGCATTTCTCATGCTCCATCTTAATTCCCAGGAAACTGCCTGATGTATCCGGATTCCATCTTGGGCTTCTTTCTCCCAGCATATATGGAAGGAATACCAGACCTTTTGCTCCTACCGGAGATTGCAGGACCAACTGATTCAATATATCATATACGGATTCACCCTGCTCTTCTGCCAGTTTCTCTTCTTCTTTGCACAGGGCATTCTTAATATAAGAGTATGAGCTCCCTGCTGCCTGCATCGTTCCGCACGGCATGTATTTACCCGGGATTACATGTCCGAAGCAGATCAGCGTCTTCTCTTGATCCAGGAATACTTCATCCGTTGTTCCGGCAATCCAAGAGGAGGTACCGAAAGACAGGAACATCTGCCCGGACTCTATACTGCCCGCACCCAGTGCCGAACAAGGTCCATCTCCGCCGCCACATACTACAACCGTTCCCGTCGTAAGACCAAGGGCTTCTGCTGCCGATGTACTTAAGCTGCCAATTACATCCGTAGACGCATGGAGTTCTGGCATCTTATCCAAACTAATGCCTGCTGCCTCAAGAACCTCCCCAGACCACTTAAGCCTCTTCAGATCGAACGCATCTGTACCGGATGCCTCTGAATAATCCGTCACAAACTCACCTGTCAGCCGACAGATAATGTAATCCTTTGCCAAAAGCATCTTATAAGTCTTCTCATAGATCTCCCGCTCATTGTCACGAATCCACATTAATTTCTCAATACTGTAACTGGCGCTGACGCGATGCCCATTCAACTCGTACAGCCGTTTAGCACCAATCTTCTGCACCAACTGCTCCGCTTGCTCTTCCGCTCTCTGATCCGCCCAGATCATCGCCGGTCTTAAAGCATTTCCTTCCTTATCAACTACGACACACGCCTGCATCTGCGAGGAAAATGAGATCGCAAGCACCGCCTTGGGATCAATGTCCTCTACAATCTTTCTTGTTGCAGTACATACAGCCTCCCACCAGTCTTCCGTGTTCTGCTCTGCATAATTCTTATGAAAAAAATGAACATCATACGGAATGGTATAACTTTTCACCAGTTTTCCTTCCGTTGAAAATAAAGACGCTTTATCACTTGAAGTTCCCAAATCATGTGCAATTAGATATCTTTCCACTTCTGCCACCTCTCTTATTCTTATTACACGCACATCCGCCAAAACACTGTTACGGCACTCCGCTCCTTTGTCCCTGGCAAACTAAGTTCTTACACGCACATCATATTTTTACGATGCCATTATAGCATACGCTTTCCGAAAAGTAAACTACGAAATATATTTTGCTTTCGTACGAAACTTTTAATATTGACTTTAGCAATATTCCATGCTATTATAATATTGATCTTTTACCAAACTATGAGATCAGTTAGGAGGGAGCTTAGATGAATGAACGACATACTGCTCTTCTGGAATACATCACGCAACATGGCAAGACAGAGGTCGGCATCCTTGCCGAGTATCTTCACACTTCCAAGGTAACCGTCCGCAAGGATCTTGATTACCTGTCCGAGCGGGGAGTTCTAAAACGCGAACGGGGATATGCCGTCCCCAATGATCCGGGAGATATTAATTATAGAATGGCTTTCCACTATGACAGAAAACAGAAGATTGCAAAAAGAGCCGCCACATACGTACAGGATGGAGAGATGGTCATGGTCGAATCCGGCTCTACCTGTGCATTATTTGCAGAAGAACTTGCCAAGACCAGACAGAACGTAACACTGATCACCAATTCCATGTATATCGCCAGTTATATCAAAGATTATACGAATATCCAGGTGATTCTCTTAGGCGGAACGCTCCAGCCAAAGAGCCAGTCCCTTGTAGGGCCGCTGACGAAGAACGCCGCCAAAGCATTTCACGTGGACAAGATATTCATCGGTACGGATGGCTACTCCCGTACTTTCGGATTTACCGGTGATGATCTGATCCGCTCTGATACCTTAAGCGAGATGCTCACTTCCGCGATTCACACTTATGTGCTGACAGACTCAGAGAAATTCAGCCATCCCGGCTCTGTTTCCTTCCTGGAATTGAAGAATGTACATGAAGTCATTACTGATTCAGGCATCCCGACATCAGAACAGGAATACCTGACCAGGCAAGGAATCGTCGTGACTTTGGCATAAAGATCGCCATAGAAAAGTTGCTATAGAAAAAATCGCTATAGAATCTGTGTATTACAGATAAATTATATTTTCAAAATATTTCAAAACGTTTCAACAGGAGGTAAATATGAAATACTTATTAGACACAGCCAATCTTGAGGACATCCGCCGCTACTACGAGATCTTTCCAATCGCAGGGGTAACATCCAATCCTTCCATCGTAAAAAAAGAAGGAAAGATTGATTTCTTCGCCCATATGAACGAGATCCGTTCCATCATCGGCACCGACAAATCACTCCACATCCAGGTGACTGCGCTGGATACTGCCGGCATGTTAAAAGATGCCGATCGCATCTTGACCAAAGTGGACAAAGATGTATATATTAAGATTCCTGTGAATATGGAAGGTATCAAGGCAATTAAAGAGTTAAAATCCCAGGGAGTGAATGTCACCGCCACTGCAATCTACAGTAAGATGCAGGGTCTTCTTGCTATGGAGGCTGGCGCAGACTATATCGCGCCTTATTACAACCGCATGGAGAATATGGGACTCGATCCGGAAGACATTATCGCATCTTTTGCAGAGATGATCGCACTGTACGATTATAAAACCACTATTCTTGCAGCAAGTTTCAAGAATGCCGGACAGGTGAACAAGGCTCATCTGGCAGGCGCGCAGACCGCAACCTTAGACCCATCCATCCTTGTGGCGGCGCTTAAGCAGCCTTATATCGAAAAGGCCGTGGCTGATTTTGATGCAGATTGGAAATCCATTTATGGGGATTGCACAATTGCGGAACTGTAAAGGGAATTTGGGAGTATGAAGAGTTGTTGTTTATGAAGTGGACGGCGAAGAGGGGCGCCGTCCACTTCCAATCACTCACATTTCTCCCTCAAATTCCCACTCTCAAGATCCCCTCAATCCAATAGATCTCCGGCATCCACTTATTCCCATCCTCGCACTGGCTCTTAAGGCATCCGAATATTTTCTCTACGATTGCCCCCAGATCCTGCTGATAGGTAATAATCTCACTTCTCCGGTTCTTCGACACCTCATCCACAGATGCAATCCGAATCCCCAGTTTCAGTTTCTTCACAACTTTGGATACTGCCTCGCCCATCTCTCTATCACTGCAGATGATTGCCTCTGGCAGTTTTTCCTTGTAATCCTTGCATACTTTACGCACGATTGCTTCATTGTTACCTCGTTTCTCCCAAGGCACACGCAGGAATACATCCTCACATTTGGCCTGTTCGATATATGCCTGTTCACGCTCTCGGATGCTATACACATCCCATAGATCCCATCCGGCATAGCCGATGCTCTGATATCCGCATCTTTTCAGTTCCCCGTAGAGAGTCTTGATTGCCAACCGGTTATCAAGTGTCACACAATCCGCATATGGCAGACCCTTATCCGAGTCAAAAAACACCAGATTCATGCCTATGGCCCGCAGACGTTTCAGTTTCTTAAGATTGACAGGGAGATCCTCAAGCCAGATTACCACATTGCGAAGTCCTCTCTTATATAGGCGATAGAGGCAGTCTTCTAACTCTTCGGTTCTCGGCTTCTCCACATACAGAAGAAGCGCCCCCTTCGCCTCAGCATAACTTTGGAACTGCGCGATGAATTTAGCAAAAAACGGATTCTTAGCCGGAGCAATCAGGACGATCATATCCATTTCCCCCTGATTGCCCCAATTATGAAACGTAATCCGCGTTCCTCTGCCCACCTCCCGAAGAATCAGCTGCTCCTCTTCCAGTTCCTCCAGAGACCTTCGAATGGTGACTCTGCTTACCTCTAGTTCTTCCGCCAATTCACGCTCCGGCGGTATCCGGTCGCCATCCTCATATTTCCCCTGGAATATCCGGTCATAGATCTTCTCTTTTACAATCTGATATAGATTCTCTTGGCTCATCATATTAATCAGACTTCGTTGCCCTTCACTTCCTTGTCTAGTACTCCATGATAAACTGCTGGTTTCATTATGGTTACTCCATGTTACATACTTGTAGATTCCATGTCAAGACGCTTAATAATATCCTCCTGGATGTCCGGTGACAGATCCAGAAAATTCACGAATGTACCATGAATTCTCATAATATAGACTCCGCTCGGAGCATATTTCTTCGGATTCGCAAGCACCTTTCTCAGCATCTCCGGCGTCGTAACATTGACATATAAGTAGAATGGAGAGATGCCCTCTTTCTTCGGGTTGAAGAATAACGGTCTCATAATCTTATCCCGGAATTCCACACCCTTCTCTTCATACGTATTTGTCTTGAAATAATTCGGATTAATTCCAAGATGGGATGCACAGCCTCCATTCATTTTCTCAAACGGAAGTTTCATATTGGACATAATCCTGAATCCTAGTCCTGAATGTGCTTCTCCATATAGCGGATCAATTCCATATCCCAACTGTTCTCTTGCTTTTCTTCCATCCGGCGTCGCTCCTACCCAGTATCCATACAGAAGATGCGTAGATGGGGATGCCCAGTCTGCACGGAATGGATTGCCAAGATAGTTCTTTTGGGAAGTTACCAGATCACTGGCTCTGCTAGCAATCTCGGCCGCCTCATGATCAACTCTCGCGATGTTATTGCCATACTTTTTCGCCTTCAACAGATACTGCTGCATCTCCGGGTCCTGCTCGAAGTTATCTCTAAGCGCCTCCAGCATCCTTCCTGCATCTTCCGGTCGTTCTTCTAACAGAGTATCAATGGCAATAAAGGAGTCCGCCACAACGGAAAGTCCATGAATCAGACAACCGCT
This sequence comes from Bariatricus sp. SGI.154, assembly GCF_050313795.1. Taxonomy (NCBI): domain Bacteria; kingdom Bacillati; phylum Bacillota; class Clostridia; order Lachnospirales; family Lachnospiraceae; genus Bariatricus; species Bariatricus sp. SGI.154. The sequence continues at coordinate 355,805 of NZ_JBNPMC010000001.1, forward strand.
TCCATTGTATTTCGTCCCTTGTTCTTTCGTATCTCTGACATCAACACCTGTTTCGATCCCACCCATAATGGTGGACAGGAATGGCACTTGAAGAATCGAGATTGCCTCTGACGCCGCATTGGCACATTCTACCATCTGATTCACGTAAATCTCCAGATTCTTATAGAAAATAGAGCGGATATTCTGCAATACTTCCAGTTCTGTCTTACAGCCATTCTCTTCATTCGTGCCTCCGAACTTCTTGCCAGAGATGGTTGATACGCCGCCATTGAGACTCAGTTCCAGAACCTTCGCCATATTCAGCCAGCTATTGGTTGTATTACCATTGTCTTTGCCCATGATCAGCGGTTCCTGACATCCTGCCACCGAATAATCTTCCAGATCCTCCGGCGCTACATGATTCTTCTCCTTCAGAATCTCGAACACCGAATCATCATTAAAGAAAGATGGGGTAAGGCAGCCCGGTGTGAACAAGAATCTTCCAAGACTCTCATATAACTCCTGCGGCGTATTCTTATGCAATTTTACAGACAGAATCGGCTGCGGCAGATTCATGTCATAATATGCATCCAGGAGTGCATAGGAAGTCGGATTCGTCAAATCTTCTCCTGTATTAGATTTACCGCCAATGATCAGATTCTGAGAGATTGCCCAGCTTCTGTCCGCTACATTATAGAACACCAACAGGTGCTTCAATAACGCTGCCGTCATGTCACGATCCGTATCTTCCGCACTTCGATACGGCTCAAAGATCCGGTCCGCATTCCCAACTGAGAATGCATATGGATTCGGTGTCTGCTCCAGACACATTACCTGCCACATCAGAATAAACGACTGAATTGCCTCATAGAGATTCTTCGCACCATATCTTGGCACCTTGCGAAGCGTCTCCGACATGATAAGGAATCGTTCTTTATCCTTTCCATTCAACTTATTTGCTTTCTCTCTCGCCATATCTGCATATCTGTCAGCGATAACCAGAACGGCATCCAGGGAAATATTCATTGCCGTATAATAATCTTGCTTCTTTTTATCTGTCGCCTTCGCCTGATGATCTGCAATCTGCTCCTTCATACTTTCGACGCCATCTCTCAGCGCGCCCCGCATATCCGGGATCAGATGCCCTGTCACCTGTTCAATAAAATAGATCGCTTCGCTGGTATTGTCACCTGCGATATCATAAGCCTTGCACAACGCTTTCGCAAATTCCGTATTACTGTTATACTCTTTCAGGTTAGCAATCCGTTCCTGCGTAATATCGCCAATCGGATCACTATCACCGAATACCGCAACCGGATCACAATACCCCGAAAATGAATCCACAGAAAACGCCGGATTGATCAATGCATATGATCTCGCAAACGCATCGTCCTGAGTTCCTGCAAATATGTGGTAATCACTGAGCCATAATGGGATTCTCTTTGCCACTTCTACCAAAGTCCTGGCAATTCGGATACTGTCCACATCATCTTTGAACTTCTCGTCACATTCTCTCATAATCTCTTTTGCAAGAAACCAGCCCTCCAAATGATCTGTGGCCCTTTCTTCTTTGAAGCGTTCTTTTGCCAGATCTGTAATCTCCTGCGCGGTTAGGATCTCTTCAATTCTCATAGCAGTTCTCCTCCTTAAACGTTATCTCCATCTATCTTCTTACCCATGTCTATCTTCCTGTCTGTGCCTATCCTCTTACCAATGCCTATCCTCTTACCAATGCCTATCCTCTTGCCTATGTCCTTCGATAACAGGCGCCTATGTCTGCAATCGCCTTACGGAAACACTTTAGGACTGTATCATCCACATAGGCTTTTTCTGTCATCTGATATTCTCTTCCGCATTGTGCCCATTTCTTTTTACCGAATTCGTGGTACGCAAGCACCTCGAAGGTCACATTCTCACCTTTAATCTCATCAAAAAACCTAAGAAATGCCTCCCGGTCCTCTTCACTATCATTCACGCCTCCAACCAAAGGAACTCTTACATGAAGCCTCGGATGCTTCTTAGCCGCTTCCCGGATATTCTTCATCACAGGCTCGCTCGGAATCCCCGTCATCGCTTCATGTTTCTTAGAGTCACACAGTTTACAATCCATAATCAACTGGTCAATATATGGAAACAACTCTGCCAATCGCCCGTGCGCTCCATTGGTCTCAATCGCCGTGTGTATTCCGTGTGCTTTCAATCGTTTCAGGACTTCTCTAATCTCTTCAAACTGAACCGTCACTTCGCCTCCGGTAAATGTTACCCCGCCGCCGTCATAGAACATCATCTCATTTGCCAGCACTTCATCCACGACTTCATCTACCGTCAATTCCTCATACGACAGATACATCCCCTTCGTGCTATGCTCCGTGATACATTCCATCTTCTCACAACTCTCACAGATTGTCCGGTTCACATTGCTCCCGGTAATTGCATGATGCGGACAGATGGATTCTAATATCCAGTCTTCATCCGCCACAATCACACCTTCTATCGGCATTCCTTCCGGATTCGCACACCAGGGGCACCGCATATTGCAGCCCTGCAGATGATAGACCAGACGGTTGCCATCCCCATCCTGGGAATAGTTGAAACCTTTTTGAAATATCTTCATACACAATCCCCTTTAAAATATTCCTGACACAATTCCTCTTAATTGGTATTGTATATCAATACCAATTCAATGTCAATATGAACCTCTTTCTTTTTTAGGACAAAGTTTCCTATACAACAAAAAAAGACCCCGGCAGCGCAAACCCGCCGAGGTCTCATTAATATCATGATATTGAATATTAATTAGCACGTTTTTTATTCTGCAGACAGTCAAATCCAACCGCAATAGCAAGTACAACACCCAGAACAATCTTCTGTGTATAAGAATCAATATTCATAAGTACCATGCCGTTCTTTAACGCTCCGATAATAAATGTACCAGCCACAACACCTGACATCTTACCAACACCGCCACTAACGGATACACCACCCAATACTACACAAGTGATAACCTCGAACTCAAATCCGTCGGCACCGGTTGAAGCATTACCAGAAGCAGTACGGGACAGCATTACGATACCTGCAAGTCCTGCAAAGAAGCCTGAGATAGCAAATACAAGGTACTTGATTCTTTCTACACGGATACCAGAAAGTCTTGCAGCTTCTACGTTACCACCTACCGCATAGAAATAACGACCAAAATATGTTTTGTTCAGGATAAAGGAACCAATTGCAAAACATATAGCCATAATAATTACCGGAACCGGAACAATGCCTACATAGCCCTGACCAATTACAGCAAATCCTTTTGAGAATCCACTAATCGGCATACCACCACAGATGATATATGCCAGACCCAGGAAAGCTGTCTGGGTTGCATAAGTAGCAATAATAGCCGGGATACCAATCGTAGATACCATAAAGCCATTCAATACACCAATCAATGTTGAGGCTACCAATGATAAAATAACAGCAATAACCGGGTTCATACCCATATTCACCATCATGTAAGCACAGATGATATCCACAAATGAAATAATCGTACCTGTGGAAAGGTCAATATCACCAAGCAGGATAACGAACGTCATACCAATAGAGGCAATACCGTACATAGAAACCTGACGAAGCAGTGTAAGCAAGTTACTAGGACTAATAAATCTTGAGTTTGCAATTGTGAAGACAATAACCAGGACTACGAGTACGACCCAGATTGCCTTATCCTTTATCTGATTTACAACTTTATTATCTTTCATAATTATATTAGACCTCCTCAACTTTGGCTGCTGATGCGAATGCCATAATCGTCTCCTGGCTAAACTCTTCCTTACTGAGTTCTCCAGTCATATTGCCTTCTGCCAGAACAATAATTCGATCAGACATACCCATTAATTCTTCCATCTCGGAAGAAATCATCAGAACTGCCTTTCCTTCTTTTTCTACTAAATCGTTCATTAATTTATAGATCTCGTATTTTGCACCTACGTCGATACCACGCGTTGGTTCATCAAAGATAATCAGTTCGGAATCAGCCGCAAGCCATCTTCCTAAGATTACCTTCTGCTGGTTACCACCACTAAGGTTCTTAACAAGCTGATTCAGAGTAGGTGTCTTAATTGCCATATTCTTCTGATATTTTTCAGCAATCTCCCATTCCTTCTTAGAATCAATGACACTCAGTTTTGAATTTCTCTCATAGATTGGCATATTAATATTATTCTTAATAGATATGCCAAGCATCGCACCGTGACGTTTTCTGTCTTCCGGCACAAGCGCTATTCCCAAATCTATCGCTTCCCTTGGACTCTTTGGGTTAATTTCTTTTCCTTTAAAAATCATCTGTCCTGACTCTTTTTTCGCTGCGCCAAATATTACCTGCGCAAGCTCAGTACGTCCTGCTCCAACTAGTCCGCCCAGTCCAAGGATCTCGCCTCTACGGACTTTCAAAGATATATTCTTATCTCCATTACCAGTAACGTTCTTTAATTCCAGGAGTACATCATCTTCTTTGATACAATCCTCTCTCGGCGGATAAGACTCTGTCAATTCACGTCCAACCATCAGTTTGATCAGTTCCTGAACATGACTGTCTTTGGTAATTAATGTCTTAACATATTCGCCATCTCGCATTACAAGGATTCTGTCAGACAAACGGTATATCTCTTCCAATCTATGAGAGATATAAATAATCGAAATCCCTTCTTCACGTAATTGCTCTACTACTTTGAACATACTTTCAACTTCTGCACTCGTAAGAGGAGCAGAAGGTTCATCCATAATCAATATCTTTGCATTCTGCTGGATTGCCTTCGCAATCTCAACCATCTGCTGATAACCTACCGTAAGGTTCTTCATCAAGGTCTTTGGATTGATCTTAATGTTCAATCTCTCAAAGGCCTTCGCCGCTTCTTTTTCCATGGCCGCTTTATCAACAATCATTCCCTTCTTGATCGGACGACCCAGGAACAGGTTTTCTGCTGCAGATAATTCTTTTACATTATTAAATTCCTGATAGATAATCGCAATTCCATTCTCCGCTGCAAGCTGAGGTGTCATACTCGTGAATTCTTTATTATTTACGATGATCTTGCCGGAAGTAGGAATAACCGCTCCGGAACAACATTTGATCAGGGTAGATTTACCAGCACCATTCTCTCCGATCAATGCCAGAATCTCACCCTTCTTCAACTCAAGAGTAACATCTTTCAGCGCAACAACACCCGGGTATTCTTTTCTTATATGCTGTAATTGCAATACATATTCTTCGCTCATATTCATCCCCCGTGATTATATTATTTGGAGGCGGCATGAGCCACCTCCATCTCATCATTTACTAGTTGTGTTTCTAACAACTATTACATTCCTGCCTGGATCTCTTCGATATTCTCGTCATTAATCTCGCATAATGGTCTGTAAACATTCTTGTCTGCTGAGAAGTCTTCGCCGTCAAGAATTCTCTTGAACATCTCGAAACAAGCCTGTGCTGTATCTGTGTTAGATCCTTCGAAACCTACGATAGCTCTAACAGCCTCATCGCCTGCCTGAAGAGAGTTTAACTGTTCAGAAGTAACATCTGTTGTGATAACGCCGCAATCCTCCGGAATCTTGCCAGCTCCGCCGTATTTAGCAAGAAGAGCTGTGTTAGAACCGATCATAGCGCCTGCGCCTACACCAACCCATACTTTACAATCTGGATGAGCCTGAAGAACGGTCTCAGCCTTGGACTGAACTTCGTTGTTAATAACGCCGTCGATTGTAGCTACGATCTCATAATTGTCTTCGCAGAATTCTTCAAGACCAGCTTCGATACCATTCTGTCTCTCTAACAGAACCTGTGTATCTGGCTTACCAATTACGCAAACTTCAGCTTTGTTATCTGCTGTATAGTGCTCGTTAATGAAAGCTGCTGCTGTCTTACCGATCTCTTTTCCAAGTTCTGTGTTATCAAGAACCCAGTTAGCTGTGGTATTCTCCATCGGGTTATCCCAGCACATAACTTTAATGCCTTCGTCCATAGCACGTCCGCATACTTCTTCAACAGCATCAGCATCGTTCGGGTGAACCATGATAAGATCACATCCTGATGTGATAAAGTTTTCAATCTGCTCAATCTGTTTTGCAGAGTTTTCTTCACATCCAACAATCGTAGCTTCATAGCCTTCGGATTTCAGGATCTCCTGAAGTTTGCTCATAACACCTGCCCAGTAAGCGTTCTCAATATTCTGGATTGTGATGCCGATCTTCTTGCCGCCGCCTTCAGAACCGCCTTCATCACTTGCGCTGTCATCAGATGAACTGTCTGATCCACCAGAACATCCAATCAGCATTGATGCAACCATTGCTACGCAAAGAATTGCTGCTAAAACTTTTTTCTTCATACTTTTTTCCTCCTTGTTTAAAGTATAATATTTTTTATAGCTTCGCTATTAGCTATCTCTTAATATGTAGAACAACTTGCTTAATTGTAAGAAGTTATCCCTTAGAAGCAGGTAAACGCTCCGTCTACAACGATATCAGATCCTGTTGTAAATGTGCTTGTATCTCCTGCCAGGTAAACCAGAATTGACTGTAACTCTTCCGGTTTTCCAAGTCTTCCCATTGGAGCCATTGCATTCCACTGTTCGATCAATGGCTTCAGATGTGGAGCATTCATAATCAGGTCTGTTCCGATATATCCTGGGCTGATGCAGTTAACACGAACACCCTTCTTAGCCCACTCAATAGCGAGAGACTTGGTCAACAGGATAACACCTGCTTTTGATGCGTTGTATGCACACTGTGGCTGCGGAACATTAACAATGTGTCCTGACATGGAAGCTGTATTAATAATAGAACCATATCCCTGTTTCAACATTACACGTCCTGCTGCTGTTGCACATAAGAATACACCGTTTAAGTTGATATTGATAACTTTCAGCCACTGCTCATATGTCATCTCTTCTGCCGGAACGTTCAATGCGATTCCTGCATTGTTATAGCATGCATCAAGTTTGCCGTATGTCTCAACAACCTTTGCAACCATTGCTTCAACCTGTTCCTGGCTTGTAACATCACACTGAATTGCAATTGTCTTAGATCCTGTAGCCTCTGCAATCTCTTTTGCAACTGCCTCTGCGCCTTCCATATTAATATCTACAATTGCTACATCTGCGCCTGCCTCTGCAAATGCCATTGCTGCACATTTACCAATACCGCTTGCTGCACCTGTTACGTAGATTGCTTTGCCATCCAGTCTCATGCTTTCAATAATTCCCATCTTGTCTTCCTCCTTGATATTCACTGTCTCTTTTCACGCTTTTTTTGTTTATGCGTTTTATAAAACCGTTTCATAAAAGATGTTTTAATTATATACCTTCGTCACTTTGAACACAAGACGTAATTTCAAACAAAATCTTTTCGGGAATTTTATATAATTTGCATAATGTTATTTATTTGGCAATCTTTACAACCGCCTTAACGATTTCTGCCTTTTCATTGACACTTCTGTCCATAGCCGTCTGGATATCGTCAAAATCAAAGATATGTGTTGCGATTCCTTTCAGGTTCACTTTGCCCTGAGCAACTGCTTCGATTGCCATCGGGTAGATGTGACGATAACGGAAGACGGTCTTGAATGTAATCTCTTTATCCAGAGCAAGGCTCATCATCATATTCATCATTCCGGTCTTACCATAACCTACTAATACAATGTTAGATCCTTTACGAACCACCTGAATTGCCTGATTGGTTGTAATCTCTGTACCAGCTGTCTCAATTGCAAGATCGAATCCTTCTCCACCTGTCAGTTCTTTTGTTTTCTCAAGAACATCAACCTCTTTGCTATTGATCACGCCATCTGCGCCAAGTTCTAATGCTTTTTCCAGACGTTTCTCCATAATATCAACGACATACACTTTGGATACGCCACATGCTTTTAATGCCATCATAGATACCAGTCCGATACAGCCTGCGCCAAATACAACTGCTGTCTGTCCTGCATGAGCGCCTCCCTGGTTCGCTGCATGGAAGCCTACTGCCAATGGCTCAATCAATGCTCCCTCTAATGTGCTCACATTCTCCGGGAGTTTGAAACACAGGTCTGCTTCATGAGCAACATATTCCTGGAACACGCCATCTACCGGAGGAGTTGCAAAGAATACAACATCCGGACAGAGGTTATACTTGCCTTCACGGCAGAATTTACATTTTCCACAAGTTTTTCCAGGCTCTAATGCAACTCTGTCACCAACCTTCAGATGCTTAACATCTTTTCCCACTTCTACAACGACTCCACCAGGTTCATGTCCCAGTACGAATGGCGGCTCTACAATATAATCACCGATTCTTCCCATCTCATAGTAGTGCATATCGCTTCCGCAGATTCCTACGTACTCTAATTTTACTAATACTTCATTATCTTCCAGCACCGGGATTGGTCTCTCTGTATATCCCATCTCGCCAATGCCATTCATTACAGCTACTTTCATTGTTCCTTCCATAAGAAATCTCCTCCTGTTTCTACTATAATATAAATATATGTTAGAATATAATCTATACTGATCCACATTTAGATTGTGGATATATACTTTTCAATCTGATACAGTGCCGCTCCAAAAGCAGATGCCTCTTTTCTGTACTGGCACGCCCGGACGTAGTCTCCTTCTTTGAAGAGGTTCTTCTCTGCAATCATCGCTCTTAACTGCGGTATATACGGTTCTATATAATTCCCCACATAGCCCCCAAGTACCACTTCACAGTCAAAACACATTCTCAGGTTATCCACCGCAATTGCCAGATCTCTCAAGTACTCCCTCCAGATTCTCTGATACTTCGCATCGCCATCCTCCAGTTTACGGAAGAACGCTTCCAGATTGCCAGCTTCCAGATTCGCCAGCTTAACCGCAGAACAATACGCATCCAGGCAGCCCTTTCTGCCACAATAACAAGTCTTTCCTCCCGGATGAATCACCATATGGCCGAACTCGCCGCTTCTCCAGTTATCTCCCAGATATAAAAGTCCATTCCCGCGACCAATCTTCAGTCCGGTTCTGCTGCTCATCGCATCCGCGAAGATAACCGCGCCTCCCACGGAATTGCTCAAAGACAGATATACCATATTATCCTGCCAGTCGCCGCTGATGCTTTCCGCAATGGCCGCCGCATTAGCATCATTCAAAAGTTCACATGGATACGGCATATACTCCATCCACTTTTCTCCCGATACATTCTCCACCCCCAATACGTGAGACCGTGTTATGATGCGCCTCTCGGTGTCTACAATCGCCGGCACCGATATGCCGATTCCTTCTATCTTCTCTTCCGGTATCTGGTTCTTCGCCACAAAATTCCGGATCAGTTCTAGCAGTTCCCGGAAATACTGGTCTGCAAAAAAGAAAGGTTTATGTATCCGCTCATGCTTCATTGCTGTCTGAGTCAGGTCTGTATAGACAATACTCACATGGTTCTTGGTAATATCAAGACCGATTGCATATTTTACATCCTTTATAGATGCAATCGCTTTCGCCTTCCTTCCTCCGGTCGACTTGAACTCGCCAACCTCTTCAACTACTTTAGCCTCTTTCAGTTCGTTAATAATTGTAAGAACAGTAGGACCGCTCATATCTAACGCTGCTGATATATCCGGCATACACGTCTCATCCAGACTATTCACATAGCGAAACACGCGATTTCTATTCAGTTTTTTTACTTCTAAATTATTCGTACCCTGTCTCATCGTTTTTATTTTGCTCAACTTTATTAAACTGTTTATTTAAGTATTTTTCCAACTGTCGTTATTATAGCATGGTCATTTTAATATTGCAATATGTTTCTATATATTTTTCACAAGATATGTAACAGATATGTAACAGTTCAGCCCGCGCCATTCGCAAAACGCATCTGCGATGCTTCTAAAGTATGTATCTCTTCCATCGACAAACGGACTGCCGTCTCCCTATTACCATAAGTCAACAACAGCCCGTTTTTCTATTCCATATTCAGTTACTTCACAAGGATATCCGCCACATCCAGTTCCCCATACGGAGTCCGAACCGCCGTACACGGCCATTCCTTCGTCCGGGTCAGAATCTCTACCTTTCCATCCTTCAGATAGGTAGTCTCCTCACATTTCGTTCCCTGAATCGTCGGATTCCATGCGTATGCCTGTCCTTCCTTCAGAGTTCCCCTTGTAGATGGATTTACCACGAATTCCCTGCAGCCATAGCCCGTAGGTCCGCCCTGATGATGCATCTTCCACTCTTCAGGATATCCGACCTCCTCATATACCTTCTGAATCTGCCGCCAGTATTCCTGATATTCCATCCCATCCTTCATCAGATTCTGCATAGCCGCGAATACATACTGCGTCTTCTTCATTCGCTTTCGGATCTCTTCCGGGACCTCTCCGAAATATACCATTCTGGTCATGCTGATATTCAGACCATATTTTTCACCGCCTAAGACCACCATCAGACTATGCCTGATCTCTTTATCTGTCGGCACGGGATGCCTGTAATTCAGAATTCGCTCATCACTTCCGACCAGCACGCAATCCGGACTGATTCCACGTTCGATGCAGCGCTTCTTAAGTTCGATCGCTACTTCCTCTTCCGTCTGACCGGGGCGCGCTTCTTTCACGATTCCTTCTACAATTGCCGCACACTCCTGCCCAATCTGCCGGTACCGCTCCACTTCAGTCGCATTTAACAACATCCGAAGATCCACAAGGTCGCTCTGCACATGATCCGTAGCAACAATCCCGGTATCGGAAGCATAACACTTCCCTTCCAAGGCCTCCTTCTCGCAATATTCCTCCAAGAAATGCCCCACCGTCTCATACCACGGCACCAGAATGCCTCTTGCCTTCAAAGCGTTCTGTTCCTGCTCCATCCGCGGGCAATCGCTGCTGTCTGCCACCAGATCGATCGTCCCATCTCTTCGGATAATCAGAAACGCAATGCCAACCTCTTCATTCGTCACCACCGCATTCGCATTCTCTTGCGTGATCCATTTGAAATTATCTCTTCTGCCAAGAATCACTCCCTCATAAGGAGTCTCTTTCAGCCATGCCTGTAATCTGCTCACATTATCCATACTATCTCACCACCAGATTCTCCTGTCTCATGCCACATCGTATGCAGACCTATTCCATCTCCATGTTCACACACACTTTGCCCGTCTTGCCTGTTGCAAATACGCGGTATGCTTCCTCTGTCTCTTTTAACGGATAACGATGCGTAATAATCTGGCTTGGATGAATCTTCTTGCGGTCTAAGAACTCCACAAGCTGCTCCATGTTACCCACAGAAGTAACCCAGGAACCATGAAGCGTCAGATTCTTATGCAACAGCAGCGGACTTGGCTCGAAAGTCACCGTGCCCTGCTCGCCAAGGAACACAACCTGCCCCCACATTCTTGCCACCTCCAGGCATCTGTGACGACCAATGCTACTTCCGGAGCAGTCTACCGCAACCTCGACACCTTTGCCGCCAGTATAGTCCATCACATTCTTCACCGCGTCATCATCCCCTAAGAACACCTGATCTGCACCGATCTTTTTCGCCATCTCTAGTCGTTCCTCCGATATATCCATACCGATCGTCTCTGCACCCATCGCCTTAGCAAGAATCAGGGCAGCCTGTCCCACAGGGCCAAGCCCCATCACTAATACACGGTCTCTGCCTGATACATTGGCTCTTAAGAGTCCCTGATACGCCGTACCGAATCCGCACGCAATCATCGCGCCATCCTCATACGTAAGGAAATCCGGCAAATGGATGCAAGCGGATACATCTGCTGCCATATACTCTGCCAATGCACCGTCTCTCTGCCATCCATAGGCACGTCTTTCTGGCTGCTGACAGTTAATAAAGAATCCTTTCTTGCACTCGTCACAGTATCCGCACCCCTGGATATGGTACACTACAACACGGTCTCCCTCTTTGAAATCAAGCACGCCTTCTCCAACCTGTACAACCTGTCCGCTTGGCTCATGCCCCGCGATCACATTATCATACCTTGCGCCGCCAGTCTTATCCGTATGCTCATAATAGATATACTTCAGATCACTTCCGCAGAGGCTCGCCGCTTTCATCTTAAGCAGCACCTGTCCCGGCCCTGGTACCGGTACTTCCTGCTCCACACACTCAACCTGCGCGCCGCCCGGCAGTTTCATCCCTATCATCTTCTTCGGAATCTCATACTTCATAATTTTACCTCCTTGTTTCGACTGATCTTAAGACCATATTACCGTGTTTTCCTCCGTACTAAAATAAATTATCCACCTATTTGATGGACTATCTTACTGCTTTTGGATATAATCTCCATTCCGATACTCCGTCGGCGACACCCCTATTACCTTTTTGAATATCCGCGAAAAATAATACTGATCCTCATACCCCAGGCTCTGACTAATCTCCACAATATACATATCCGTAGATTTCAGAAGTTTGCACGCCTCCTGCATCTTCAGATTAATGAAGAAATCAATCGGTGCCCGGTTCGCATATTTTTTGAATACCGCATTAATATAACTCTTAGATAATTGTAGTTCCCTGGACAGATCCTCAAGTTTCAGATTCTCATCCAGATGCTTATACATATATCTGACGATTGCCGTAATATGCCGATTCTGCTTGCTCACCTCATCCACCTTCTCACGGAAATATATTTCCGCAAGGATCAGGGAGAGAACCTGGGAGATATAGATAAAATTTCCCAACGTATAGTTCCTCTCCAAAACTCGAAACAGCACATCGAACAGCGTAATGATCCGATTCTCCGCATGTCTTGAATTAATCTGTATCACTTCACACTCTTCCAATGGAAAATGCACGGTATTCTCCCCTTTAAAATGAACCCAGAAAATACTCCACGGGTCCGTCTCACTGGCGTAATACCGATGTTTCTTATTACTCGGGATACAGAACGCCTCTTTCCTTCGAATCCGGTACTTCTTATTCTCTACATGAATATACCCCTCCCCTTCAATACAATATATCAGAATATATTCTTCTGTTCCTTCCTCCCTTTCTCTGTAATGGTGGCGCGCCTTCGGGAAGAACCCGATATCCGTCAGATACAGCGAACGCACCAGGGGATGCCTTGCATAATTAGCAAATGATTCCGTAGGAATAATAATATACTGTTCGTCCTTGAATCCATCTTGTTTTTTCTCTTGATCTCTTAATTCATTCATCATGGCTTCATCATAGCAAAACTATGGAATATTGTCCATCATTACTAAAGATATGATATTCTTTTTTATCTCCCGATGTGATAAGTTAAGTTCATAAAAAGCAACGTGACTATTCAAAAAGGAGACATATCATGAAAACAATTACAAACACAAAAGTATGGGAAGAATCTGTTATCGTTCCAACCTATAAGGTATATCCGCCAGAAAAGGGACCGCTGTTCATCGAAAACCGCGCTTACCAGGGCAGCACCGGGCGTGTCTATCCATTACCTGTAACCGAGAAGATCTCAGATGAGAAGGAAGATGTCAGTTATCGTGCCATTTTCCTGGAAAATGATTATCTGAAAGTCATGATCTTCCCGGAACTTGGCGGAAGAATCCAGAGAGCTTACGATAAGACGAACGATTATGACTTTGTCTATTATAATCATGTGATCAAACCGGCACTGGTGGGATTAACCGGTCCATGGATCTCGGGCGGAATCGAGTTCAACTGGCCGCAGCACCACCGTCCAAGCACCTATTCTCCGGTAGATTGTTCTTATCAAGAGAACGAGGATGGTTCCGCGACGGTGTACGTCAGCGAGATTGATAAGATGTATGGAACCAAGGGAATGGCTGCATTCACTCTCTATCCCGACAAAGCCTACATCGAGATCAAAGGACAGTTATTCAACAATACCGATACACCGCAGACCTTCCTATGGTGGGCGAACCCGGCTGTTCCGGTGAACGACCAGACTTACTCCGTATTTCCGCCGGATGTTCATGCGGTTATGGATCACGGCAAACGGGCAGTATCCACTTTCCCGATTGCCACCGGAGAATACTACAAGTATGACTATTCTGCCGGAATCGATATTTCCATGTATAAGAACATCAAAGTACCGACCTCATACATGGCCGCTCATTCTGACTATGATTTTATCGGCAATTATGACGAAGGCAGACAGGCAGGTCTTCTGCATGTGGCAGATCATCACATCTCCCCTGGCAAGAAGCAGTGGACCTGGGGTAACGCAGACTTTGGTCGTGCATGGGACCGCAACCTTACCGAGACAGATGGACCTTACATCGAACTGATGACGGGGGTATTCGCAGATAACCAGCCAGATTTCACATGGCTGAAACCTTATGAAGAGAAGACATTTACCCAATATTTTATGCCGTACAAAGGAGTCGGACGGGTGAAGAACGCCACCAAGGATGCTATGGTGAATCTTGAGATCGCAGACGGCAGCGGCTCTATCCTTCTGTATACCTCCGGCAATTACCAGGGACTACGTCTTGCCGTTACCGGTCCGGATGGCACATTATATGAAACTGTAATCGATACCTCTCCAAAGGAGCATTTTGAGGCTTCATTTGCTACCACTTTGCAAGACGAGAGTGGATGCACCGTAACGGTTACTACCGCAGAGGGGCGCACCTTAGTGTCATACACTGCCAAAGAGCAAGAATTAGAGCCAACTCCAGATCCGGCAAAACCATTAGGGGCTCCTTCCGAATTAAAATCTACCGAAGAACTCTTCCTTGGCGCACAGCATCTGGAGCAGTACCGCCATGCAACCTATGAACCGGCAGACTACTATGAGGAAGGATTACGCAGAGACCCTTCTGATATCCGCCTTAACAATGGCTACGGACTTCTGCAGTTAAAACGAGGCAATTTTGAAACGGCACGGATTCATTTTGAACGGGCAATCGAGAAACAGACCTGGAAGAATCCGAATCCATATTACGGAGAATGTTACTTTAACTTAGGGCTTGCACTTTATTATCTTGGTCGGGAGGATGAGGCTTTTGATGCATTTTACAAATCCACCTGGAGTCACGAGACTCAGAGTGCCGGATTCTACTGGCTTGCTGCTCTTAGCTGCAAGAAACATGCGTACGAGGAAGCGCTTGCATTCATCGACCAGTCTATGATCCGCAACTGGCATAATATGAAAGCAAGAACATTGAAAGCAGCCATTCTGCGTACATTAGGGAAGGACAGTTCGGCTCTTCTGAAAGAAAGCCTTGCAATTGATCCTCTGTCTATGGGATGCATCTACGAGAATTGCCTGCTTACAGCAACCGCAGATCACACATTATCCAAGGGCACACTATTTGCGGAATCTGCCACTGGCAACTCCCTCCGGATGCTTGGACAGTTCGAAGAATGGAAGGCGGCTATGCGGACACCGGCGCACAATTATCTGACGCTTTCCCTTGATTATATCAAGGCTGGCTTCTATCAGGATGCGCTGAACATCCTTACCTCTGCTACGGATGCGAATCCTATGACCTTCTATTATGAGGGATATGTACATACCAAACTGCAGAATATCGAGGCGGCAGAAGAAGCCTTTGCCAAAGCCGAAGCGGCGAACCCGGATTATTGCTTCCCGAACAGAATCGAAGAAGTTGTGATACTGAACACTGCGATTGCACAGATGAAAACAGCACCGTTCGCTCATCACTATCTTGGCGACCTGCTCTATGATAAGAAGCAATATGAGGCAGCAATCGAACATTGGACGCTCTCCATCCAAGAGAATGACCAGTATGCCATGTCCTACCGCAATCTTGCGATTGCTTACTATAACAAACGTAACGACTCCAAGAAGGCATTGGAATTCATGAAGCAGGCACTTACGCTTGATCCTGCATATCCAAGATTTTTACTGGAATACGATCAGCTTGCCGCTAAGAATCATATTTCCGTAGAAGAACGGCTGGAAACTCTGGAGCAATATCCAGAACTTGTCAAATCCCGCGACGTCCTCTACCTGGAATATATTACATTATTAAACGAAACCGGACAGTATGACGAAGCACTCGCCTGCTTAAGAAGCCATATCTTCCACCCCTGGGAGGGCGGCGAAGGCAAGGTAAGCGGCCAGTACAGATATGCTTTGACAGAAAAAGCGCTCCTTAAGATGGAACAGCACAACTATAATACTGCAATTGAACTCCTCACTCAGACCCTAACATATCCAGATAATCTTGGCGAGGGCAAACTCCCGAATGTGCAGGATAACATTGCCGAGTACTATATCGGACAGTGCTACCGGGAATTAGGTGACGAGACTAAAGCCGTCGCTTATTTTGAAAAAGCATCCACCGGTCTGGAAGAGCCATCCGTAGTTCTGTATTATAACGACCAGCCATCCGACACCATCCTATATCAGGGTCTGGCAAACGAAGCCTTGGGACGGACAGATAAAGCAATGAAAGCATATCACCAGTTGAAAGCATTCGGCGAAAAACACCTCTTCGACAAAGTAACCTACGATTACTTCGCCGTATCCCTGCCGGAACTGGAAGTCTTCCCAAGCAACATCCAGGAACGGAACATGATCTATTGCAAATATCTGATTGCGTTGAGCGAAATCGGACTTAAGAATTATGAGAGCGCGTCCAAGAGACTGGACGAGATACTTGAAATGCAGAAGAATTATCAAGGGGCAATTCAGCATAAGTTGATGCTAGCAAGGATAACGAAATAAGAAGGAATTTTATAGTTGGTGACCGAAGCCGGGAAGGGGGATTGATTCCTCCGAGGCTTCGCTTAACCTCCGGAATCAATCCCCCTTCCCGTCTTCTGCGCCATCTACCGGCAGGGATTCCAGTTAGAATGCACGCGAAACCCCATTAGCCAAATAACATATTCTCATATTCTAAATTCCCCTATCCACACTGCTATATCGCCAGCACCGTTCCAGCGCATCCCGCCGGATTCCCCACAGGGGATGCGGCTGGTCCATTGGAAGCGCCAGGCGCAAGTGTGAGCCATGGGCGGCTTGGGGGCGTTGACCTTCGTTTTAGAATATGTTACAGCAAAACGAGCGATTATTTCGTACGAAGATTGAATCTCAAATTCAATCTGAGAGGGCATCTGAGTCGTGAGGCCATCAAGGGCTCACGGCGAATATGCCCGGTTACGAAATAATCGCTCGTTTTGCTGTTACATATTCTCAACGAAAGGCTCCGCCCCCAAGCCGCCCATGGCTCACACTCGCGACGTCCGCCCTCCACACACCAACATCCCCCAAAAGAATCCTACCGAACCTTCGTCAGATCCTTCATATCTTCTTTCAAATGCTGATAAATGCTCTTATACAATCTGAAGTACTCATTATACTTCTCATGGTTCTCCTGATTCGGCATGATCTTCTCATCCAGAACCTGCCACTTCTTCACTTCTTCATATGTAAGAATTCCAGTTCCGATACCAGCCAGCATAACATCACCCATATTCGCCTCAACATCATAGATCGGGCATACAACCGGGTAGCCTGTTACATCAGCGAAGATCTGTCTCCATACTTTGGACTTCGTTACTCCACCAGCGATCAGAATATACTCGCCAAGGTCCTCTCCTGTCGCTTCCATTGCATCACGCAGGCAGTAAGCAACCGCTTCTAAGAACGCTCTGTACAGATGACCTTTTGTATGTGTCAATGACAGACCTACGATCGTTCCTTTTGCATCGGAATCCCATACCGGGCTTCTCTCGCCCATGAAGTACGGAAGTACCACAAGTCCTTCACTTCCTGCCGGAATCTGCTCTGCCTGTCCGTTCAGCACGTCGTACATGCTTGGTCCGCCATTCTTCTGATTTTCAATCTCCCACTGGCACAATGTGTTGCGGAACCATTTTACAATCGCACCTGCCGTATTGCCACCTGCAAAATAATAAGAAAGGTTCTTAGCATCGTACAGATATGGCCAGATAATCAATCCTTTTCCTTTTACAGGCTTGTCAGAGATCAATGCCGCACACATAGAAGTACCGATTGCTGCTGCATATACGCCAGACTCGAATACGCCAAGTCCGATATTCGCTGCACCACAGTCAATACCACTTGCGATGACCGGAAGACCTTCCCACAGTCCAAGATCTTCTGCGATCTCTTTTGTCATTCCGCCTACGATATCTGTAGATTCTACGATACGCTGCGGCATCATAGATGATGGGATTCCCATAGCATCCATTAATTCTTCAGACCATGTACGTGTGTTCATATCGAAGATTCCACCGATATTTCCTGCGGAAGAATAATCAATTGCAACTTCTCCGGTCAGTTTATAGATCACATAGTCATTCGGAGGCAAGAACAGCTTAGTCTTCGCCCAGTTCTCTGGCTCGTGATTCTTCATCCAAAGAATCTTTGTATATCCATAATAAGGATCGGCTCCGTTGTGAGTGATCTCTAAAAGTTTCTCTTCTCCAATATTCTCAAGCACCCATTCCGTCTCTTCTTTTGCTCTTCTGTCCATCCAGATCATACATGGGCGGATTGGCTTCATCTCTTCATCAAGCGGAATACCAGATCCTCCATACAGACCGCTGATTGCAATACCTTTGATCTCTTCGCTCTTAACTCCTGCCTCTACTGCCTTAGCAACCGTATTGCGGATAGAATCCTTCGTTGCCTCATACCATACGTCCGGCCACTGCTCTGCCCACAGCGGCTTTGGAGTCAGGACATCATATTCCTGCAGATCCTGTGCAATCAGTTTTCCTTCCGTATTCATTAATACTGTTTTTGTTCCGGATGTACCGATATCGGTCCCCAATAAATATTCCATTGTGCTCCTCCTGTTCATCTTTTATTATTTAAACGTGTTTTATAAAACTTATTTAAATAATAAACCTAAAACTGCTTTCTGTCAATTTACATATTAGGAAAAATATCACTGTCATTTTTAGCGATATTGCACAATAGCACTTCTCGTTCCAAGTCAGCCATCGAAGAGTTTACCCCAAGCAATTATACCGAATAATTATAAATGGGACATCATCAATTATCTTTTACAACCGATAATTAATAACGTCCCATAGATTTCAGACCACGTCTCTAAATATGATCAAAAAATTCATCAATAAAGTACAGCGCCGCGCCTGCTGCAGCCGCTTCTACTTTATACTGACATTCAATCAAGAATTCTTCTGATCGATCCTCAAAAGGATCCCTTGCATCTACGCGCTGGCACAGATCCTTCATATAGTCTTTAATATATGCTCCCACATAACCGCCAAGTATGATATCCCCATCAAACAGCATCTTAATATTGTGAATCGCCATTGCCAGATCATCCAGATAAGCATCCCATAATCTCCGGGCATTCTCATCTCCCGCTTTCAGGCAGTTGAAGAATTCTTCCAGATCACCATCCGTATACTGATCCAGATTGCCTGCCCTGCACACGGTATCAAAACAGCCACGCTTTCCGCAATAGCATTGCTCGCCTCCATCCCGCACGACAGTCATATGACCAATCTCGCCGCCCTTCTGCGTATTGCCCTCATAGATTGCATTGTCAATAATCACTGCACCACCTACGCTATTGCTTAAACTAATATAAAAAGCATTACGTATGCGTTGATCACTCCAGGTCTCTCCGTAGCCTGCCGCATAAGAATCATGAATCAGCCGACTCCTGTATGGTATATATTTGGCTATTTCTTTTTTCTTATATCCTGTGAAATCCAAAGTAAGACCATACGCTACATACTCACCATCATCTGAAATCAGTCCCGGAACAGAGATTCCCACTCCTAACAGATTTTCCTCTTTTACACCTGATTCCTTTTTTACGCATTCTACAACTTCGCCAATCTCTTTGAGATATGCATCGTCTCCCAGATCGAACTTTATACGCCGCCTTACCAGGCTCACAATTTCCCCCGATAGATTTACTGCTACTGCTTTAATATGGCGTTCCGTAATATCAACACCAATCGCTAGTCTTGCATTCTCAATATAGGTAAATGCAGTCGCATTGCGCCCGCCGGTGTTCTTAATCTTCCGAGACGTGTCAATCAATCCCTGTTTTTTCAGAAATTCCAGATTCGAGGTAACCGTAGGCAAACTCAACTGCATATCCACAACAATATCTTGTTTCGACACGGAGCCCCGCTCTCTGATATAACTGTATATCATCTGTCTGTTTTTTGTCTTAATCTCATTGGCACTTAATTTCTCTGTACTCATCTCTGTCTTACCTGTCTTCTTTACTTCCATCTATATTCTAACGATCAACTGGATATTTATGTCATTCCGGTTATCATTTTATTTTATCACAATTCTGGCATTTATTCACCGGATATTGCATCATAATTCAGATCTATCAGTTCATCAAACGAATGGATCACCGGATATTCCCCTGCAACCTGTCCAAAGCCATATGCCGCAAATATCATCGGTATCCCTGCTTCTTTACATGCATCCGCATCCCCTTGCGTGTCTCCGACATATACTGCCTTATGAATCCCATTGCGTTCCATGATGATTCGAATATTCTCGCCCTTTAATCTGCCCGTGTCGCCAGGACATGTATAATCGGTAATATAAGCCTCAAGACCTGTATTTTTCAAAAATGCTTCTATATATCCTGCCTGGCAATTGCTGACAATGAACAGTCTGTATTCTTTGCTTAATTCACGAATTGTCTCTGGCATCTTATCATATAAGATACAAGGCGCCTTTTCTACCCAGTCATTCTCATATCTATATAGATGATCAGCCAACTGGTCTTTCTCTTCTGCACTGAGTTCCGGGAACAGATCGTCCATAATCTCATCCAACGGCTTGCCAAATTCCTTCTTAAGGTCATCCGCTGTCAGAACTCTGTCAAGTCGCGACTTCTCTCTGATTGCCTGATTCCATGAAATCGCAACCTGCTCTGTCGAATCCCACAAGGTTCCGTCAACATCGAATATGATTCCTTCTATCTTCATTCTTATTCGTTCTCCAATGCCATAATCATATCTACTCTTGTCTGATGGCGTCCGCCTTCGAACTCAGCATCCAGCCATGCCTTCACGATCTCTTTCGCCGTCTCGATTCCGATGATTCTTGCCCCGAACGCGAGAATGTTCGAATCATTATGCTGTCTGGTGAATCTTGCCGTACATGGTTCGGAACATACTGCCGCCCGGATTCCCTTCACCTTGTTCGCTGCCAGGGAGATTCCAACTCCGGTTCCGCAGATCAGGATTCCAAGGTCTACCTCCTTCGCTACTACCGCTCTTGCAACTTTTTCTCCATATATCGGATAATGGCAGCTTTCATGCGTATCCGTTCCATAATTCACAACTTCATATCCCAATTCTTCCAGATATTTCACGATCTCATTCTTCATATCTACTGCCGAATGATCATTTCCGATTCCTATTTTCATTTATATAACCTCTCTTCCATTCATCTTCTTTTTATATTATAATATCTAAGTGCTTAATTAGCAACACACCTTGTGCAAAAGCATTACTAAAAAGCATTTTAAAGAAGGGGATACTGATGATAAAACTAATTGCAAGTGATCTGGATGGAACTCTGTTGAAGGAAGGAACGCAGGATCTGAATCCTAACTTTTTCGATATGATCCGCGAATTAAAGAAGCGAGGGATTCTCTTTACTGCTGCCAGCGGACGCCGGCTTTACAACCTGCGGATTCTCTTTGCCCCCGTCAAAGATGATATCTGCTACATTGCGGAGAACGGATCTTTGTGTATCTGTGACGGCAAAGTGATCTCCAAAGGATTAATTGATCGCGATCTCGGGCTTCGCATATTCAGTGCAGTCAAAGAATATGGCGGATGCCATTGCGTTCTATCCTGCGAATTCGCATGCTATACCGATTCTAAAGATTCCGCATTTATCGAACACGTCCAAAACGTGTTGCGCTATGACCTGAAAGTTGTAGATGATCTGGCACAGGTAACAGAACCATTTCTAAAGATAGCCATCTGCGATTTCCGGGGCACGGAAGATATTCAGCCTTATTTTCAAGAACGGTTTGCGAAAGAGATTAAGGTCGTCACCTCCGGATATGCATGGATTGATTTTATTGCGCCGAATGCCAATAAAGGCACGGCTCTTGCTGATCTGGCGGCACATCTTGGGATTAAGCCGGAGGAATGTATGGCTTTCGGCGATCAGTATAATGATACGGAGATGCTGCAGTTCGCCGGCACCAGTTACGCAATGTCTGATGGCGCGCCGGGGATATCCGACTATGCTACAGATGTGACCGATTCGGTAGAGGACGTTCTGAGAGACCTGCTTTAAAAAGGGACACGGCAAATCCAATTGGGGACGTGGGTTTTTTCAATTTCCCCCGTCCCCAATTAAATTTGCCGTGTCCCTTTTTTAACTTTCCTTATTTCTTAGCCGCCTGTGTCTTAAATGTATTCACACCTTCTACCACCAGAACAATCGCCAGAATAGCCATCGCTGCCGCGAATGCCAACTGGAACCAGTCACCCCACAGAGCAGCACCTGCACCGATCATTACAATCTTATTCTTAACCGTAATCAGCAGACTGGTCAGTGTTGCAGCCAGCATGAATATCATAGGAACGAAGAACATCTTATTGTTCTTACCTGCATTACCAAGCCATGCAGCAACTGCCATCAGAGCGATACCTGCAAGCAGCTGGTTTGCTGCTCCGAACAGTCCCCAGATCTGGCTCAGGCTCAATCCGCCGAGGATACATCCAATCAGAACCATTGATCCGGTTCCAACAAGTGGATGTGCAAGAAATTTACGCACGCCCTTTGCATCCTTCCATGTAGCCTCATCTTCTTTCAAGAACAATTCTGAGAACATGAAACGACTCAGACGAGTTCCTGTATCCAGACTGGTAAGCGCGAATACGGATACAGCCAATGTTAACAGTGCATAGATTGTATGATATGTACCGGTCGTCTCATCAGAGAACATGGTAGCGATACCTGCTGCAAATGCTGCCGGAGGTCCGCCAAACTCGCCGCCGGTGTATTTATCAAATACCATGCCAACCGCAATCAGTGCTACGATTCCTAACGCAGACTCAATCAGCATAGAACCATAAGCAATCGGTTTTGCATCCTTTTCATTTGCAAGCTGTTTTGAAGAAGTCCCGGTAGAAATCAGACTGTGGAAACCTGAACATGCACCGCAGGCTACTGTGATAAACAGCGCCGGGAACAGTGTACCGATACTTGTTGTCCATCCTGTAAATGCCGGGATGTTGAATGTAGCAGTTCCGGCAACTCCGGAAAAGAGGATACCAGCCAGAGCCAGAATCATCATGCCATATAATAGGAAACTGGACAGATAATCACGAGGCTGAAGCAAGATCCATACAGGAACCAGTGATGCCACACAGATATATATACCAATGAAAACAATCCATCCAACTCGTCCCATAGCCAGACCAAAGTTCAGACCAAGAACGACAATCAGAACGATACCAATAATACCCGCAATCGTTGCCGGCAATGTCTTAATGCCGAAACGATTTGTTGCGATACCATAGATAATTGCCAGCACGATAAACAGTACCGAAATCATCGCTGTCGTCTGGTTACCGGTAGGACTCGTCGTAATACCTACAATACCAGGATCACTCATGAAAGTACCTGCTACTACATTTACGAAAGAAGCAATTACCAGAATCAGTACCAGCAGTGAGAATATTGTAAATAACTTCTGCGCTCTGCGTCCCATGGAATCTCTGATGATCTCACCAACAGATTTTCCTTTGTGTCGGATCGATGCAAACAGAGAACCAAAATCCTGAAGTCCTCCAAAAAAGATACCACCGATGATACACCATAAAAATACAGGAACCCATCCGAATACTGCCGCCTGGATTGGTCCGTTAATCGGTCCTGCACCCGCGATAGATGAAAAATGATGACCCATCAGTACTGCAGGCTTAGCGGCAACGTAGTCAACGCCATCCTCCATTTCTACTGCAGGGGTCTTTTTCCCTGGGTCAATCCCCCACTGTTTTGCAAGCCAGGAACCATAGACAACATAGCCAAGCACAAGCAAAACAATCGCTACAAGAATAATAAGTATTGCTGTCATTTTTTCCCTCTCCTTTATCTATAATGATTTATTGAAATATATTGCTAAAGAGTTTCTTCAGACTCTGGCCCTGGCGGTTATAGGCCATACGCCCGGAAGATTCCTCCAAAACAATCAGTCGATAGTGGCTCCACCCCTGGAAGCCAAAACGATAACTCTTATAATGCTGTAATTGGGGTACTAATGCAAATGCCTCTGCTGTGACTGTATTTCCCAATATCACCAGCGTAATGTCGGTATTTCTATGATTCGAATGAGGTTTCACACGAGCAAGACCTTCACTCCATGCTGCCTCATCAAATTCTCGCAGTTCTCCAACATCCAGATGATCCGATGTTGCAAAAAATACATATTCGTTTGACTCAGCCTCTCCTAATTTCACACTTCTCATCAGGAAAAACTGCTCATCATGAGAACGAAACACTGCTTCAGCCACGAATGGAAGCTTTGCAGTATCACGGTTCACATTGTAATAAGCCTCGTAAGATCTCAGCACCTTCTTAAGGGTGTTCATCTCCTCCATATTCTCCCTCCCATATCTTCACACTTTACCTACTCCATCCTAATCTGTCTCAGGCAGTTCATTTACATGAGTCCATGTTCCTCACTCTTCCGGCTGACGGTCCGGACAGGTGAAACTTGCATCCGGAATTCTTTCTTTCAATTCCTCCATCAGAATCTTTGCTGCCCGTGTTCCCGGCAGTTGAATCTGAGCAAGTTCTCCTTCTGCACACCAGATCACAAGATTCTCCACTTCCAGATTCCCCTTGCCGCAGCATAACTGCATTGGCACTGCCATCACCCGGCGGAAACACCGGCGGATATCCTGATACGGTATGTAATACACTTTTCTGCTCTTACGGAAATACAGATGCCTGTCACCTAATCTTATAACCCCTATTTCCCGCGCAGACCTATATTCGGTAGACACCACATCCGCATCCTGCGCCGGTGCCGTTAATGGATAGAATTTCATCAGTCACTCCTCCATCAGACTAATTCTACAAAATAAAAAAACTTCTTGAAAACATTCCGCTCGCTAGAGTTCTGCCTTACAAATGGAGATACACTTCGCACCAATTGCGCGCAAAGCAATATGTACTACACAGATATCCCCATTGATATCGCAGGTTCGTTCTATATCCTAGCTGTGTTGAAATGAATCAAGCAGTTTTTCGATAGATAGTCGCCTGTTGTATTTCATTTATTGGATTTTATTTGTAATCAGCACATTAACGCGCTAAATCATCTCTCAAATCTTTTACATATTACCACTTTTCTCGACAAAACGCAAGAGTTTTAGAGCGCACTCTAAAATTTATTGTAACAGTTCAGCCATAAGCC